>CAJUFP010000003.1 GCA_910585645.1 uncultured Hungatella sp. | reverse complement strand
CAAATACGCTTTTCAGGCGGCTTTCTATTGCCTGGAACGGCTCCGCCATTCCTGTCGTATCATGTTCATAAATGGCAGCCGCCACGTCAGAAAGCCTCTCATTCAACTCGGCAAAAGAGGTTATCCCTCCCAGCCAGTCCGATACATTCTTTACGAAAACCCCATTGTTCTCCGCCTCCATGCACCCCAGGCACCATTCCCGAAGCCTTGCGTCCTTTTCTATTGGCACACCACTCTTTCCGCCCGCTTCCAGGATCATCTCTGCTGTCTGTACGGCACGGAGCATAGCACTGGTATAGACCGCATCAAAATCAATCCCCTTTAATTTCTGCCCTATGTCAGCCGCCATCTGTTTTCCTGCTTCGGTGAGCGGTGAGTCTGTCCATCCCTGCGCCCGGTCTAAGCTGTTCAAAAGCGTCTGCCCATGCCTGACTATGTAAAAACGAACCATGCTTGTTACCTCCACTGACAGTATACGGAATCGTTGTCAAAATAGCAAGCAGTTACTTTTGGGGTTCTACCTATCAAATTGGGGAGTAGCATTCCGTCTCCCTGAACATGCCGGCCATTCCCCCGACAAGGCTCCACTGGCGCTGCATATAGGATTTCAGATTTTCCGTGCTTTGCCTGTATGCCTCCCGGACTGTTTCCGGAGCATAAAATTATGCTTTCTGCCACAGAAGCATACTGTCCTGAAATTCAGCCGTCAGTTTCCCGGTATCTTTCAGCCACGAAAGGTAGGAACGCACTGTGCTTCCTACCAACACATACTGCTCAAAGTTCATGGAAAGCCCATAGCCTTTGAACACTTCCTGCAAAATGCGTTCAAAGCACATTGGCTCCCCACAGATAGACAGAATCCTTTCTGCAATGCTCTGCACCTTATCCCTGTTATAACGGACAAGTCTCTTCACATCAGCAGAGGCATCCGCATGGGCGGGGACGAACATAGACGCCTCCATCTGCTCCACTTTATCCAGCGTTTCCAGATAAGCGCCCACGTCATAGATGAAGGAAACCGCATATTTGTCCAGCGTTCCCCTGCTGCTGATACAGTCCGCAAGGAACACCACATTGTCCGGCATACGGAATCCCACCATGTCAAAGAAATGCCCCGGCAATGGTATCACCTCTATTTCCTTCGGGAAACTCTGATCTGAAAAATCCACCACATCGCTTTCCTGCGCCATCAGGAACTTATGCCGCAAATCCTTACAGGGATAACCGCCGTAAAGGAAGGACGGCTCCAGCACCGGGTATTTCGTAAAAGCTGCCTCTATGCCGCCGGAATAAATCTTGCATCCCGTCTGCCCCTGCAGGTACTTGTTCCCGCCGATATGGTCTGCGTTGGAATGGGTATTTAGAATCGCCGCCAGATGCCAGCCGTTCTTTTCCAGTATCTGCCTGACCTTCCGCCCTGCATCCTTGTCATTTCCGCTGTCAACCAGATAGACATGATCCTTGTCCGCAACATAGACGCCGATCTTCGCCGGGCAGTTTATGTAATAACATTTCTCACTGACCTGTACCAATTCATACATTGTTCGTCTCCTCCTCTAATTGTTTGGATAAAATATCACATTATAGGCGGCGCAGGCTTTATCTGAAACATTGTGATATGCATGGGAAATATCTGCCCCAAACCGTATGGACTGTTTTTCCTGCAGGCAGACTTCTTTTCCGCCGACCACTATTGTAAGCGTTCCCTGCACCAGAAAGACATATTCCTCCACGCCTGCCACATGGGGAAGTGATTCGTGCCGCACCCCTGCGTCAAACTCAATGTAGAATGCCTCCACATTCCGCACCGGATCAAAGGGAAACAGCGGGTAGGCCCGCATCCCTCCGTTTTCCTCCGTGATTACATTTTCCTTATCAAGCCTGGCAACCGTGTATTCTGCTTCCTGCTGTTTGCAGAAAAAGGATAACGGGATTCTCAAACCTGTTGAAATTTTCCATAATATGTTGATGGTGGGTGAGGACTGCCCACGCTCGATCTGCCCCAACATGGGCTTGCTCACGCCGGTCAGCTCCGCGACATCATCCAGCGTAAGCTGCCTTGTGTTGCGAATCTCTTTCAGCCGCTCTCCTATTTTTAATGAAATTTGTTCCATGCCGCCTCCTGTATATGTTTTATTAAACAAAATATATTATAGCATATGTACTTAAAAATATAAAGAAGAAAACGCCGCAATGGCCTGATCCCATTTACGGCGATTCTGCTGTTCTGTCAGTGCTGTCTGTCAATTTTCATATATCCCTTTCAAAGTATACTGCCCTAAGATGTGGCCGTCCATTTCCCGGTAAAGCTCGTTCAGCAGAAATCCTCTCTCTAAATCCAGCATCTTATCCAAAGCATACACATGAAGTTCATATATGTGCGGCTTATCCGGCGGCGTCATCCCGCCGTAATAACAGGAAAGCTCTGCGGACTGTTCTCCACCCTGTATTGCTTTCAGGTAGTCAATCCCGATATGCTGCATAATCCTTAATGCCCCCAGTATCTCCGTTCCCATACCATCCGTCAAGGAATATTCCACATGGAGCGGGTATCCCTCATAGGACTTCTTTTCCACAAAGCCGTAATCTGTCAGTTCCTTTAGCTGCTCCGGCAACATTTTCTGTGTAATGCCGTCTATGTCACGTTCCAGCTCCGCCAGGGGTGTCGCCCCTAACCGCCACATATAATAAAACCATAGCGACGATCATCTTTAGTACAGTTACTGCATTCTTCATAATTACCTATTTTTCACATACGCTGCTGATTATGTGATGAATTTCCTGCATAGGGAAACAGCGGGTCAGCCAGCCGGAAACAAAAATTCTCTCTGTCTACCAGCCCCACCACTTTTTCACTGTCATACAGTTCAAGCAGGAATCCGGCCATCTGCCTGCTTGTGTGATATGTTCCGAAAGATTTATCATAGTCGTATTCACTGACGTTGTTTGCCACCATGCCGAACTCCGTCTTTGTCGCCGCAGGCGCCAGCACCTTTGCTTTCATTTTCGCCCCTGCCTCTTTCAGTTCCCATGCCAGTCCCTCTGTAAATGTGCTGACATAAAACTTCGCCGCACAGTACGTCACAGCCGTAGGCACAATGGTATAGCCTCCGCATGAAGACACGTTGATAAGCTGCGTTCCCTCTGCATCCTTATAGTCACGGACAAACAGGGAGGACAGTATTGTCAGCGCCTCTATATTCAGATGCAGCATTGCCCTGATTTTTTTCAAGTCCTGCTCTGCCACGCTGCCATAATTTCCAAAACCTGCATCATTCACCCACGTCTCTATCCCATAATCGTTCAGTCCCTCATATAACAGGTACGCATTTTCCGGGACGGATAAATCCGTACTTCGGATAACAACATCCAAATCCGGATGTTCCTCCAATATCTCCTTTTTCAGCATCTCCAGGTTATCCCTGCGCCTTGCTGCTATGACCAGATTTTTTTCCCGTCCCGCAAATGCCTTTGCCGTTTCATACCCAATGCCGGAGCTTGCCCCGGTGATGACCGTATATTTTCCTTTTTCCTGAACCATTTGATAATCCTCCTTCGATTTGGTATAATCCAACCATACAATGTAGAGTGAACTCTATGTCAAGAGGATTGGAGTGATTTTTATGGAATATACTATCGGGGAATTTTCAGAACTGACGGGGCTGGGTCTCCATACACTGCGCTACTATGAACAGGAAGGGCTGATTGTCCCAAAGCGCAATTCCGGCAACCGCCGCTGTTATTCCGATAAAGATCTCACATGGACCTGCTTCATCAAACGCCTGAAAGATACGGGGATGCCTATCAAGGAAATCAAACTCTATGCCGAACTCCGCGCCGCAGGTGATTCCACTCTTTCTGAAAGAATGGAAATGCTGGTGCAGCACCGACAGGCACTCAATGAGCAGATTGCGCGGCTGCAGGAGCATAGGATAAAACTGGATGAAAAAATCGGGGTTTATAGAAATGAGATTGAACGAACACAGAATAATGTTTCTTCCTGAGTATTACGCTGCCGGAAAAGATAACAGTCCTTTTCCGGCTTTATCACTTATCCCATCTCCCTGAACGTGTCAGCCATTCCCCGTTAAGGCTTCACAAACACCACATAAAGGATTTCAGTTTTTCCGTGCCTTGCCTGTATGCCCTCTGACTGTTTCTGAATTATCAGAATGTCTTATTCTTTACCGTCCCTGCCATTTTTTGTGAAATACCGACAGGACAGACTGACCGTGCTGATAAGAAAACTCAATGGCCTGCAGAGCATAATCCCATAAAACCCGATATACCGCACCGAAACAAAGGCAAAGACTGTACGGGCCCCTAATTCAAGCATGGTATTAAAAACCGGATATACAATCTCCCCTTCCCCGCGCAGGAAATTCGTGAGCAGATAAAGGCTGGCGCAGAAGGGGAATGTCAATATTGTTTCAATCCTATATGCCGCTGCATAGGCCGATATTTCATTGATGCCAAACTGATTGATCACTCCCTGGATAAAGAACATACTGACAGCGGAGGCCCCATTCTGCACGATGCCTGTTACACCAAGACGGAATACGGGCAGTACATGCTTAAAATCAGGTCGCACCGCCAGTGCCTTTTTATCTTTACAGCATAAATGGAAAACAGCCAGCCCTGCTCCTACTGCAGAGCCGTTCTGGGCGGATGTCGCCGGGAGATCCTTTTTGCTTTCGTCCGCTTTTTCCACGCCTTCACGGGTACTGATGTAGCGCACATAATTCTGCAAGTGTTCTGGCGGAGCGTCACAGATGCAGCGGCTGCTGAAGATCAGTTTTGCCATAGTTTCCTTCCCTCCGGGAAACAGAATGCATCCCGTTTTCCAGACTATAGCTCTGTTTGACTACAAGCCAACTGTAAACCGGTCTACAAATTTTCATTGACATATTTCTTTTCTCTCCGTATAATAATAGTACCAGACAGGCAACGGCGTGTGTCTGTCCAGGCGATGAAGCATAACAGCGTACCGGACAGCCTTGTTATGCGGAGCCTTCGAGAGGGGTTGTGCAGCGAAACCTCAAGCCGGAGTAGGCAGCAGCCGAAAGAAAATGCTCAGAGACCGTCCTGTATCGTCAGGGCGGTTTTCTTTTACGGAGGATCCCTTATGGATGGACTACTGACCTGTGCGAAAGCATTTGAAGATCTGCTCCCTGTAAAATACCATATCATCATCGGGCGAAAAGGAAAGTTCGTGGATCTGACAGTCAGCCACTCTGTAGTTTTCTTTCTCTGTAAAAAATATTGTTGAAATACCGCCCGCAGGAATACCTCGCTCACCGGATACATGAAAACACCCCTTCCACGCAAAAAGCACCAGCCCTTTCAGACTGATGCCCTCTTTAAGTATGATAATGATTGACTCTGGCAAACGGACAGCGCTTTCCGATACACTGATTATTTTGTGCAGAATGGTTACATACAATCTCCGGCTTTTCCATCTCAATCCCCAAATGCTCCTTGACAAAATCAACCGCCGCAAGGATAGACAAATACGAATCCCGTTTACAACAGCGCGGGCCGCCGACCGCCCCTATCTCCCCCAAAGCCTTTGAAGTCATCAAATGGGAAAGACCAAAAGATTCCACAGCCAAAGGAGTGGACTTAGAAATAATGGCTACAAACATACCCGCGCTGATACCGGCTCCGCAGGCACCCCAAAAACCACATGCGCCGCCGGGAACGCTTTTCCCCCTGCTCATCATTTCAGCCAGCGCCTGCAACAGATCAATGTCCCCTCCGGCATTTTTATACGCCGTCAGCAAAGCCGAACCAACCATCACATGATGTTCCGGCCCGTGCATATGGCAGAACGGCTGTCCCATCAGCTTCTCAATGATCTCAACCGGATTCCTTGAATCTTCATAAACCAACGCCCCTCCCGTTTTCATCTTTTTTCACCCCCCTAAAAACATATCCCTCACCGCTGCCGCTTGATCCCCGTAGGCACCTTACTTTTTCTTGAAAAGTTTCAATTTTATATCTCTTCTATCAGCAATCCCTTGAAATACCTCTGCCACATACAGACACTGTTCCTTAAATGGCAGTGAGCACAATCCGTCATTGGATTGTATCTGTTTCACCGCTTCCTGTATCTCCGAAAGCTCTAACAAATTGACTGCCACACAAAAGAAATTCTTCCTGCGCCCGTCATTATAGTTAGAAAGCAGCCAGGAGAGAATTTTTATTTTTTCCCGCTGCTCAAGATTATACCGCTCAATGCCCATGCTCCGCGCTTTTTCTAAATCCGCCTTTTGCCGTCTGTGGGTAATAAAAGAATCATATTCATCAACATGTTCATATTTTTTACATGGATATTCTCCGCACTCATAACAATATTCCATCTTTCCATGTTCAAGACTGCATTTCGCGATCCTGCATGATTGATTCCCATTCCCGCAGCCACCGCAATGATTTCCTAAAAGCATAGGACACAGCCCGCAATTTAACCCGCAAAGAGAAAATAATTGATTTTTCCGTTCAAACCCTTTCATAATACCATCCCCGCAAATCCTGATCTATGCTTCCCATTATACAGGATATCCCACTAAAAATCACTCTCTATTTCCTTAAAATTCCCTCAACGTAAAACTCACCTTCCAAAGCCCCTTAAAAGAAGTATCCTTCACCAGCACCGCCTTCTCCCCCGTTCCTTTAACCGACGCTTTTCAGTCTGCCAACCTTCCAACAAACCGAAAGTTGTCATTCTATTGCTATCAGGTCTGTTCTTTCATAGCGATTATGTCCTTGTAATTGTTTTTTGTACTTCCAACACTTAATTGCTTCCTCTAAAGATTTTCCTTTATTGTCCGCAAAAAAATCTCGAATATAAGTATTGTACTCGAACTGCTTATCAATTTTCGTTTTCCCTTTTTTCTTATCTTCAAGAATTTGATAATAAGCAGCAATCGCCTCTTTATAAGTTTTGCCTGTGTTATTTTTTAACCATTTTTGAAAAGCTACATTGAATGAAAAACTATTTCCAATATGTTCTCTAAAAAAAGCTCTATGCTTTTCCGAACAGACGAGGTCAGCTTCAATTTTCATATCTTCACGAATGACAGATATCACCGTTACCTTTTTTCTCTCTGTTGAAACGGACAATACCTTTCCTGTTTCAAGAAAATATGCAATCCTATCTGTTATCTCTATTTTTCCGCCCGAAACAGGAATACCATTTTCTCTGCAAAAACTTACTAATTCCTCCTTCAAATAATAATAATCACGAAATGTTTTACTATCTAAATTCTTATCTAAAACAGGCCTGTCATTCATATACGCTCCTTTTCCACTACATATCAACCCACGATCTATATTGCGTTTGCACTTCCAATTTCAAGCAAATTTCCTTCTGAGTCTGCTACATAAAAATTACGAATACCAAAAGGATAAGTGACAGGTTCTCCTGTGGGAAACTGCACCCCCAGCTTTGACAGACGTTCATATTCCGAATCCACATCAGCGAAGCTGGGCAGCCAGAGAGCAATTTCAAAAGTCTGGTTGATACCATTTGGAGGGATATAGTCCTTTCCTATTGCCTTGACAAACTCCTCCCTGCTATACATAAACAAGGATAATTCACCACTTGCCGTTTCAAAATCCGCAAAGGTCCCACCATCCCATTGGGTTTGAAAGCCTAATATATCTCTATAAAATCGAACCATATTGTCCATGCTGCCAACTAATAAACTTACACCTACACGCACTTCTCTTCCATTCATTATCAGTATCTCCTTTATCCTGCAGCATCCAATTTACCCGCTCCGCAAACTTAAGTATGTCCATAACCTCTTCTTTTATATTGCTCTCTGATTCCATTATGACCTATTTCCGCATATTCCGGTATATGGCGCGGGTCCCAGGTAACAAAACCAATCGGAATATCATTAACACATGTTACCAATCCATAATTGTCTGCTATCTCAAACTTCCTTATTTCTGAAATCAAAAGAATATGCATCCCGCAAAATATCATATAAGGTTCCTCTCGGAAATTCTGTAAATTTTCTAAAGTTAACCGTCATAGCTTTCTCCTATAAACCGTATGTGCAATCATCTCTTAAAATCCCGATCAGCCGCTGACGCCGCCAGCCTTTTCCCACTGCCCATCATAGCAGAAAAAGGCCGCCATATCAATCAGATTCAGAACCGGTCCATATCCGCCTGCCAAAGACACACCCTGCCATACTCCCCAAAATTCGGATTCTCGTCACTGTACCGGTCATAAACATAAAAAGTCTCCCCCCTTACCGTCCCGGTCAACCTCCACCTGGTCCGGCAGCAGCGGATACAGCCCCAGCACCCAGCACCCGCCGTCCCGTATAATCTGCGCATAAGCATTCCCCCAGAGCATAAAAGGAGAATCCGTAAAGCCCTTAAAAATAAAGGATTTTTCTACTATCAATCCATATTTCGTAGCTTATTTGTCGCTTAAATCCCTTAACTGTCGCTTGCCGATACTCAACGATAAGCGACAAATAAGGGAGCCCGGAAAAGCGATATTTATTTCCCAGGCTTCCTTTTTCAGATATTCAATTAGCCATGCTTTCCGCAACTTTACTTTCAGGCGGATTTTCTGCAAGATTTCCATAATTAACTATTATTTCATCTGCCCTCGTAATAGTAAGTTTTCCACCCTCGCATTTTGTAATGGGTGTTCCCATATCAAAGCCACATTCTTTCAGCCATTGCCCTTTCAGCATAATAGTCGGGGTTGCCTTATAGTGGTAGCCGCTCTGTTCATAAACTTTCATATTTCGATATTCTTTGAATGCCATAGATAAATCTCTCTTTTCACTTTATAATTTGCTATTAATTAGTCCGTCCAAAAATGATTTTATCCGTAAAGGATATTTTCTCTAATAATTCATCCAATCTCTGATTAATCAAATTCGGTGTTGGATACGGCTCTATGCTTACCCACGTTTTACAACCCGCATCATGCAATGCTTTCATTGCCGCTAATCTCGATTGGTATGATTAAGCATTTGAATCGCAGCTAAACTCATCTGCTTCCAATTCTTTAAGAGCATCATTAACCATATTAATATAACCAATCAAACCATAATACCCATAAAATTCCGCCAACAATTTATTCAAATGCACGTCACCTTTATAGTTTTGTAAATAGGAACACATCTTCTTTTTCACATCATAAGTCGTTGTCTGTTTTCCTGAACTATCGGTACTCGCATCAGACATAAAATCAAAAATCGATATCTGTTCCTCTCTTTGTATGTTCAGCACTAATTCATCTGTCCTCTTCAACATATTTTGTGCCATCAACAAACATCCATCTTCATGATTACATACATGAACCAGCCTATATTTCGGGTGATTTGTCTTTTTTATCTGTATTGGCATATCAAGAACATATGTATATCTTTTCTGTAATTGTTGCTTATAACAAGTTGACAATCTCTCCTCTGCCTGATAACCATCAATTTTCCCTGTGTTAAAATCATTGACTGGAATCGACCTGTATCGGCGAATATTCAATCAAATCATCAAGGTCTGTTAATGCGGCATCTTTCGTATAATCTACCTTTAAAATCCTGCAAGCCTCTCTAAAGAATCCAAAGGAATTAAAATTCATCAGCATCTCGAATGATGCAAAGTCAAACATTGAAAACTTGTCAAACAATTCAGAATCCAATGCCTGAATCCCATATGGATCAATATATAGAAACACATATCAATACTTGCTTTTTCTGATTTTGTACTTGCCATACACTCTTTCCGTACATTCAAAGCTATCATTGGCGAACCCGGTTTCCCATCGTCAAATCTTCCTTTCCCCGAAAAACAATCTACATAAAAACTGGATGCCTTGTCATTAAGATTTTTTGAAAGTACGGTTTCAGACATGCTCCAAGCAAAGTATCTTTTATTTCCGACCAATCTTTTTTCTTTTCAAAAAAATTTCTATTATCTTTTGGCATTAGGATCCCCTTATTACTTCTCTTATCATTATTTAAATTCACTACACAGAGTGTAGCAAATTATTCCGATTTATTTTCACTATATATCAATTGATTGCGTTCTAACTCGTTCTTCAGTTCTTCTACCGTAGGCAACACAGTCATATACTTAGATGCAAATATCTGTTCACTCTCGTTCAAAACGGAATACTTTACCATCGTTTCATCTTTATCTGTGCAAAAGATAATACCAATAGTTGGATTATCATCTGACTGTCTTTTTAGATCATCAAACATTCTGATATACATATCCATCTGCCCTATATCCTGATGTGTCAGTTTATGGGTTTTCAGATCTATCAGCACAAAGCATTTCAATATATAATTGTAAAACACTAAATCAATATAAAAATCTGATGTTTCAGTGCATATATGCATCTGCCTGTCCACAAAGCAAAACCCCCGCCCCATTTCTAACAAAAATTTCTGCAAATTACTGATAATTGCATTTTCTACTTCCTTTTCAATAACTGCATTATTATCTTTTATGCCCATAAACTCTAAAACATATGGATCTTTTACAAATTTAGGTATCTGTCCGATTTTCTCTGGAAACTGCGTTGAAAGAATTCGTTTAAAATAACCTGACTTTATATTACGCTCCAATTCTTTAACAGACCAGTATTCATTTGCAACCTCTTTCAAATAAAAATTCCGTTCTTCCTCGTCATCCAATCGCATAATAGTTCTAAGATGCGACCAATGAATTTTCCCAATTAATGAATAACCATAAGATTCCTTTGGAAATGTCAAATATAATTGTCTGCAATTCCTAATATTGGCAATAGAAAATCCTGTGCCATATTCATCAGATAATTCTTGCGAAAGACGTTTTATAAGATATGAACCATACTTTGCTTTTCTATTGCCCTTTTGTTCCTGCTCGATAATTCTTTTTCCAACATTCCAATATGCATATGTCATAATATTATTAGCCACTTCATATGTTTTACTTTTTGCCTCATCTAATATCTCATGAACATCATGATAAAATTTCAGTTCATCTTCCGTATCCATCAATTCTGTATCTGCCATTTTTCACTCTCCTCAATTCGCTACACGCATGTAGCGAATCTAATAAATTTGAATTTCATCTCAAAATATTACATACTTTTTCAATCCTATCGGTAAGTAAAATTAACCTTCTTCTTAGATGCTCTCTATAAACCTTTTCGCTAACTGCTTAAAAGAAGAATTGCTGTGTATCTCTCCTGCCGGAATAAAAAGATACTGCCACTGCTTATATCCGTTTGCCTTACCCCATTCAGAAACAGCTTTGCAGTATCGGATTGCCCTTTCCTTCTTGGCAGCCACATCTGCATCACCCATCCTATCCTCGCCCTTTACTTCAACAAGAAATATCAAATCTTCCACTTCCACCACAAAATCCGGCTCATAACGATGCCCATGATTATAAGTAATGTTAAACTGACTTGATGCTGGATGAAGCCAATTTTTAACATCATTATCCTGCTCTAAAACACGAGCGAACACAAGCTCAGGTTCACTGTCAAACTTTGCCTCCTCGAACACGCCCTTTTTAAATCACTTGAATCTTCCAAATTCTGTATCAGGAGTTGATTATCTATGGGAGTCTGCGTAAATTTACTTAAATCCAAATCGAAATCTTCATAAATGTAATCATCTACTCCATTGTCCTCAACTTTAATTTTGGGTATGGGGATATACTTATCAACCACCGCATGATGAATCTCTTTTGTCTGGTAATCTGTCCATTCGCTGATTGGATCTGCATTTCTGCGAAACGTTTCTCCTAAGTCCATATCTTCTGACAATTCTTTTTTGACACATTCCGCAATCTTTTTCTCATCTTCTGCTGTAACTGCATGGCAGGAACTTGCCTGTATTTGTTCTGAAACTTTTTCATATATTTTTTCCGCCACTTGTTTTAATATCAAATCTGTTTCCTGTGTTTTTTGAATTTTGGTATATTCATATGCCACATCCAAATTGTGGTTTTCTTCTATGGCAAAGGATAACTGTGTATAAACCGTTTCTTCTTCCTCTTCTTTATCGAGATTAATAATATTTCCCTTTTTAAAAATAGAATCTCCCTTTTGTGCCTCTGCCAATATCTCCTCGAATTTGTCATGTGCAGTCAGCATTACTGCATCAACCGCTTTGTCCCCTGTTCTTTTCCCGTATGGCAGACGTAGTCCCCTTCCCACCATCTGCTCGCGCAGTATTTTTGATGCCGCAGTACGGAGTGGTACAATCGTATAAAGGTTATTGACATCCCATCCTTCTTTTAGCATATTTACATGAATAACTATTTCCACAGGGTTATCAGCCTGTTCCACACCAAGCAGCAGTCTGGTATTAAAGTCACTTTCTGCGCCGCTTTTCTTTGAATGCACAGTAATGACTTTATTTTTATATTTTCCTACCCTAAACTCATCTGATTTAATATAGTTTTCCACCCATGCCGCATGATTCGTATCAGAACAGACTACTAGCATAAAAGGTTTTATTTTTTCTTTATCATGCGATAAAGCATATTCTTCCAAACAACGTTTCGTTTTTCATGTTGCGCAATACCATCCTGCAGCGTCAACTTGTCAAGCGCCTCATTACCAAAACGGAAAAAATCTATATCCGACCTCGTAATGGCATACGGAGTCCGTGTGTACCCGTCTTCAATCGCCTTTGACAATGGATATTCATAAATAACATTCTTGAATAAAATTTGTTTTGTTCCAGCTTTTACTAATGGCGTAGCTGTCAGTTCCAATCCAAGCACAGGCTTTAGCTCATCCAAAGCCTGTGCGCCCTTTTGTTTGTGCCCTGTAATGGTGCGATTCGCCCATAATCAATACCAAATCGTCCAAATCCGCTAACGATTGTAAAAAAGAACCACCGAAATATTCATCCTCCCTCCGCATATTTACATTTTCTTTATTGAATTTATCAATATTAAAAACATAGATATGAATATCTGTATCAAAAACATATAAATTTCTGTTACTGTATTCTTCGCCCGTAATAACTCTTGGAGGCAGTGAAAAACATCCCAATCCTTTAAACACATATTTCGGATTGCTTGGATCGCCTAAATCACTTTTTAATTTTTCATAAACAGTTGTTCCCGGCGCAACCACAAAAAAATTCTTTATCCCTTTCTGCGTATAAAGATATGTAATAAAAGCACCCATTAACCTCGTTTTTCCGACTCCTGTAGCTAGTGCGAAAGTTAAGGAAAGGAAAGCTCTTTCAAAATCTGAACATGTCGGAAACATATCCCTGACACATTCCAGTGCCTTTTCCAAATTCATATCCTTGTTTAATAAAATCGCCTCTGTAATCTGTTCTAATCTTTTAAACGACTCTTTCTGTGGTTCCCGTAAAGACATTACTCCCGCAATATAATCTGTTGTGTATTGTGAAAATTCAATATCACTCATCACAATCCTCCTCATCATACTCCAATGGGTGTATAATGTTTAAGTCATAATTATCCCTTCCAAACTCACATTTTGAAAGGAGCATATGCGGTATTTTCTTGACTGCTATATTCTTATAAGCCTTCTCTATCCCTCTGTCATAAGAGCGGCACGCAATAATCAAATATTCGTTATCTGCCAGCATATCTGCATTATATTCAGGATTGATAACTTTTTCACCGAATATATCATTCACAATCAATGACGGCGCAAGTTCATAGAAATGATAACCGCCGCCGCCCTGCCAATTTACGGCTTTTGTTATTCCTCCCTCGTCTTTTCCATCTATCACTTTATCCAACCGTACCTTGCAATGTGTAAATGCATGCTCCCCCATTTCAATACCTATCCAGCGTCTTCCCATTTTATGAGCAACTGCCGCAGTAGTTCCAGAACCAAGAAAGCTATCTAATACGATATCTCCCGGGTTTGTGGCAATGTTAATAATTCTTTCAATTAATCGCTCTGGCTTCGGGGTCGTAAATGCATTGCCACTTCCAAAAATTGCATTATTTTCTTTTTTAGCTTCCTGATTATGACCTACTTCTTTGTTTGTCCGCCATGTCCATGGCGTAACCCCACTACTCTCAGATAAATACGTCTTTTTTCTTGGTACTCCCTTGCCATCCTTCCCTAACCAAATTCTACCCGCTGCTATTTCTTCTTCAAGCCGTTCCTTTGTAAATCTCCAACACAAACTGTCTGGCAAAGTAATTTCACGTCCAGCAGGCGTAACAAATGTATAAAACTGGCTTGCTGTTTCATGCCCTGCCTGTGCAGTACAAGCTGAAGAGGTCCATGGTCCTCTTGGGTCATTGTCCGGATTTTTATAACTTTTTGCCTGTTCTTCGCTCAATGGCAGTTTATTTCTTACCTCTTTAAACTTTTCCTTATCTTTCGCATATACCAAAATGTAATCATGCGCATCACTTATGGCAGCTCTCATATCTGGTGATGTCCTTTTCTGCCATACTACAGATGTGACAAAATTTTTCTTCCAAAAGTTTCATCGCACAGCACTTTTAAATATGCCTGTTCATCATCATCTATGCTAATCCAAAGACTCCCTTCTTCTTTTAAAAGTTTCCGCAAAATTTCTATTCTTGGTCTTATCAAACTAAGCCATTTGCTATGCTCCATGTTAGCTAGCAGATTATCCCCATGAATAAACAATATTATCTGTTATTCCATCATTATCACATCCATATGACAACTTTACATTTTCAATCAACAGACGTGGTTCAATTTTTAATGGTTCTTCCTTGCCATACCATGTGAGCTCTAACCTATTTCCCATCTATTGATCCTCACTCTCTACTAAATCTCCATTTACAAATTCTAAAATATCATCTGTACTACAATGCAATGCACAGCATATCTTTTCAACGCTTTCCATTGAAATGTATTCATTTCTTCCCATTCGTGCAAGAATATTGCCACTAATTCCAGCTTTTCGCTGCATCTCAATTCTTTTCATATTCTTTTCTTGTAATAATTTCCATAGTTTGTCATATATGACTGCCATTATATATCTCCTTGATAATTCTTTCCAAATTATATCACGAAATCGTTAGATATTCAATCCGAACTTAAATTAATAACAATAGAAAGAGAGCAGACTTCTCTGCTCATCTTCCCTAAAGTATATATATAACTATAAATTATAAATTAGGAATTGCTTTATCAAATAATGCCTTAAGTCAGCTTCCAAATTAATGTTTTACCTAAAGCCTCAACTCATTTTCTTCTTTCCACCATTAGTGAAATTATTAAATAAAAATCTGTACCCAAATCGTACCCACCGCCATCTAAAAAATCCCTACAAACCCCATAAATATAGGATTTGTAGGGATTTACCCTCTCACTCAAATTCTATGGTTCCAGGCGGCTTCTGAGTCACGTCATACAGCACCCGGCTGACCCCGCTCACCTCATTGACAATCCTGCTGGCCACCTTCCCCAGCACGTCCCAGGGAATCTCCGCCACCTCCGCTGTCATAAAATCGACCGTATTCACCGCTCTCAATGCCACCGCATAGTCATAGGTCCTCTCATCCCCCATGACTCCCACGGACCGCATATTAGTCAGGGCGGCAAAATACTGTCCGATTCCCTTATCCAGCCCGGCTCTGGCGATCTCCTCCCGGTAGATGGCGTCCGCCTCCTGGACCATGGCCACCTTCTCTGCCGTCACCTCGCCGATGATTCGGATCCCAAGCCCGGGCCCGGGAAACGGCTGGCGGTATACCAGTTTTTCCGGAATCCCCAGCTCCAGACCGGCCCGGCGGACCTCATCCTTAAATAAATCCCGCAAAGGCTCAATAATCTCCTTGAAATCCACATAGTCCGGCAAACCGCCTACATTGTGGTGGGACTTGATGACTGCGGACTCTCCTCCAAGGCCGCTCTCCACCACGTCCGGATAGATGGTTCCCTGGACAAGGAAATCCACCGCGCCGATCTTCTTCGCTTCCTCCTCAAACACCCGGATAAATTCTTCCCCGATGATCTTTCGCTTCTGCTCCGGCTCCACGGCGCCTTTCAGCTTCTCATAAAACCGCTCCTGGGCGTTGACCCGGATAAAGTTCAGCTTGTAGGGGCCGTCCGGGCCGAACACGGCTTCCACCTCATCCCCCTCATGTTTTCTCAAAAGTCCGTGGTCCACAAACACGCAGGTCAGCTGTTCTCCAACTGCCTTGGACAGCATCACTGCGGCCACCGATGAGTCCACACCCCCGGACAGGGCGCACAGCACTTTTCCGCTGCCCACCTTTTCCCGTATGGCTCGGATGCTGTTTTCCACAAAGGCGTCCATCTTCCAGTTACCCTCACAATGGCACACCTCGTAGAGGAAATTGCGGATCATCTTTGTGCCCTCCTGGGTGTGCAGAACTTCCGGGTGGAACTGGATGGCGTACAGGTTCTTCTCCTCACACTGAGCAGCCGCCACAGGGCAGTCTTTGGTCCGGGCCACGGCCCGAAATCCGGGCGCCATTTCCTCTATATAATCATTGTGGCTCATCCAGCAGATAGTTTTCTCCGACACATCGCCAAACAGCCTGCCGGACTTGTCCACGCTTACCTCAATCTTGCCGTACTCCCGCACAGGCGCGGGACCTACACAGCCTCCCAGCACGTGCATCATCAGCTGCGCCCCGTAGCACAGCCCCAGAACCGGGATCCCCAGCTCAAACAGCTCCCGGCCGCAGGACGCAGCCCCCGGCGCGTAGCAGCTGTCAGGGCCTCCGGTGAGAATGATCCCCTTGGGATTCATTGACCGAATCTGCTCCAGGTCTGTACGGTACGAATAGATCTCGCAGTACACGCTGCACTCACGGACCCGCCTGGCCACCAGCTGGTTGTACTGGCCGCCAAAATCAATCACCACAATCTTCTCTCTGTTCACAAGTATTCCTCCTGGCTCTCCAAACATTGTAAAATCTCAGATTCCCCCGGGTATTGCCGGTCAATAAGGACAAACCGCTGGCCGGACTCTCTGCAGGCCTTGAGATTGGCCAGATTGTCCCGGATTAAGTCTTCCACAGACCAGCCAGAGTCGTCCAGACGCGCCTCAACCACATTGGCATACCTCTTAATATCATGAAAATGACTTCGGATATAGGCTTCCGTCATCACCAGCCACACCATCCTTATGGATTTCAGATAAGATCCCCCAAAATCCTTTCTCCAATCCCATGGGAAATAACAGCCTTCCACGATCATGTCCTGCTGATTCTCAACAGCGGTCTTCACCATCTCCCTGACCACAGGCCACAGAAAGTCTGTCATCCTGTCATCGTCCTCAGGGGTCAGGTCCGTGTACCCGCTCCTGATAAGCCCCATCTTCAAATGGTCCAGAGACAGGCATGAAAAGTGGGTCCGCTTCACCAGCTCATGGGCCCAATACGTTTTCCCCGTGTGGGAACTGCCCCCGATCAATATGACCATACCGTCCTCCTGAGTTCAACAGGCAGCCTTCACCGTTTGTTGTGGCTTTCCAAGCCATTTCTGTCGTTTTGCTGCCCTTCGGTAATCGTCATTCTATCTGCATGTATACCGTATCATACCATTTATGACTTTTCGATTTTACACCAGGAATCCGCCAAATACAAGCATAAAAGTACAATTCTCCCGCTTTTTCTGCAGAACGGCACAGTTCACTGGCAATGTCGTTCACTTAAAGTTATCGCTGGCCGGATAGGAGTCATATCCGGTCCGGGTTCAGAAATGTCAAACGTTCCGAAGAACCCGAAAAACAGGTCTCTTCTCCACGGCATTCATTCGCCCTGACAGGACATGACTCCTATCCGCCAAAAGCAGGATTCGCTTACGTTGGTGACATTGGTTCACTGGCGCCCGACGAACCAATAGTGACATTGGTTCACTAACGCCCGGCGAACCAACCTTCCAATGGAACCGGCCCTCTCCAAACCATATCAGCTCCTCGATAAAGGCAAAACCACCTGCCCGGAAAAAAGTAAATACGACATAGACAATCCGGCTGCCACTAAAACAATGCCGGCTATTTTCACGCCTATTACCGCTGTGCCGTTTTTTGTCAGCCGGTTTGCAGACGCAAAAAGGCATATGCCAACCACTATGATGAGAATTGCCAAAAGAAGATACATTCGTCTCCCCCCTCAAAATATCAAATGAAAGACAAATGCCATCTGCCCGCAGCATCTCCCCACAGGCAAATGGCACCCGCCTAATCTTAATCTCTCAATCCGTCTTTCACCGCCGCCTTCACCTCTCCAGATACCGCTTCACATACTGACCGGTGTAGGACTGGGGGCACCGGGCTACCTCCTCGGGGGTTCCGCAGGTCACCACGGTCCCTCCCTTGTCGCCGCCCTCCGGGCCCATGTCGATGATGTAGTCCGCAGTCTTGATCACATCCAGGTTGTGCTCGATGACCACCACCGTATTGCCGCCCTGGGACAGTTTCCGCAGGATGTCCACCAACTTGTGGACATCCGCGAAGTGGAGTCCTGTGGTGGGCTCGTCCAGCACATAGATGGTCTTTCCCGTGCCTCTGCGGCTTAACTCCGTGGCCAGCTTGATCCTCTGGGCCTCGCCTCCCGACAGCTCTGTGGACGGCTGCCCCAGCCGGATGTAGGACAGGCCCACGTCGTTCAGGGTGGAGATCTTCCGGTAGATGGAGGGCACGTTCTCAAAGAACTTCATGGCCTCCTCCACTGTCATGTTCAGAACGTCGTAAATGCTCTTGCCCTTGTACTTTACTTCCAGGGTCTCCCGGTTGTACCGCTTTCCTCCGCAGACTTCACACGGCACGTACACGTCGGGAAGAAAATGCATCTCGATCTTGATGATACCGTCGCCGGAACAGGCCTCGCAGCGGCCGCCTTTCACGTTAAAGCTGAAGCGTCCTTTTTTGTATCCCCGCTCCTTGGCGTCCACTGTGGCTGCGAACAGATCTCTTATCATGTCAAACACGCCTGTATACGTGGCCGGGTTGGACCTGGGCGTCCGGCCGATGGGCGACTGGTCGATGGCAATGATCTTGTCCAGCTGCTCCACGCCGTCGATCTTCTTAAATTTCCCCGGAATGGTCCTGGCCCGGTTCAGCTTCTTGGCCAGAGTCTTGTAGAGGATCTCGTTGACCAGGGAGCTTTTTCCGGAGCCGGACACTCCGGTTACGCAGGTCATGACGCCCAGGGGAATCTTTACTTCAATATTTTTCAGGTTGTTCTCCGCGGCTCCCTTGACTGTGAGCCATCCTCCCGGCTTCCTCCGCTCGGCGGGAACGGGAATCTGCAGCCGTTTGCTTAGGTAAGCCCCGGTAATGGACTCCGGGCAGTTCATAATATCCTCCGCCGTCCCCGTGGCGATGACCTGGCCTCCGTGTTCTCCGGCTCCGGGCCCGATGTCCACGATAAAGTCCGCCGCCCGCATGGTGTCCTCGTCGTGCTCCACCACCAGAACGCTGTTGCCCAGGTCCCGCAGGTGGATGAGGGTCTGGAGAAGCTTGTCATTGTCCCTCTGGTGAAGGCCGATGCTGGGCTCGTCCAGGATATAGGCCACGCCCACCAGCCCGGAGCCGATCTGGGTGGCAAGGCGGATCCTCTGGGCCTCGCCGCCGGACAGGGTTCCCGTGGCCCGGGACAGGGACAGATACTCCAGCCCCACGTCGATAAGGAAGGTGACTCTGGCCCGGATCTCCTTTAGGATCTGGGCTCCGATGGCCTCCTGCATGGGGCTCAGCTTCAATCCGTCGATAAATTCCCGGAAGTTTACAATGGACATGTTGGTGGCGTGATAGATGTTCAAATCCCCCACAGTCACTGCCAGGGAGCTTTTTTTCAGGCGCTGCCCTTTGCAGGTGGAGCAGGGGGTGATCCTCATGTAGGTCTCGTACTCTGCCTTGCTGGCCTCGGAGAAGGTCTCCTTGTACCGCCGCTCCACATTCTCCACCAGCCCCTCAAAGGCCACGTCGTAGACCCCGGTGCCCCGCTGTCCCGTGTAGTGGACCTTTACCTCTTTTCCGTGGGTTCCCCACAGGATCAGGTCCTGGATCTCCATGGGATAGTCCTCAAAGGGGGTGTCCAGGCTGAAATGGTACTCTTCGCTTAACGCGTCCAGTATGGCCCTGGTGAAGCTTCCCTTGTCCGCACAGGACTGCCACCCCATAACCACGATAGCACCCTGGGTGATGCTTAAGGACTTGTCCGGGATCATCAGGTTCTCGTCAAATTCCATCTTATACCCCAGGCCGAAGCAGTCAGGGCAGGCGCCGAAGGGGTTGTTGAAGGAGAAGCTTCTGGGCTCCACCTCCTCGATGCTGATCCCGCAGTCAGGGCAGGCAAAGTGCTGGCTGAAGTTTACCGGCTCCCCGTCCACCACATCCACGATCATCAGTCCGCCGCCCAGGGCCATAGTGCTCTCGATGGAGTCTGTCAGCCGCTTTTCTATGCCCTCCCGGACCACAAGCCTGTCCACCACAACTTCAATATTATGCTTGATGTTCTTGTCTAACTTGATCTCCTCTGACAGCTCATACTGATTGCCATCGATGCGGACCCGGACATAGCCGCTTTTCCTGGCCTGGTCCAGGACCTTTGCATGTTCTCCCTTGCGGCCCCGCACCACGGGGGCCAGCAGCTGGATACGGCTCTTCTCCGGCATGGACATGATCTGGTCCACCATCTGATCCACGGTCTGCTTGCGGATCTCCTTGCCGCACTTGGGGCAGTGGGGAATCCCGATTCTGGCATACAGAAGGCGCATGTAATCGTAGATCTCCGTCACCGTGCCCACGGTGGAGCGGGGATTCCGGTTGGTGGACTTCTGGTCAATGGAGATGGCCGGGGACAGTCCCTCTATGCTCTCCACGTCCGGCTTCTCCATCTGTCCCAGAAACTGCCTGGCGTAGGAGGAGAGAGACTCCATATACCGCCTCTGCCCCTCCGCGTAGATGGTGTCAAAGGCCAGGGACGACTTCCCTGACCCGCTGAGGCCTGTGAGAACCACCAGCTCGTTGCGGGGGATCTCCAGGGATATATTCTTCAGATTGTGTTCATTGGCTCCACGTATTTTGATGTACTGCCTCGACATAATAAGCTGCTCCTTGCGTCTCCTGTAAATTGTAAAATCGTTTACCAACATTGGAAAAATAACTATGAAACATCATATCACACTCTGTTGGTTTTTGCAAACATTTGTTCGTATTTTTATGTTTTTTTATATTGTCTGCCTTTTTACGTTTTGCCGGCCCCGGCTTTCTCCGGACGGAATGTCTGCGCGCCAGTATTATGATGCCAGGGTCAAAAGGTCATGTATGACATGCCTGCATGCAGATACATGGCTTTGGGACCCGTAAAACATGAAAAAGCTGCCTCATAGGGCGGATTTTGAATGTTTTTAAGATTGCGGGAGCATGAAATGCGGAGCACTCTGCAGGCATCCGGGGGCAAAAGACTTTTTGACCCCAACATTGTATTATAAGTAAATCACATCGGCTTTATACGGCCGGTCAGCGATCACAGCTGTACTTACCCCTTCTCCTGTCATGATGGTTTTCAATACCTGACGGTTTGGAGGGCTTGCCGAGAGTGTTCCTGTAAAGCGTAAGACAGCCCGGGTACATGGTTCCTGCCTGTACCCGGGCCTGGCAAAAGGGGGCTTATCCGGCATTATTCTTTCTTCCTCTCCCCGGCCAGCCTCTTCATCTCCCTGGCATTGTCGTACACAGCCTCCGTGATCTCGGCGCCGCCCAGAAGCCTGGCCAGCTCTGCCACCATCTCTTCATCTTCCAGCTGCCGGATGGAGGTGGTGGTAGCTCCTTTCCGGGCCTGTTTCTCTATCTCGAAATGCGTATCCGCCATGGCCGCGATCTGGGGCAGGTGGGTGATGCAAATGACCTGATGGGTTTTTGCGATATAGCACAGCTTTTCCGACACCTTCTGGGCGGTGCGGCCGCTGATGCCTGTGTCGATCTCGTCGAAGATCAGAGTGGGGATGTCGTCCGTGTCCGCCAGAACCGCTTTGATGGCCAGCATGATCCTGGACAGCTCGCCGCCGGAGGCCACCATGCCAAGGGGGCGCATGGGCATTCCCGGGTTGGTGGAAATGAGAAATTCGGCTTCATCATAGCCTCCCGGACCGTACTGCTCCAGACGCCGAAATTCCATGGAAAATTCCACGTCAATGAAATTCAGGTCCATAAGCCCCTGGCTGATACGTTTGACCAGCTTCTTTCCTTCTTTCTGCCGCAGGTCGGACAGTTTTTTGCACAGGGCGTCCAGATGCTTTTCGCATTCTTCCTGCTGCCTCCTGGTCTCCTCCTTCACCAGGTCGTAGTTTTCCAGCTCTTCCAGCCGCTTCCGCTTCTCCTCCAGCTTCTCCAGAATCTGGGCTGCCGTGCCGCCGTATTTTGCCTGGAGGCCGCGGATCAGGTCCAGCCGCTGTTCGATGCGGGCAAATTCTTCTTCGTCAAAGTAGAACTGGTCTATATACTCTCTCACATCCCGGACCACGTCGCTGACAATGGCGTCCACGTCGTAGAGCTGGTCCCGGATCCCGCCTAATGCTTCGTCGTACTCAGCGGCCTGGGACACGGCTTTTAAGGCCTGGCCTACCTGGGCGTTTTCCATGACTTCGTAGGCCTCTGACAGGTTCTCCATGATCTTCTGGGAATTGACAAGGCGGCGGTACTGGGATGCCAGCTCTTCTTCCTCCCCCTCTTTTAGGTCCGCGTTCTCCAGCTCCTCGATCTCATACCGGCAGAAATCCGCCTCCCGCAGCCTTCCCTCCTGGTCCAGGCTCATTTCCTCCAGTTTTTTTGACAGCTTCTGGTACTGGTGGTAAACGCCGGCGATCTCTTCTTTTAGGGGGGCGGTTCGGGATTTTGCGTAATCGTCAAGAATCTGCAGATGCTTGGATTTATACAGCAAAGACTGGTGTTCGTGCTGACCGTGAATGTCGATCAGCAGACTTGTGATCTCTTTTAATCTTCCGGCAGTTACGGTCTCGTCGTTGACCTTGCTGGTGCTTCTGGCTGCCATGATCTTCTTGGAGATGATCAGGGTTCCGTCTTCCGGAAGATCCACCTCCATCTCTTTTAGGCGCTTTTTCTTCTCCTCATCGTCCACGGAAAAAATCAGCTCCACGTAGGCGTAGTCAGCCCCCTGGCGGATCATGTCTCTGGAGGCTTTCCCTCCAAGGGCCATATTGACAGACCCGATGATGATTGATTTTCCCGCGCCGGTCTCACCGGTCAGGATGTTTAAGCCCTCCCCAAACGCCACCTCCGCCTTCTCGATCAGCGCCAGGTTCTTTACTCGCAATTCCAGTAACATGTTCTTCCTCCTAGCCTTCAATCAGCTTTCGAATCTTATCCATAACCAAAATGGTGTCGTCCACGCTTCTGACAGCGCACATGATGGTATCGTCCCCGGCAATGCAGCCTACGATCTCATGGAAGTGAATGGCGTCCAACGCGGCTGCCACAGCCATGGCCATGCCGGACACGGTCTTGATCACCAGAATGTTCTGGGCCATGTCCATAGACAGAAAACCGTCTCTTAGGATCCGGATGTACTTGTCGCTGAAGGACCCCTGGTTCTGCAGCACTACATAGTGCTGTCTGCCGTTTTCCGACTGGACTTTGGACAGTTTCAGCTCCCGGATATCCCTGGACACCGTGGCCTGGGTCACCCGGTAGCCTGCGTTGTTCAGCCGCTCCGCCAGCTCCTCCTGGGTCTCGATCTCATATTTTCCGATCAGTTCCACAATCTTGCTGTGCCTTTCTACCTTCATGTTACCTCCCTATATGCCTGTCAGCTTGCTCCGCAAATTATCTAAGAATGAAATGTTTTTCAATTTCACAAGGATTGTCTCAATGTCTGACCTGGCGATGCGGATCCTGTCCCCCACCTTCATGTACACGGCCTGGTCCCCGTCAAAGACCGCCACCTGCCCGGCGTCGTCATTGCCCAGCACCTCGATCTCCACCACGTCCTGGGCGGACAGCACGATGCTCCTGCCGTTTAGGTCGTGAGGGCAGATAGGCGTCAATATGACCATGCGGGCGTTGGGCTCCACAATGGGACCTCCTGCCGACAGGTTGTAGGCCGTGGAGCCTGTGGGCGTGGCGGCGATCATCCCGTCGGCCCGGTACTGGCTTAAGTATTCTCCGTTGACGTAGATACGGAATTTCAGCACCCGCAATGTCTCCCGCCTGGTGATGACCACCTCGTTGAGGGCCAGGTCCTCTTTCACCAGGATTTCTTTTCGGAAAATGCTTCCTTTCAGCATCATCCGCCGCTCCAGCTGGTACTGGCCGTCAAGGAGAGCGTCCAGAAGCCCCTCCACATCCTCCTGCCGCCCGATCTGGGTCAGGTAGCCCAGATTGCCCAGATTGACGCCCACCATGGGAATCTGCCGCCCGGCCAGATCTCTGGCCGCCTGAATCAGGGTTCCGTCCCCTCCAAGGGTGATGACGCACTCCGTATCCAGAGGGACGCGGTGGGCGTCAGTGTACTGGAAATGGGGGTGGGGGCTGCAGACGGAGAGGGGATCCGGCAGTGGGGGTGTTTCTGGTGTCTGGCTCGGTTCCGGCGTCCGGGCCGCTGGCTTCCGGGTCTGGCCCGTCTCCCATATTCGGGCCGGTTCCGATACCTGGCTCGGTTCCTGCGTTCCGTCCGGCGCTGATGCCTGGCTCGTCTTCGACATCCCGACCGCCTCTAACGCCGGACTTGTTTCCCGCATCCCGGCCGACTCCGACGCCGGACTCGTCTCCCACATCCGGACCGACTCCGACGCCGGACCTGTCTCCCACATTCCGGCCGTTTCCGACGCCGGACCTGTCTCCCACATTCCGACCGTTTCCGACGCCGGACTCGTCTCCTCCGCGCCGTCCTTCTCCCGCACCATACAGGTTCCGCCCCGGCTTTCTATGTAGCGGCAGATCTCCCGGGCCACACGGTCCGCCCCCGCCTTTTCCGGGTTCTTTATCAAATAAAAATGCCTCATCATTCAAGCTCCTAAAGACTTTTGTGGGCTGCTTCCACCACGGCTTTGGCATCCACGGGGCATCGGGGACTCCCAAGCTGCGGCTGTCCCGTCTCTGTGCGCCTCTTGGCCTCTCCGGACTCTTCCGCTCTCTCCTGCGGTCCCGTCTCCTCGGCCTCGCCGGACTCTCCCGCTCTCTCCTGTTGTTTCGTCTCCCCGGCTTTGCCGGACTCTCCCGCTCTCTCCTGCTGTTCCGTCTCCCGGTTTTCTCCTGCTGCCTCCCCCATTTCCTGCACTTTCCCGTCTCCCGGCGGATGATTCTGCAGATACAGCAGGTACTCAATGTTCCCCTCCGGCCCCTTGATGGGGGAATATTCCAGGTTCAATATCTCAAACCCTATGGACCGGGCAAATGCCATTACCGCCTCTATCACTTCCAGGTGGGTGCTTTTCTCCCGCACCACGCCCTTTTTCCCAACCTTTTCCCGGCCGGCCTCAAACTGGGGCTTGATCAGGCACACCACCTGTCCGTCGTCGGTGAGAAGGGCCTTCACAGGCCCCAGCACCTTGGTCAGGGAGATGAAGGACACGTCAATGGACGCGAACTGAATCCTGTCCGGCACATGCTCCCCGGTCACATAGCGGATGTTGGTCTTTTCCATGCAGACCACCCGTTCGTCATTGCGCAGCTTCCAGTCCAGCTGTCCGTGGCCCACGTCCACGGCGTAGACTTTCACCGCCCCGTTCTGTAGCATACAGTCTGTAAATCCGCCGGTGGAGGCCCCCACATCCATGCAGATTCTGCCCTGCAGTTCAACGCCGAAATGGGTCATGGCTTTCTCCAGTTTCAGCCCGCCCCGGCTCACATATTTTAAGGTACTGCCCCGCACCTCAATGACTGCCGTGTCCTCAAAGGTGGTTCCGGCCTTGTCCTCCTTCTGCCCGTCCACAAAGACAATGCCGGACATGATGATGGCTTTGGCCTTCTCCCTGGACTGGGCCAGGTTCCGGTTCACCAGAAGTACATCCAATCGCTCCTTCATTCTGCTCCTTTTCCGTCAAATCGGTTTTCTCCGGGTCCTAAATCGCCTTGGACGACAAAAGCGCCTGTTCCCCGCCGCCACAGGGCTCCTTGTAGAAAAACCGGTTCTTAATCTTCCTTATAATAGAGTCGCTGTCTATCCCCAGCCCTTCCCGAAGGAGGGACACATTGCCGTGCTCCACATAGGCGTCGGGCAGCGCCACGTTCAGCACCTTTACCTGGGGATAGCGCTCATGGATGTAGGCCGTTACTTCCAACCCAAATCCCCCCTGGAGTACATTTTCCTCCAGAGTCACCACAAATTCATGGTTTCCGGCCAGCCTGTCCACCAGTTGAAAGTCCACAGGCTTGATAAACCTTCCGTTGGCCAGGGTCACATGGTATCCCTCTGCCTTCATCTTTTCCCGGATGTGCTCTGCCGTGCTGACCATGCTGCCTACCGCCAGGAGGGCAAGGCCGTCCTCCTCAAAAATCATCTCGCCTTTGCCGTACACAATGGGCTCACAGAACTCTTTCAGCCCCCGGTAGGCCTCCCCTCTGGGATAGCGTATGGCCACAGGCCCGCAGTAGTCCATGGCAAATTCCATGTCCCGCCGCAGCTCCCACAGATTCTTGGGCGCCAGGACGCTCATGTTGGGGATGGATGTCATAAAGGACAGGTCAAAGATCCCCTGGTGGGTCTCCCCGTCGCTGCCCACCAGACCGGCCCGGTCAATGGCAAAGACCACGGGAAGGTTCTGGATGCACACGTCATGGAGAATCTGGTCGTACCCCCTCTGCAAAAAGGAGGAGTACACCGCCACCACCGGTTTCAGCCCTGCAGCCGCCATCCCCGCCGCGCTGGTGACCGCGTGCTGCTCCGCAATACCCACGTCAAAGAAGCGCTCCGGGTACAGGCTGGCAAATTTCTTGAGGCCCGTGCCGTCGGGCATGGCTGCGGTGACTGCCACGATATCGGTCCGCTCCTGGGCCAGCTGGCACAGTTTCCTGGAAAATATATCGGTGTATGAGGGATTTTCTTTTTTTACTTTCGGTTTTCCCGTCTCTATGTCAAAGGGCTCCACCCCGTGAAATCTGGCGGGATTGCGCTCCGCCGGGGCATACCCCTTTCCTTTCTGGGTAATCACATGGACAAGCACCGCCTGGTCCAGCCGCTTGGCCTCCTGCAGCACCCGCCGAAGCTTTTTTAAGTCGTGGCCGTCCACAGGCCCCAGGTAAATGATGCCCATGTCCTCAAACAGCATCCCGGGAATCAGAAGCTGCTTGATCCCCTGCTTTGTCCTGCTGATCTTGTCTATGATTCTGGGTCCTGCCACCGGAATCTTTTCCAGTATGCTGGTCACATTTTTCTTTAAGTCATTGTACCCGCTGCCTGTGCGGATGCCTCCCAGGTATTGGGAAATGCCCCCCACATTTTCGGAGATGGACATGTTGTTGTCATTTAATACAATGATAAAGTTTTTCTTGATCTGGGCCGCGTTGTTTAACGCCTCATAGGCCATGCCCCCGGTCAAGGCTCCGTCGCCGATGATGGACACCACCGAATAGTCCTCCCCCAGAATATCTCTTGCCTGGGCCATGCCAAGGCCTGCGGATATGGAGGTGGAGCTGTGTCCCGTGTCAAAGCAGTCGCAGGGGCTTTCTTTTGTCTTGGGAAATCCGCTTAATCCCCCGTACTGGCGCAGATCGTCAAAGTAGTCTTTCCGCCCGCTGAGTATTTTGTGGGTGTAGGCCTGATGGCCCACGTCCCAGATAATCTTGTCTTTTGGAAGGTCAAAGGTCAGATACATGGCCATGGTCAGCTCCACAACCCCCAGATTGGAGGCCAGATGCCCGCCTGTGGCGCTGATCTTTTCAATCAGGAACCGCCTGATCTCCGATGCCAGAATTTCCAGTTCCTCCCGGTTAAGCTCCTTAATGTCCTGAGGCCCATTTATTCTCTCTAACATAGACATCGTCCTTTTTATTTTTCTCTGGTTATCAAAATGTCAATCAGGTAGGACAAAAACTCATGGTCGCCGGGCAGGCTCCCAAGAATCTCCTCCGCCTCCCCTGACAGCTCCATGACAGCCTTCCTGGCCGCTTCCATACCGTACAGCGTCACATAGGTTGTCTTCTCATTTTTCTCATCGCTCAGCACCGGTTTGCCGATGACCTGGGCGTCGCCTACCAGATCCAGAATATCGTCCTGAATCTGAAATGCCGTTCCCACGCAGGAGGCCATCTTTTCCACGGCTTTTTCCTGCTCTCTGTCAGCGCCTCCCAGGATGGCCCCGATCATCATGGACACCTCCAGAAGGGCTCCGGTCTTCAGCCGGTAGATAAAGTCCAGCTCCTCAGGGCTCACTGCTTTCCCTGTCAGTTCCACGTCCGCCGTCTGCCCGCCGATCATGCCGCTGATGCCGGATTTCTCCGCCAGAAGCCCCATGCACCGGCCCACAAGGTCAGGCCTGTCGCTGAGCGAAAACGCTTTTGCCGCCGTCTCAAAGGCGTAAAGGGCCAGAGCGTCCCCTGCCAGCACCGCCATATCGTCCCCGTACTTTACCCAGGTGGTATCCATGCCCCGCCTTAAGGTGTCATTGTCCATACAGGGCAGGTCGTCATGGACCAGGGAAAAGGTGTGGATCATCTCAATAGCCGCCATAAAGGGCTCCACCGCGGATTCCCCGCCTGCGGGCTGGCAGGATGGAATACTTCTCACCTCCGCCCCGGACTGGCTGGCCGAAGTGCTTCCCGACTCCTGCCTGGACTGGCTGGCCGAAGTGCTTCCCGCATCCGGCCCGGGCTGTCCGTGCTTTGCGTTCATCCCTGGCTGTCCGCCAGTCGTCCGGCCCCCGCCTGCGCCTTGGGTCCACGCCTCTCCTTCCGACTCCGGCCCTCCCGCAAACAGCCGGTACACTTCCCTCATAAACAGAGGCCGCAACCGTTTCCCTCCGGCCTTCATGCTGTAATTCATCGCTTCCAGGACAGTCCTCTGATACCCCTCCTCCCCGGGCAGGTATCTGCCAATGACCGCCTCCACCTCACTGGTATACTGTTCCAACTGCTCCCTAGAACTCATAGGCTTCCCCGCTCTCCTCACTAAGGACCATGATCTGTTTCTCCACCTTGTCAATCCGCTGGCTGCACTCCTTTACCAGCTTCATGCCTCTCTCAAAGCAGGCAAAGGAATCCTCCAAAGTGCTCTCCCTGTCCTCCATCTTCTCAATAATGGATTCCAGTTCTTCCATGGTCTCTTCAATGGATCTTGTCCCTGTTTTCTCTTCCATTTTAACTTCGATTCCTTCCAAACTATACTCAAAGGGGCCAAACCCCTTCTACTTTCGTCTTCACTGTCCCGTCCGCCAACCGCACGGACAATTCCTGTCCCATTTCCACCTTGCTCACGGACTCCACACGTTTCCCGTCGGCTCCTGTCACAAACCCAAATCCTTTGCTGAGCCGTGTCAGCGGCGACAGATCTTTAAGCCTTCCGCTGATCAGAGCCAGTCTGTGTTTCCTGTCCACCAGCTTCTGTTCCATCAGGCTCCCCATCCGCTCCTCCATGTCCGCAAGCTGCTGCCGCTTCTCATTGAGCTGCCTCTGGGGGTGGTGCATCATGAGCCGCAGCCTGCACTGCTCTGCCTGATGCTTTTTCAATTCCACCTGTCCAAGCATCCTCCTTGTGAGGATATCCCGGTATCGCTGCATCTGTTCCTCAAACTGCCTGTAATCAAACACTGCCAGCTCCGCCGCCGCCGAAGGCGTGGGAGCCCGCATATCCGCCACATAGTCCGCGATGGTCACATCCGTCTCATGCCCCACCGCGGAGATCACCGGCGTCTCACACTCAAAAATGGCCCTTGCCACGATCTCCTCATTAAACGCCCACAAATCTTCTATGGACCCGCCGCCTCTTCCCACGATGATCACGTCCAGCCCCATCAGATCCAGGGTCCTGATTCCTTCCACAATGCTGTACTTTGCCTGCTCCCCCTGGACCAGGGCCGGATACAACACCAGCTGCACATAGGGGTTTCTCCTGGCCGAAATATTCATGATATCCCGGATAGCCGCCCCTGTGCTGGCAGTCACCACCCCCACGGTCCTGGCATATCGGGGAATGGGCTGCTTGTACTCCGGGGCAAACATCCCCATCTCCTCCAGCTCATCCCGCAGCTTCTGAAACCGCTCAAACAGATCGCCGACGCCCTCACGCTTGATCTCCCTGGCGTAAAGCTGGTATCTCCCGTCCCGCTCATACACGTCCACAGAACCTGTGACAATGACCTGCTGCCCTTCCTGCAACTGAAAATTGAGACCTTTCCTCTGCCCCGCAAACATTACCGCAGATAAGGTCCCTGATTTGTCCTTCAATGTAAAATAAATATGTCCGGAAGTGTGATACTTGCAGTTGGAAACTTCCCCCCGCACGCTGATGCGGTTTAGAAGATAATCCTGAACGAACATATTTTTAATATAAGAGTTAACCTGTGTTACCGAATAGATACTTGCCATAGATTTTACTTCCGTCTCCACGCCTGACACCGCCGACGCCCTCTGCTGACCTTGCTGACCAGCCTTTCGTACCGTCGACCCGATTCCTGACGCTGCTGGCCCCTTCACTTTCTCCGCCGGCCCGGTTTCTGCCGCCGGCTCCTTCGCTTTCTCCGTCGGCCCGGTTCCTGACGTCGCTGGTTCCTTCGCTTTCTCCGTCGGCCCGGACCTTGCCGCCGCTGGCTCCTTCACTTTCTCCGTCGGCCCGGTTTCTGACGCCGCCGGCTCCTTCGCTTTCTCCGTCGGCCCGGTTCCTGACGCCGCTGGCTCCTTCACTTCCTCCGTCGGCCCGGTTCCTGCCGCCACTGGCCCCTTCACTTTCTCCGCCAATCCGGTTTCTGACGCCGCTGGATCCCTCACTTTCTCCGCCGGCAGCCCTTACTGCTCTGGAGTCCCCATCTTGTCTTCTGAATCGCTTTTGTCCTTCACCAGCTTTGCCAGAACCCCGTTGATAAAGGAGGGCGCGTCCTCCCCGCCGAACTTCTTGGCCAGCTCCACCGCCTCATTGATGGCCACCTTTTCCGGGATCTCATCGTCATACACCATCTCATAGAGGGCCAGCCTCAAAATGGTCAGCTCCGCCTTTCCCATGCGGCTGGTCTTCCAGCCCTGGGCCACCTCATTGATCCTGGCGTCCAGCCCTGTCACATGCTCAGCCACTGCCTTTGTCTTTTTCAGCAGATAGGCCTGGTCCTTTTCATCCATATCCACCTGATGAAGAATCTGGGATACCCCCTCCGGCGTAGTCTCATCTTCCTCAGGCGTCTCAAAATATCGCTCCAGCTGTTCGTCAGCCTCCTCTGCCGGATAAAAGTTTGTGCAGAACAGCATCTTAAAACAGTGCTCCCGCAGCTCCCGTCTGGTCATCTCCAAATCCTCCTGTAAGGTACGCCTCTTTTGAACAGGAAAATGCGCCGACGACGCATTTTCCCATAATTTCTAATGTCCTTCTTCCATGTTGACGCCGGCTATCTTGATGTTCACATCCAGGACATTGAGTCCGGTCATGTTCTCAATCGCGCTCTTCACCTTATCCTGCACCTTCTCCGAAACAGCCGGGATGTTGTACCCGTACTTCATGTTCAGAGACAGGTCCACGGACACGTGCTCCTCTGTCACGTCCACTTTCACGCCTTTGGAAAGGTTCTTCATGCCAAGCTTGCCCACCAGCTCATTGGTGATATTGCCTGCCATGGAGTCCACGCCCTCCACCTCTGTGGCCGCCAGCCCCGCGATAATGGCCACCACCTCATCCGCAATCTGTACTTCCCCGATTTTATCCTTCTCATATACCTTGTGAGTATTTCTGTTCTCCGCTTCTGCCACAATCATTACCTCCTGTGTTCCTATAATAGCCCTATTATAGCAAAAATACTCCTGTTTGCAAAGGAAAATAGATTTTTTTGCATTGGGATTTTTACGACGGCGGGAAGGCAGGTATTGAGGGCAGGGAAGCGTCCGGCTCTTTTATGAGGCAGGTTCGGCTATTAACAAATCATACACATCATCCCTATCCATTCCCGCCCTCCAGCCGGGCGATGATCGCGTCCCGATACTCCTTATGGTGAGGCATGCCCTTTCCCAGTCCGCCCCGTTTCGGAAACATCAGTTTGAGAAAGCTTCCGTCTTTCATGGTGACGGAACAGTTCATTGACCCCATCCACCCATTTTTGATTTCACATTTCTTAATCTCCGCCAGAGGAAAACAGATCCCCATATCTTCAATGGGAATACAGGTTCGTACTTCCCTCACCACAGCTCCTCTCAGATCCGGGTTCTGGTTAAACTCATAGTGATGTTTGTACTCCTCACATTCCACAACCATCAGATAATGTTCCGTAATGCCGATATACACGTCGCATCTGGAATACTTTTCTTTGCTCACCTCAAGGACGCCCCCATTTTCATCGGGGTAAAGCCTGCCGTCAACAAGGACGCATTTCCCGAAAATCTGCTTAACCTCCGAATCAATCCCAATGCCGTGGATTCCCGCCTTCACCGTCTCCCCGGCGGGAACATATCTTCCCAAGGCCTGCATCATTCTGCTCTCATCAAAAATATCTGACATCACCTAATCTCCCCTTCCTTTTCCACTGTCACTCTGCACTTCTTTTTAAAGCATGCAATCCCGTATTTCAGGATCGTCCCATAGCCGTCTTCTTCCAATTCCAAAGTATACCTGCCTCTGTTGATCTGCTCAATGGCGCCTTCACACACAGAGTCATAATCTTTGTTTTCCGCATACTTTACCTCTATGACAATCCCTATGGCCTCATCTTCAATTCTGATAAAAATATCACTGTATCCGTCTCCGGACTCCTGGTTAGATCTCACATCCCAGCCGCTTTTCCATCCCAGAATACCAAGCAGAATACCATGATAAAAATTTTCTTTCATAGGTTTCCTCACAAAGGTATCCCGGATGCTGATCGTCTTGCTCAAATAGGTGTTAAACAACTCCTCCACGTTCTCTGCCTGTCCCGCCTTCAGGGCACCGCAGAACGATTCAAGAAGTTTTCCGTCCTGTCCCGTCTCTTCCCTGAACATAGCCATGACCTGTCCCGCAAAAATATTGCGGATCTCCATATTGGGTATAGCCAGACACACGCTCCTTCCCTCCGGCTTCCCTCTCATAGTCAGATACCCTGCGGCAAGCAGCACGCTCCATAGATTCTCTATGGAACCATACAGGCTGTTGTAAGTCAGTTCTTCATAAATGTCTTTTGTCACCGTTTCCCCGGCGATCAATGCCTCAACCTCACGTTTTGTCACTCCACTGTTTACCTGTTCAAGAAAATGCCGCACAATCTCATTGCCGCTGGTATTGGACCAGTAGTCTTTAGGAGTCAGTTCCTGATCATCGGTCAAATCGTCACAGTAATTGATCACATCCCACGGACAGTACACATCCACATTTCCAAACCGATATCCGTCATACCATTCTTTTACCGCCTCATAGCGGTTCTCAACCCCGTAGTAGTCAAGCATCCCCTGCACTTCCCCGTCCGTAAAGCCAAAATACTCATCAAACCGGGCTGTTGTGACCGAAAAGATCTTCGGATTATTTAATCCCGTGAAAATACTCTCCTTGGCCACCCGCAGACAGCCTGTCAATACAGAAAAATAAAGGTTGTCGTTGGTCTTAAGTGCCTGGTCAAACATTCCCCGGATCAGAGTGACCATCCGCTCATAATATCCTCTTTCGCTGGCTTTTGCCAGAGGCACGTCATATTCGTCAATCAGCATGATGACTTTCAGTCCATAATGTTTCCGGAGTAATTCCGAAAGCCGGTACAGGCTGCAAAACAGACCGGCATCATCCATGGCGTTCTCCATCAGCATGGAAAACATTTTTTTATCTTCCAAAGAAAGCCAGGGGCTGTCAAGGAGGAACTGCAGCCTTCTTGCCTCCCTGCCCACCGCCTCAATAAGCAAACTGCGGGCAGTCTCATAGTCATCTGCCCCCACGCTTTTTAAGCTGACCGACACAACCGGAAATCTGCCCATATATTCCCTGCACAGCTGTGTGTCCTCTGAAATCTTCAGGCCGTCAAACAGCCTGCTGTCGCAGCCAATCTCAAAAAAACATTTAAGCATACTCATATTCAGAGTCTTACCGAAACGGCGCGGCCTGGTAAAAAGATTCACTTTGCTCCATTTATTCAGCAGATCTCCGATCAATGCCGTTTTATCCACATAGTAAAAATCCTCTGTTCGGATTTCCTTAAAATCTTCTATGCCTACAGGAAGCTTTCTCATTCTCTCCTTGCCTGCCATCTTCCCCGCCCCTTTCGAAAAGGTCTTCTGGTCTGTTGTTCGCTTCAATTATACAGCCAGGCAATAAAAATTACAATATAATCCCTCTTTGTCCCTGTATCTTTCATATTGACTTTCTTTATCCCTTATAATACCATATCAATATATACCTCCTTTAACAAGAGATTTCTTAAAATAATCGAACTTTACCGGAGGATATAAAATGCAAAATAAAATCAAAAAATCGTTTTTTATAGTAATCCTGCTTTGCGCGACCATCACCGCATTCTACAGCTATAAAAACCATAGACTGCCTGTTCCGGCATTTCCTCTGCAGAGACAGGTGTTGGAAGACGCCCTGTCCAAAAGCGGATTAGTCTGGGAAATTGCGGAAGAAGAGGTCGTAAAAGACGGACATATTTTATATACCCTTAACAATAGTCAGGGGCAGCCATCCGCATTCGTTTCAAGTGTAGAAAGCAGCGGCAAAAGAATCCTGCAGATCAACTTTCTCACCTCAAAGGGATCCCCGTCGAATATTCCTCAAAAAGATTGGGAGAAAGCCGTAAGTTTCGCAACGATCCTGTACGGCGGATTCCGAAACCAAACACAGGTCTATGATAACTTTCGACAGACCTGCGACGAAAAAGCGGTTATTGACGATGTGCCTGGAGTTCCCTCTGAATTTCGGGAAAGAATCCGATGGGAGAATGAGCTAAACGGTGTTACATGTTTTCTGGGGTTTGGGGTACGCCAAAAAGGCGGCGGACTGCCGGAAGCAGAATTGGTGAGTCTTATTTTTTCTGAAACAAAAGACTAAGATCACCCCGAAATAGTTTCGGGGTGATCCACTACTCGATACTTATCGTGCCGTTAAGGATGATGTCATTCCCTCCGCTGCCGTTTCTTCCCTGAAAGAAAATCTCATACTCTCCTGACTTAGTTATGGTAAATGTATGTACAAGCGCGCCTTTCATAGAAGCCACATAATCCCGCCTCCCACTACTGTCAGAAATCCCGCCGATATAACTATCATTTATATTCTTGGACATTACAGCAATGATCAGCTTATCCCCTTCATTCAGACTTTCAGAAGTGTAAAATACGGTTCCATTGGCTTTCACCGCAAAATCCGTAACCGTATTATCTCCTCGGGTCACGGTTCCGACGAACACGCCTTTCATGCGCACCTCCGTATCTCCCAGGTTATCCGTGATACATTCTTCCTGCTCCAGAATGACATCATGTTTCTTCATATATTCATTGACCAAAAAGTTCTCGGTCCAGCTTGTCACAGAGACGGCACCGTAAGAGGCAACCGGACATATAGCCAAAACCATCACCATTGCTAATGCGAATACTTCACTGACCTTCTTCTTTTTCTGATCCATAATATGATAAACTCTCCTCTCAACTCTTTGATAACTGCTAAAGGATGCCAACATCCTTACCATGCCGTTCCCGCTCATAGCACAGCTCAACAGCCGCGCGTATTGCCCCCGCTGGGTCGTGTCCATCCCCTCAACAGCCTCCCTGTCGCAGGCCAGCTCGCTCATCTCATAAAACTTTAATGAAAAGGCGTATATGACCGGATTAAACCAATGAATTTTCTGCACCACCTCGATCATAAGCCTGTATAACAGATCATGATTTTTATAATGGATCAACTCGTGGCGCAAAAACATAGTCACTGATCCTCACTGTAATCGCCGGACGGAAGAACCACCATCGGCCGGAAAATACCTGCCAAATATGGAGAACGGATCGTGGGATGTTCATACAGCCTGATAGTTCTTTTTATTTGAAGCGAACGCTGTACCTCATTGAAAATATGCAGCCGAATGTCGCAAACCTCTGTAAGTATCCCTTTCTCTCTCCTCAGGCTCAAAATGCTGTAGACAACTGAAAAAAGGAACAAAAGAATAAATACAAAAAGCCAGACAAATAAAACCGCTGAAATAATATCCATAACCCATCCGATCAACCAAAAGTTCAACCCCTGCGTCTGTATGATGTACTTAAAATCCTCTGACTCATAAGGGATTATCTTTGTTTTAATGAAAAAGAATTCATAAACAACCGCTACCGCGGAACAAAAATGAAAGAGCAAAACCACTTTTGCTATCCTGTAAATATGCTTTACATAAAACTTTCCAAACGTCCGATCCATAGCCAACAGCACCCCAAAAAGAACGCTTCCTGTCAAAGATCCCACAATCAATATTAAAAAAATATTGTTCTCAACCATCGCTGTTCTGTCTCTCCAATTCCTGGATCAAGGTGTCCAGCTTTTTCTTTTCGTCATCATTAAGTTCATCCCGCCCGCAAAAGGCAGCCATCAGCATATTGATAGAAGGCATCCCCATCTTCCGCTCCAGCTTTTCGCTTACAGCCTGCCTGTCATATTCCAGCCTTGTTCCCACCGGATAATAGCAGACCTGTTTTCCTTTCTGTACAGATGTGGCGAATCCCTTTCGAACAATGCCGCGCAAGATGGTAGACTGTCCTCCCATAGTCAATGTATATGGTTTATACAGTTCATGGCTGGTTATGCCCTCCGGGTGTTCCCAGATCACCTTCATGTAGCGGTATTCCGCCGGGGTTAATTTTTCCATCCTTTATTTTTGCCTTTCTTAATTTTTATATGTACTCCTCTCTTTATAGAGCTTACCAGGCTTTCTACAACTTGGCTTGTATCACTGTAAAAACAACCACTATCAACGGACCTTTTTACCAATCTTGACTATGAGATAAATGATAGCCAAAAGTACGATAACATTAAAAACGCTCCAACAACTTTCTAAAAATATTTCTATAATTTTTATCACTCCTTCTACAGATCATTGCTGATTTTATCAGTATATAAGTGACCATAATAGACAAACATTACATTTATACTATATAACGATATTGCATAAATGTCAACATGATATTCATAATAAATCAATTTCAGCAATGAACAATACAAATTTCCCTTCCCATCAATCCAGCAACTGTACCACACTCCTTTTCTTCAGAAAAACATAACACGGCGCCAAAGCGCCAATCTGCACTCCCAATATTAACCCGCCTGACAATAAAATACTCCTGATCCACATAAAATCTCCGGCCTCATCTCCCACCATCAAATAAAAAGCCAAACAAAAAACAAACATCGATACTCCCCAAATCCTTATCATCTGTTTTGCAAGGTTAATAAAAAGCTGACGCTGTGAAAGACCATTTAAGAACAGCAGTCCAACCGTTTTCTTTTCACAAAGAATCTGCAATATGATATGGATAACTAATATAGAAAAAAACGCAAACGCCGATAACATTACAAATACTCCATTTATTGTCCGCAAAAAGGACAGATATGTTTTATGAATCCGCTCACTTCTCATCCTGTTTTCTATCTCCATAGAAGAATCCATATCTCTATATTTTTTGTAGATCCGCTTTGTCATATCGCTCTCATCTGCATGATCATCCGTATAAATGCGGAATCTTGTATTCGTACCTTTCAAGCCAAACTCATCGAATGCTCCATTGCCCACGATCAAAGTATATGGTTTTGCCGTTCTGTCATGGGAAAACCAGCCTACATAATCATTTATGATAGCGCCCACCTTGGATTCACACTTCACCATTTCAAAGTGTTCTGCGACATCTTTGCCTGAAACAGCTCCAAAACTCAACTCCGCGTCCTTTGGCTGCAGCACATAGAATGTAATGACATCGCCCACCGCGAAACTTTCATCCATGTACACATCATCATCCTGGCTTCCCGGAAGCCTGCGCTTCATCAGCGTCCGATTTCCGCTCTGTTTACTTAATGAAAATCCTGGCGCGACAAGGATAATCTCCTCTCCACTTATCAATTTATCTAAATCAATCCTCCCTTCTGCCGTATACTTTTCTATTGCCAACAAGTCCTCATCCTGACACCCCAATATCTTCGAATTCACAAGGAGTTCTTCTCGTATTCCATAAAAATCTAAAATACTGTCCTCCCAATACTGCAGGGTTCTCGGTATATAATCTCCGTCCTTCAAAAAATCGCTTGCGTCAATATAGTCCGTCACCTTATCTCCATTCATATGAAGCATAATCGTATCATTCTCTTTATAACTTTTTGTATATAAAACTCCATCCATAGAGTCGAACTCTTTTGCACTGTCCTCATCCATTCCAAAATACATATAATTGTTATAAAAATAAATCCCGCTTCCGTCATCCGGAAAAGAGTTTGTAATCAAATCATCCTTCGGTGATTCTGTATTTACTGATAACAGTTCAAAATCATATCCTATATCCTGTATCTGATCCATCTCCCCGGAACTGAGCAACAAATTTTCCTCTTTATATTTATACCGATAAATGGACATCATATGATATTCCCACATCATAACCAGTATACAGAAAAAGATAAAAACACAAATATATCCATTTTCCTTTCCCAACTCGCAGACATATTACCGCCACCACGCACACAAACATCGCAAAGGCGCTCTGAAATCCAAATCCTATACTTTTCGGCCCTAATACAAGTATCCCGGCAGACAACCCAAAAGCATAACAGATCAAAAACGAAATAACCTGTATGACCATAAGGCGTCCCTGGCTTAACCCTAATTGAAGATAAATTTTATTGACTGCTGTTCTCTGCTTTTCGATCAACATCACAACACTTCCCATCAGCAAAAAACTCATCACGAAAACAGTAGGGATAACGAATTCAGGAAGCTGATACATGTATGTTGCGTACTCTTCTGTAAGGTAAATATTTTTAAAAATATTTTTAGCATCCTGCATCTCTTCATTGCTGAACAGTTCACGCTCATCCATAAGGATGGTCAATAATTTAATGTTACTGCTATTCCAAATATATTCTGTCTCCTCTTTGCTGAATATTCCATCTACTTCTGTATAAAGACGAAAAGAATTTGAACCTACCCATCTGGTTCCAAACTCTTCATAAATTCCGGATATGGTAAACAACCTTCCATTTACTTCTACCTCGCTTCCTACATCGTATTCAACTGCCGAAGACAGCTCCGAAACTTTTGTATCTGATAAGGCAATCTGGCCAATACTGTCCGGCAATTTTCCCTTTATTAGTTTTCCCCCGCTTAACCTCCATGCCTCATCATCCAGATATCCAAAATCTACTGTAAAATCATCAATTTCAGCAAGTCCTAATTTATAGATATAACCAGGAATCTTCATCTGTTTATCTGGAAACAACTCTGCGACGTAATCTGCCTCAAACCAATTATTTTTCAGATTACTTCCATCCATATAAGCAATGAACTGAAAACTTCCGTACAAGTCTTTCTGTTCACGATATGCCTCCTCGGACATATTTCTGGAAATAGATTCAAGGCTTCCAGGAAAAATTACAGAAAGGGCCGCTACTACAGCCAATGCCCAATATAGCTTATGGTGGAGTACAATTTTCCATGGTAGTTTCATATATTTTCTCATAACGTCACCTTATTCTGCCATCCTCAATATAGATCTGGTCGTGTGAATAAGCAGCTACTTCATGGTCATGTGTAACGATCACAAACGTCTGCCCAAGATCACGGTTTGCCTTTTCAATAAATTGTATCAGCTTATGACCTGATGGCTGGTCTATGCTCCCTGTTGGCTCGTCCGCTAACACTATGGATGGTCTGGTAATAAGAGCCCTTGCTATCGCGGTTCTCTGTTTCTGGCCTCCTGACAACTGCCGGGGATAGAAATGCAGACGATCCTTAAGTTCAAGCATGTCCAAGAGCACAGTCTCAAATTCTTTATCATATGGATGATTCATAATGTCCAATGGAAGCCTTATGTTCTCAATAACGGTCAGCTCCGGAATTAAATGAAACTCCTGAAATACGAATCCAACGGTCTTCCATCGAAGGTGGGATATCTTTGACCTTTTCTCATATAAATTTATGCCATCAACAAGAATCTCTCCCTGAGTCGGAGTATCCATTCCCCCAAGAAGGTGAAGCAGCGTAGACTTTCCGGACCCACTTTTTCCCAGAATAGAGGTGATCTTCCCTCTTTTCATGTTAAGTTCGTCTATATCGACAGCGGTAACTTGTATTTCTCCCTGTTTATAAATCTTCTTCAGATTCCTGGCCTGAATTATGTATTCCATAAATCCTCCCATGAAGGCGTGTATCATCTTCTTCATAATTTGTTATTTTCGCAGATTCTTAAATGAATAAGTATATATTTATATTATATTTAAATATTATATAAATATCAATGTACTTCATACGCAAAAAAACGGCACAGCCCTCATCAGCCATGCCGTCCCACACCTGTTATCCAAACGCTCAAACCCCGCCTTCCTACTCTGAAAGATTCAGCAGCGTAATGATAATGTTCTCCGCCTGCACCTCCGCTTTCCTCTTCACAATATCCTCAATCTGGGCTCTCTGGGCGTCGGTAATGCTTGGGGCATTGACCACCACGTCCACCTTATCCGAAGAAATGCTCACCACCGGGTCAGAAAATCCCTTGGCCAAAAGCAGCGTCTCCGCCGCGTTCTCCTTCTCCGCAACCTCTGTCAGCCGGATCATATCCTGGATGGCCTGCTGTTTTGCCGCCTCCTCAATGCTGGTATTGTTGATGATGGAAAGCAGAGTATCCTTATTTTTCGCCCGCACCTGCTCCCGGCTCAACTGGACTCCCGCTATGTAGTCGGACACACTCATGCCGCTGGTAAGGATCGCCTCCCCCGGGTTCTCATATCCGGCCTGGGCGTCTGTTTTGTCTCCGGCGCTTCCGGTCTGAATCCCGGTCTCACTTCCGCCCTGGGCCGCGGCATCCCCCGCAGCCCCTGCCTGGGCTCCGGCTTCCATGCCCGCCTGGTCAGCCAGGGTCTCTGCCTGGGCCATCTGCTGCATATCCTGGCCGGTTCCCACGCCTCCCTCTGCCAGACTCTCCGCCTCCTCAATCTGGTCCAAATCCTGGTCAAGGCTTAAGATCTCCTCATATTTGCCGGGAGTATCCAAAATTCCCTGATTCTCCATCAAAATATCCTCATCGGAGATATCCATCATCCCGGCCTCTGAGATCACGTTTCCGGCCTCCAGATCCTTTTTGCCTGTGTAGTTCAAATACCCCGCCGCCGCGATCATCACCGCCAGGGTTGTGACGATGATCTGATTTCTCCGAAACAGTTTCTTCATATTGACGTTCTTCATGTTCATGTTTTTCATATTGACGCTTTTTAAGTCCCTCTTAAATTTCATGCGCGACACTCCTTTTTATTCTGCCCTCTTTAATACTTTTATTTTATGTGAGGGCACGTCAAATAATGCTTCCACTGCCGCAGAAATTTCAGCCTGTATGGTGGGACTTCCTCCCCCGTCGGCTGTCACCACCACCCCGCTGATCTCCGGCCGCATCTCCTTTTCCAGCAAAGGCCCCTCCCCGCCGCTCTGCCCCGACAGGATAGTACCCTCCGTCGTCTCCTGGCTACGGATGTCCCTGGTGCCTCCGTTTGCATCCGTCTCCTGGGTGCTGGAATAGGAAGTGTTTCTGTCTACCCTCCAAACCTTTTCCTCAGAGCTTTTCAGAACGATCATCACCTCCACCTTCCCCACTCCCTCCACATGACTAAGCAGCTCCTTTAACCGCTCTTCCAGCTGCTGCTCATAGGTCACAGTCCCCTTGACAGCGGCAGGCTTGGCCCCGGCTTCCCGGGTGTCCAAACTCCCGCCTCCGGCGCCGCTGACACTCTCTGTCCCTGTCCCATTCCCGGCTCTGCTGCCGCTCTCTGTCCCTGTCCTGGCTCCGGCTCCATTACCGCTCTCTGTCCCTGCCCCATTTCCGGCTCCATTGCCGCTTTCTGCTCCTGTCCCATTTCCGACTCCATTGCCGCTTTCTGTCCCTGTCCCATTTCCGACTCCATTGCCGCTTTCCGTTCCTGTCCCATTTCCGGCTCCATTGCCGCTTTCTGTTCCTGTCCCATTTCCGGCTGCCAGTCCGCTTCCGCTGCCTGCCAGGTTCCAGCTGTTCAGACTCTGCCCCACGCCGCTGTCAGCCCACTGGCTCCCGGCTGACAGATTCTGTCCCATACCGCCCTCAGACCACCCGCTCCCGGCTGACAAATTCTGTCCCGTACCGCCCTCAGACCACCCGCCTCCGGCCGACGGATTCTGTCCCGCCCCGCCGTCAGACCACTGGTCCCCGGCTGACGGATCACCCGCTGTCAGATTCCCTGTTCCCCGGCTCCCCCCGCCTTTTCCCCCCACCGGAAATGCCAATATAAGAAGAATCATCCCCACAGCCAGCACCACCAGCCATTTGTCCTTACCTCCCCTGAAATTTAATTTCCACTTTCCCGGCTTCAAGTCCATAATATCCCTCCACCTTTCTCCTCAACTGCTCCAGCGTCCCCTCCCGGGGCAAAGGCTCCTGCTCCTCATCCTTATCCGCGCCGGCCTCCTCCCCATCCCCCCGGCTTTCCCTGATGTCCACATTTACCTGCTCCACCGGTTTCACCGGATTTACCGCCTGCACCGCGTCCCTCCCGCCATCGGTCTCATGTTCCCCGTCTGCCGGCCAAGGTTCCACCTCCATCTCAACCCGGACCACCAGCCCGTAATCTCCGCTCTCCTGGTTCCGGTCGATCACCGCCGCAGTCCGCACAGGCACAAGCCCCATCTCCCTTGCCATGGCCTCAAGGTCCGTCTCCACCACCTGCTCATAGCTGTCCATCACCTGCCCCAGCCGCTGCTGTTCGATTCCCAGAATCTCCTTAGAAAGGTCCTTTGCCTCCTGCTGAAAGGTAAACGACTGAAAATACCGGTTTATCTGCTCCTCCAGATGAAATCCCGCTGTCAAAGGCCTTACCACCAAAAGGATCAGCACCATGCCCGCGCACAGGCGTATGTACTTATTGTACTTTTTCCCCGGCAGAAGATTTTCCGCCACTGTAATCAGCACAAGAAAAAAAAGGATATTTCCCACCCAGTTTAACAGCCCGTCCATCCTGCCGCCTTCCCTTACGCAAAATAAGTCGCGTTTGTCCCCGCGCACACCACTGCCACCGTGATCACCAGAATAAGCGCCGTGGACGCCACCACCTGGACCATCATTTTCTGCCCTTTGGCCGCCGCCATGACGCAGTTTACCAGCCTTCTGTCGCACACCGGCTCCATGACGGCTGCCACGCACTGGTACATCACAAGCAGCACCAAAAGCTTTATGACCGGCATGGCAATCAGCACCATAAGAATCACCATGGCAGCCGCGCCGATGGTATTTTTAATCAGAACGCCGGAGCCCACCAGCATCTTGGTCACTGCGGACGCCCCCTGGCCGATGCCCGGGATCATGGAAACCGCCTTCTCCACAGCCCCCTGTTTCAGGGAATCCACATAGGGCAGTATGAGCCCCTGTATCAGGTGGAACCCCAGCACCAGCCCCGGCAGTGTCTTCAGCCCCCACCCTGCGGCCTGTCCCAAAAGTTCGGTCAACCGGGACAGAAACTCCTCCTTTACCAGATTCCCCGCCATGGCCAGAAGCACGTAAATCTTCACCAGGGGAAGAATAAGCGTCCCCAAAAGCCACTGCCCCGCCGCCATGACCCACAGGGTAAACTCATACATCATCACCGCCGATACACTCCCCCCGGCAAATGCCACGGCCAGAAAATAGGACGGCATCAAAATCCCCATAAACTCCAGCACATCCTCCACCACCTCTGCGGTCAAAGCCATGCTCTCCATCATGGACGCCGCCAAAAAGGTAAACAACAGCAGATAGGTGATGAAAAATCCGGTCTCCGAAATCTCACTTCCCTGAAACACCGTGGAAAAATTGGTAAACACCGCCCCCACAAACCCCAGGGCCAGAACCTGTCCCATGAGACGGCTGCCAAGAGAAATCTCTGAAAACAGCGACTGCTTTAAAGCATTTGCCATCCTCCTGCACAGTCCTCCCAGATCGCCCGCCATCAGATCCGCCATGACGCCCTCCATGGTCAGAGACGACTCCCCGTTCTCCTTTTGGAGAAATCGGTTCACATCTGAAAAATCAAAATCGTCCAGTCCGAAGATCTCCGCCCCATCCTCTGGATGGGCTGCCGTCTCCCATCCCTGAACTGACTGCTCCCATGTTGGGGATACCTCCTCTGCCTGGACTGGCGGTTCCCCTGTTCGGGCTGACAGCTCCCCTGCCTGGACTGGCGGTTCCCCTGTTCGGGCTAACATCTCCCCTGCCTGGACTGGCGGTTCCCCTGTTCGGACTGGCATCCCCCACACCTGGACTGACAGCTTCTCTGTTCGGGCTGGTATCTTCCCTGCCTGGACTGACAGCTTCCCTGTTCGCGCTGGCATCCCCTCTGCCTGGACTAGCGGTTCCCCTGTTCGGGCTGGCAGCTCCCACACCTGAACTGGCTGCTTCCGCCCCTGAGCCGTCCGTCTCCCTGCCTGAGTTTCCTGCCCCCACCTCTGGGCCCCCCAAGCCTCATCCGGAATCATTCCCAGAATCATGATTGCCAGAAATCCCGCCGCAATCACAACCCACAACCATCTCCCCTGCTTCTCCCGCCCTTTTCCTTTTCCTCTTCCGTACCCTCCGTAACAATCTGTCCCAAACCCGGAGCCATATCTCCATCCGCGCCGCCTGACAGCCCGCCCCTGGGCCCATTTTCTCTTCCAAAACTCCCTCTCTGACTCTGTCATCTCATAAACACCCGAATTGTCTCCATCAGCGTCAGCAAAATCGGCATGCTCACAGCCAGCATGGACAATTTCCCAAACATCTCAATCTGGCCCCCCAGGGAGCCGTACCCCGCATCCTTGCAGATTCCCGACGCGAACTCCGCAATATAAGTAATCCCGATCATTTTCATCAAAGCCTCCAGATACATCCCGTCAATCTGAATAAAGGACTGAACTCTCCGCAGCACGGTAAGCACCGCCTCTATCTTGGACAATGCATAAAAAAAGATGACCAGACCTGCCCCCAGGACCATATAGATCCCGTATTCCCCTTTCACTGCCTTCAACTGCACAGCCAAAACCACTGCCGTCAGCCCTATCACCGCAATCGACACCACAGTCACAGCCATTCCCCCTTTCGCTCCATATCGCTCCGCCTGCGCCCAGGGCTGTCCCGCTGTCGCCTCTCCCACATTTCCGGCTCCGCAGCCTACAGCCGGCTGCCCCCACTACTGCCTCTCCGACTTTTCCGGCTCCGCAGCACCACTGCCGCCTCCCCGGCGCTTCCTTCCCCATTTCCAAGCCGCCGATCCCTAATCTCCCGGCCTACCAATCTGCCAATCTGCCACTCTACCAATCTCCCAATCCACCAATCCGCTACAGCGCAAACAGCTTCTTAATCGTCTCAAACAGATCGTAAATATACGGTACGATCCAGAACAGCACCAGCACCAGCCCCGCCAGACTGGTGAGAAAAGCCTGCTCCTCCCTGCCGCTGTGCTTTAAAACCTGGCATATAACAGAAACCAGGATTCCCACCGCCGCAATTCTGAAAATCAGATTGACTCCCATTTCGCTCCTCCCTGCCCTGATCGCTAACACATCATAATCGAAAGAAACAATCCGCCCATGATCCCAAGACTGGCATACAGCCGGCTCTGCTCCCTCTCATGCTCCCTGTAAAACCGGATGCTCATCTCCAGCTGCTCCAGGTAAATGGCAATGGTATGCCCCTGCATCTCCAGATCCAGATACCCCAGATGCTCCCCAAACCCGATCAGCTCCTGCCTCTCCCTGTCTGATAAGAGCATCTCCTTTTTCCGCCGCTCCACTTCCTCCCGCCAGATCATGTAGAACAATTCCCCCTCCTGCTTAAGAATCCGCTCCTCCACAGCCATAAACAATCCGGCCAGCACGCCGTCCGACTTCCTGCCCACATGGCCCAGCGCCTCCCCCAAAGGCGTGTGGGCATAGAGGATCTCACTCCTCAAAAGCACGATCATTTTCCGAAGCTGCTCCAGCAAACCAAGATGGTCCTTCCACTGTCCGGCCTTCCACAGCCCTAACGCCCCGCAGGAACAAGTGACCAAAAGACTCCCCGTCAATTTAAGCACCATAAGCCATCCTTTCCGGACCGTACAGACTCATCCCCCTGGAATCGAAAATCTCCTGGACACGCCCTGCCTGTCCTTTGCCGCTTAAGACAATATACCTCTGAAACATTCCCGCCCTCACCATCTCCCCCAGAAACGGCTTCTGCCGGATATCGTCCATGGAACTGCCGTGGACCGTGGCCGCCAGCCTGCACCCGCAGTTCATCACATACTCAATCGCCTCCATGTCCTCCCGGCTCCCGATCTCATCCACCGCGATCACCTGAGGGGACATGGTCCTAATCAGCATCATCATCCCCCTGGCCTTGGGGCAGCAATCCAGAATATCCGTCCTGATCCCCAGATCATTCTGAGGCACTCCCTGGTGACAGGCCCCCAGCTCCGACCGTTCGTCCACCACCCCCACAGTCACACCCCCATGCCCCTGGCTGCCTGTGGAAAGCTGACGGATAATATCCCTCAAAAGCGTAGTCTTCCCGCACCTGGGCGGCGACACGATCAGGGTGTGCCACACCTGTCCCCCCGGACCGTCATAGAGATAAGGCATCACCCCGTCGGCGCACCCGGGTATCTGGTGGGACAGCCTTACATTGATACAAGATATGTATTTCATGGCCCGCACATGATTATCCTCCACCACGGTCCTCCCCGCCACTCCCACCCGGTGGCCGCCCTGGATGGTGATAAACCCCTGCCGCAGCTCCTCCTCAAAAGCGTAAAGAGAATAGCTGCTGATATACTCCATGGTCTCCCGAAGCTCGTCCCTGGTAACCACATGCACATCCCCGCCGCCGGTATGTAGATTTCCGCTGTGGGACACATAATATTCCCTGTTTTTATAGACCATCAGAAGCGGAGCCCCGACCCGCAGCCGAATCTCCTGCACCCTGCTAAAATCCACCCCCGCCCGCTGCAGAATCTGGCGGATCTCTTTCGCGAAAATACGAACTATCTCATCTTTTCTCTCCACCTTTGTCCCCTCCTCTTTCTTTCAATATATGTGGGACAAGGGGGGAAAATGACAGGGGAATCTCAACTATGCCTATAAATAAACCGGAGGTGTAAATGACTTCGAATAGAAGCAAAAATAAACGTGTATTGGTGGCTCTCAAGCATTGGAATAATCGCCGAATCGAAAATTCGTCTATATCAGGGATGAAATTTGTCGGGATTCAGGAGTAGAAAATAGGATAGGAATATGATAAAATTAATCCAGCGCAATTATGACACGAATAAAGAACCGCCATAAAATAGATACAGATTGTACAGACAGCATCTGCACAATCCAATAAGATCAAAGAATAAATCAATGGAAACAGCAAATATAAGTTTGTCAGACGGTGTCTAACAGATTGGGAAAAGGAACATGAAAGTGAATTTATCAGAGTTGTTGGGAGAAACTACTGAATACGATAAAAAGCGGGAAGTAGAAATGCGAAAACCCAAAAGTTGGCTGAAAAGTGTCAGCGCATTTGCAAATGGTAACGGAGGTGTGCTGATTTTTGGTATTGCGGATGATGACACCGTAATCGGAATTGACGATATAAAAGCAGCGTCCGAATATGTCAGCCAGAAAATAAAAGAACGTATTGATCCATTTCCGGAGGTCACAATGCAGATTCATGGTGTGGAAGAAGGGAAAAAGCTGCTCACTGTGGAGGTAATGAAAGGGCAGGAAACGCCGTATTATTACAAAGGGGATGGCAGCACGGAGGCTTTTGTACGCATTGGAAACGAGTCCGTTGCCGCAAATGCCGCCGAATTAAAGCGGCTTGTACTGCGTGGAAAAAATTCTTCCTTCGATTCCTTGATGACGGACTACGATTTTAAAGATTATTCATTCTCTAAATTACGGGAACGCTATAAGGAATGGAACGGTACAAGTATGCCGGATAAGAGTTTTGAATCCTTTGGAATCGTCGATGAAAAAGGGAAACTGACCAATGCGGGAGCATTGCTTGCAGATAATTGTCCGATCCGATATTCCCGTTTATTCTGTACACACTGGAATGGATTGGATAAAAGCGGCGGTCAGGTGGACGCACTGGACAGCGCGGAATTTAGCGGGAGCCTGATTATGCTGCTAAATGAGGGCATTGGTTTTGTGAAAAGAAATATGAAAAAGCTCTGGAAAAAGACCGCAAATTCCCGAATTGAAATGCCGGATTTTTGTGAGAGGAGCGTTTTTGAAAGTCTTGTAAACGGGCTGATCCATCGTGACTATCTGGTAAATGGCAGCGAGGTTCATATAGATATTTTTGATGACCGCCTTGTGATTTATTCTCCGGGCAGTATGCCGGACGGGACGAAAATACAGGAAAGGGACATTGATACGATTCCTTCTATAAGGAGAAATCCGGTGCTGGCAGATATTTTTGGACGTTTGGGATATATGGAACGTCAGGGCAGCGGACTAAACAAAATCCGTGAGGCGTATGAAAATGCAGCCAACTACGAGGAGGGAATGGCGCCGGAGTTTTATTCAGACAGAGTGTTGTTCATGGTAACATTGAAGAATTTGAATCATAAAAATAAGGCCCTCAAAGAGAAGGCTTTAAATAGGGCTTTAAATAGGGCTTTAAACAGGGCTTTAAATGAAAATGAGCAAAGAGTGCTGTCATTGATATACGAAAATCCGAGAATCACACAAAATGAAATAAAAGAACAGTTACAATTTGCCCGTAGCCATGTACAGAAAATTATGAAATCACTTTCCGACAATGGCATCATTGAGCGTGTTGGTTCAAGAAAAAGCGGATATTGGGAAATTAAGGAATAAAATAAAATCCCAAGTTTTGCGTCCAGAATTGATTAACTCCCCCAAAGGCTGCCGCAGCCCCTCCCATCCTGCGCGGCAGCCCCAGACACCTCTCCCTCTAAGCCTTCACCGTAAAGATCGGTTCCATCCGCGCCACCGGCGCCGCCATCCCATGCTCCCTGTGAACCCCAATCACCTTGTCAATATCCTTATACGCATAGGGCGCCTCCGCCCGCACAGACTTCTCCCATTTCTTCAAAATATCCCTTCTCCTCTTTAAATCACCGCGCTCCGGGTCAACCGGCGTGATCACATGGAACCTCTCCATAAACCGGCGAAACTCCTCATCATTTCCCTTCATGGCATCCCCACGGGACTTTCTGCGCCCCGCTCCGTGGCTGGCGCTCCACAGGGAATCGCCCCTTCCCAATCCCCGAAGCAGGTAACTGGAACTGCCCATGGAGCCTGGTATCATCACCGGTTCCCCGTAGTAGGCAAACTCCGTCCCTTCCATCTCCTCACACCCTCCGGCACAGCAGGCCCCCTTCCGGTGAATATAAAAATCCTCACCGCCGATCCGCTTCCTCCAGATATAGTTGTGGGGAGCATCATAAAGCAGCTCCATCCCGCAATGTCCCACCACGCTGTCCAATACATCCTGAATCATAAACCCAAGAAACAGCCGGTTGGCAAACCCAAAATTAGCCGCATTGCCGGAAACCGACCAGAACCGTCTCCACGCCTCTGCCCGCTGGCAGTCCTCCGGTATCACATAAATCCGATTCTCCGGATGACTCACCCCGTCCGGGTAAATATCCCGGCAGATCTTCCGGTTCAAAAGTCCGCTGTGGTGGCCAATGATCAGAGAGCCGGTGTGGATCATCACCGCCACGCTCCCTTTCCTCAGATTCCAGGCAGCCCCGGTCTGCCCGTCGTAAATCTCCGCAACCCTCTGCACCTCCAGAAAATGGTTGCCGCCCCCAATGGTTCCGATCTGGTCGTCATAGGTCAGTTGGTCAAAACTGCCTATAAAATCCTCCAGCCCTTCCGTGTCATCCGCCTTAAGGCTCCCCCGAAACACGGTACGCCCCAGCCATCTCTCCTGAATCTCAGGCTCAAAATACCGCCACAATCCCCTCTTTTCGCTGTCCCCACTGGTCTCCAAAAGCCCCAAAAGGCCGCAACGAAACAATGCCTCCCGCTGCCTTCCCGTCATAGGGATCTGCCTGCCGCCCTCAAAAAACACGTGGCGGATCCTCTCTGTCAGCTGGGGAAGCCTTTCCCGTATCCGCTCCTCTGACACATCCGTGGTATAAAACCGCATACCGCAGTTAATGTCATTTCCCATTGCCTGGGGAACCACAAAACCCTTAGTCATCATCACCGTCCCGATGGGAATCCCTGCCCCCTTGTGAAAATCCGGCGTCGCCACGATCTTCTCAATCCGCTGCCCGTCTCCCCGAAAAAATCCCGGCGCCGATGCCAGCCTTTCCAGCGTCTCCTCCAGCCCCGTCATCTGATGCAGCTCCTCAACCGCGCGTTTATCCGGCGCAGACCCCTCCGGCAGATAGCAGGATATCACGTTATTTCTGTCCTTAAACTCAATTCTATGGATCATGATCCTCCTTTAGCAGCCTCTTTCCCTCTCACTTATGATACGGCTGATGATTCAAGATCCGAAACCCCCGATACACCTGTTCCAGCAAGATCACCCGCATCAGCTGATGAGGAAAGGTCATCTTCGAAAAGCTCAGCCGATAATCCGCCCGCGCCAGCACTGCCTCTGAAAGCCCCAGGGATCCTCCGATTACGAACACCAAATGGCTGACGCCGCTTACTGCCAGCTGCCCCAGCTTCTCTGCCAATTCCTCCGAATCCAGCATCTTCCCCTCAATGGCCAGAGCGATCACATAGGCCCCGTCCCTGATCTGCGCCAGGATCCGCTCCCCTTCCCGCTCCTTGATCTGCCGCGTTAAGGCATCGCCTGCCCCGTCCGGCGTCCTCTCATCCGCCACCTGGATGATCTCCAGCCTGCAATACCGCCCCAGGCGCTTCTCATATTCCCTTATGGCATCCTCAAAAAACCGCTCTTTCAGCTTTCCCACTGCCACCACGGTGATCTTCATTCCGAAAACTCCAGAATCATATCATACCACACGGCGCCGCCGTGAACCGAAGCCGACACCCCAAGGCTTTTATACCCAAACTGCTCATAAAATCCCATAAGCCTGTCCTTGCAGGTCAGGATAAGCCCCTTCCTGCCTTTCCTTACAGCGTCCTCAATCATATGCCTCATCAGCTCCCCGGCAATCCCCTGGTGCTGTCTCTCCGGTATCACATCCAGCCCGAAAATACTCTGGTAACATCCCTCAGGATTGTGAAGGGACGCATCCTCAAACATCTCATCCCTTATGGTCCGCTCATCCGTCACGACCCCGTTAATGAACCCGACGATCACGCCGTCCCTCTCCGCCACAAAAAAGCTGTCGGGAAAGCGTTCAATCCTTGCCCGGAAAGCCTCCCTTCCCGCAGCCTCCGCAGCCGGAAAGCACACTGCCTCCACCTGAGTCACTCTGTCCAGATCCTCCATGGTTACCTGTCTGATCCTGTCCGTCATCCTGCCACACTCCTCACTTGCCCTCACCCAAGGCCCTTATCACTCCCACAGCCATCCGTATCCCAGCCCGCCGCGCCCCCTAAAACCGCAGCCCCGGACTGGGCTGCTTTAGGCGCGCCTGCTCCAGCGCTATTTTTTCATTCTCACCTGCGTCGCGGCAGACCGGACTGCGCCGCTTTAGGCACGCCGGCTCCCGCTGTGCCATCCTCCTGCCATCCCGCCTGTCTGTCCGGCTTTACCCCTGAGCCCGAAAATAATACCCCACGCCCCACTTGGTATGGACAAACTGAGGCGCGCTGGGGCTTGGCTCAATCTTCTCCCGCAACCTCCGCACATGCACGTCAACGGTCCGCACATCCCCGGAATCCATGGCCTTATTGCCCCACACATACCCGAGAAGGGATTCCCTGCTGTACACCTTATTGGGATTGCAGGCCAGAAGTTCCAAAAGGTCAAACTCCTTGGCCGTCAGATTCATCTCCTTGTCCCCCACAAACACTCTCCGGCTGTCCCGGTCAATCTTAAGGCTTCCCGCCGTGACCACCCGGTTCTCCGGCACGCCGCCCCGCTTTCCCCGCTTGGAGTTGCGCCGCAGAATGGCCTTGATCCTGGCCTTCACCTCCAGAATATTGAAAGGCTTCGTGATATAATCGTCAGCCCCGTACTCCAGCCCCAGAATCTTGTCCATGTCCCCGCCTTTGGCAGTGAGCATGATAATGGGAACCTCCGAAAACTCCCGGATGCTCTGACACACCTCATACCCGTCCGCCTTGGGAAGCATCACATCCAGCAGGATCACGTCGTACTCCGTATCCCTGGCCTTGTTAACCGCTTCCTCCCCGTCATATGCACAATCAACGTCCATCCCGTCCTGCTCCAGGCTGAACCGGATCCCCTTGACGATCAACTTCTCATCATCCACAACCAAAACTTTTGCCATGATCACACCTCTTCCTATTCCCTTGCCATATCAGGCTCCCGCGGCAGCGCCTCATCCGCCCGGCGGCCGATGACCTGCGACGCCCCTGAAAGCTCCCCTGTCTGTTCTTCTCTATACTGTGATGTCGTCTTTTATCTTCTCAAAAGCAGCTTCCTTGATCCCGGAAATATTCATGACCTCATCAATGGTCTGAAACGGCCCCTGCTCTTCCCGGTAGCGGATAATATCCGCTGCCCTGGCCTCCCCGATGCCCCTTAAGGTCATCAGCTCCTCCTTTGTGGCCGTATTAAGATCGATCTTTCCGGACGGCTCCGGGCCTAAAATCTCCTGACCGGTTCCCTCTGGCATCTCAATCCATGGACTCCCCTGCCAAACGTCCTTTCCTTTTCCTTCATCCTCCGAAGCCACACCGGTTCCGGTATTCTGTCCCTTCTTTCCGGACTGGCCGCCGGCCCCCGGCCCAAAAACCTCCAAACCTTCTGTCTCCTCCCTGGACGGCACCGTGATCTTCATCCCGTCCGCCGTCTCCTGGGCCATGTTCAGGTAATCTGACGCCGCCTGGCCGGTAAACCCTCCTGCCGCCTCCACGACATGGAAGATACGGCTCCCCGGCTCCATCTCATAGACCCCCGGATTTACCACTTCCCCGCAAATATGTACATAGAAACGGACCGATTCTGTCTGCCAAGGCAGCGGCTCCTCCCCGGAGCCTGCCTCCGGTTCATCGGGAGAATCCTCCCCCGCCTCCGTCTTCGCCGATATCAGTCCGTTCTGTACGCCTGCCTCCTGGGATGTCTGCTCAGCCTGCAGATCCATCACCAGAGTCTGGCCGTCCAAATCCACCTGGGTCGTCCCCTTGCCGCAACTATAACATATGCCTGCAGCCAACATACATATGACAGTCAGCAAATACTTGATCCTCAGTTTTTTCATGGCAATCCTCCTTATGCTCTGTAATTGGAGGATACCATCTTCAGCCTACCTCTATTCTAACCACTTCCCCGGTTAAATACAAGCACATTTTTTGGTTAATATCGAAAAATGACAATTCCCGCGATAGCCACTGCGGCGCCGATCACTTTCTTCCATTCCAGCCCTGCCTTCTCCACGCCGAACAACCCCATCACCTCAATGGCATAGGCCACAAGAATCTGGGCGATCACAATAAGAAGCGCCGACCTGGCAGGCCCCAGGCTTCCCACGCTCTTGATCACCGTGTAAGTGATCAGCGCGCCCAAAAGGCCCCCTGTCAGCATATACCAGGGATGCACCTGCCCAAGGCCGCTTATCTGCTCTCTCCCCGTACACAGCCACATCACGAGGCATGTCAAAAAAGCGGTCAGCTGCACCCACCCGGAGGAGACCCAGATACTGGTCTGCTTTGTCACCTCTGTATTAAACACTCCCTGAATGCTCATCAGCGCGCCGGAGACCAGCGCGATCACAATACCCCACATACCAAATGCTCCTTTCTTTATCGAGACGACTCCTGATGCAGACTATTTTCCCAAATCAGCTCCATTTTTATACGCCAAATTCCGGCCTCATTTAATGTTTTGCCTGTCCTATACAAAAAAGCCGGCCGCCGGTGGCAATCCCATCCGGCGGCTGGCTTCCTTCCTAATTTCCAAATTCTTTTTGTTATGTTCTGTCATCCCGGCATACGTTTCAAGTTCGCTCCTGCCCGGCAGCCGCCAGCGCCAGATGTCTGGCCAGTACCGCTGTAGTTACCGCTCCCACGCCTCCCGGCACAGGCGTAGCCATGGACGCTTTGTCCTGGATGGCGTCAAAATCCACGTCCCCGCAGAGTCTCCCGTTGTCATCCACATTGATCCCCACGTCAATGACAACCGCCCCCGGCCCCACATGGTCGCCGCCGATCATCTTCGCCTGCCCTGCCGCCGCCACCAGGATCTCCCCGGTTCTGCACATCCCCGGCAGATCCGCTGTCTTTGTATGGCACACCGTAACCGTGGCGTTCTCCTTCATAAGGAGCATGGCCAAAGGTTTCCCCACCACCATGCTGCGCCCCACGATCACCGCCCGTTTTCCTGTGATCTCAATGTTGTTGGCTTTCAGCACCTCCACCACAGCCTCCGCCGTGCAGGGAGCAAACCCCGACGGATCTCCGGCAAACACCTTTGCGATATTGATTGGCGAGATACCGTCCAGGTCCTTGTCCGGGGAAATCATATTCTCAATATCCCTCTCACAGATCTGCCTCGGTAAAGGCCGCAGAACCAGAATCCCTGTAATCTCAGGGTTGTCATTGATCTTCCGGAAAGCTTTCTTAAACTCCTCATCCGTGATGTCCGCAGGAAAAACACAGGAGACAGCCTCCAAACCGAAAGCTTCCATCTTCTTCATGGCTCCCCGCTCATAGGACAGATCATCCGGCCTCTCTCCCACCCGGACAATAGCCAGCCTGGGAACCGATCCCTTTAACCTGCCAGTCATCTCCTGAACCTGTTCCTTCATCTTTGCAGATACTTCTGCCCCTTTCAGTGTAATCATACGCTTTCCTTCCCTTTCAGCCTGTTCAGCACCCTGCCATAGATCTCATCTGCCAGCATGGTCCCCCGGGCCAGCGCCGCGGCCGCTCTGTCATTGATTTCCTGAGCCTTTTCCCTGTCAGTCATAGACTTTGTGTTAATATAAACATTCATGACAGCCCCCGTCACCGCGGTTCTGGCAAACTGCACCGCCACACCCACGTCGCTGACCGCCATAACGCTCCCCTTCTCCTCCAGCTCCTTCAAGATCCCAAGACTCTCCACAGCCAACTCCATAACCTTCACGGGAACCAGGCTGGCAGCCAAAAGATTGGCCTCCATAACATTGGCCTTGTGGGCTTTCTCCTCATCAGTCCCTGACGGCAGCCCGTATGCCGCCGCCAAAGGCGCAAATACCCTGGCGTCCTCATCTGCCAGTTCCATCATCTCCCCCTGCATTGCGGTCAGCTGTTCCATCAGGGAAACCACCCGGGCTTCCACCTGAGCGTACTTCTTCTTTCCCACAGTCAGGTTGCCCACCATAAGCCCCAGAGCCGTTCCCAGAGCCCCTGCCAGGGCCGACGCGCCGCCGCCCCCCGGAACCGGCTGCCTGGAGGACAGTACCTCTAAAAAATCTCTGATCGTCTGCTGCTGTATCTCAACCATGTTCGTTCCCTCCTTCTTGCGGATCTCAGTTAAACGGATCCTGCTCCTTAAAAGTCAGTATCCCCCAGATAACCCTGTAACTGGCCCAGATCGACAATCCGTATCCCAGCACAAGATTCATATAAAACCCGCCCCAGGACTGTGTCTCTGTCATCAGCTGGCCAAAATTCATCAACACATACCGAATGGTGTCAACGCTGGCATCCAGCTCAAAAAACGCCCGGCAAAGGGCAATGACATATTCCAGCCCATTGGCAAAAAATATCATAAATGCTGTGATCAAAAGAGAGAGCACCGCCCCTTTTTTATCCAGCCTCCCTGACAGCGCCTCATACCCTTTTAAAGCACATTTTAACATCACAAAGCCCGCAAAGCCGGCGATAAATCCCACAAAGCTAATAAACAGCCACAACACCACGCCAAGGAGGGAGCCCCCTATGGCTCCCAAAATCCCAAGAAACGGATTGCTCTTTTTCAGGGGCGTCAATCTCACGCCGCTGGCTGCGGCGCTTTGGCTTTCCCTGGCTTCATATCCCCAGACAGAAGAATCATATCCCCTGCCGTAATCCGTACTACCAGTCCCATCATACGCCGTATCATAAGCCGTATTCTGCCACGCGGCCGCCTGCCTCATACTTTCCCGCTCTTTCTCCAAAAGACGCCCGACCCTTATCCGCCTCTTAATGTTCACAACCAACAGGAAAATCCCAATGCCGCCAAAGACAAGGCCAAACATTCCGCACCCGATCCCAGCGGCAAAGTCAGCTCCCCCCATAGGCTTTTTGGTGGTATCCAGAAAGCTGACGCCAATAAGCTCCTCAAAATCATCCTCGGAAACCACCTGGCCGTCATAGAGAATATTCAGACTTTCAATGGCAAACTCCCGGATATCATCTTCAATGGGAGCCGCCACTCCCCGAAGCATAAAAGCCTCCGGCATCTGGGCTCCCTCCACGTACAGAGCGTCCCTGTAAGGCTGAAACTCCTCCAGGCTTCCCGCCATCTTCACAATAAGCGGAACCCCTGTCTGGCCAAAGGCAAAGCAATAATGATACGTCTCCTTAAAATCCATCGCGAATTCCTCTGACAGCCCTGTCATGTTCCAGCACTTGTAGGAAGTCTGAATCTTCCCGCCGTCCTCCCACGGGTCAAACCATGTCTCCCTCTGCTGTGCCCGCAAAGCCTGCCCCCAGGCGTCCAGAAGGAAAAACCATCCCGCCAGGGCTATGCTTAAGGAAAGCCCAAGGACCACAGCCGAAGACACGATCCCCGCCGTGGCCCTGCGCTTCTGCTTTTCATAACTGACCGCCGGACTCATAACGCCTCACCCAGTTTTGCGATCATCTCATCTACATGACGTTCTGTGATGACAAGAGGAGGCACAAACCGGATCACATTGGCCCCTGCGCTGATCAGCACCAGTCTCTGTTCCAGAAGGGCTTTTTTCACAATATCCGCCACAGGCCTGTCAAACTCCAGCCCCTGCATCAGTCCCTTTCCCCTGTGTCCCGTCACACATCCGTGACTTCTGCCAAATTCCTCCAGCTTCTCCCAGAGGTACGCTCCCACACCCTTAACATGGTCCAAAATATTCCGCTCCTCAAACAGCCGCAGCACCGTATCCGCCGCGGCGCACACAAAGGGATTGCCTCCATAGGTGGTCCCATGGTCCCCGGGCCCCATGGCCCAGGCAGCCTTCCCCCTGGCCAGAAACGCGCCTATGGGCACGCCGTTTCCCAGAGCCTTGGCCACGGTCATCACATCCGGCTTCACGCCGTACTCCTGCCACGCGAACATAGAACCAGTGCGCCCCATGCCGCACTGAATCTCATCCAGCATAAGGAGCATATCGTGTTCGTCGCACAGGGCTCTCACGCCCTTTAAAAACTCCTCGGCCGCCGGATAGATGCCGCCCTCCCCCTGAATCGTCTCCATAAGGATGGCGCAGGTATTCTCATTTACCAGCCCCTTCACGCTGTCCAGGTCATTGAAATCCGCAAACTTAATCCCCGGAAGCAGCGGCGCGAAAGGCTCCTGATAATGGTCATTGCCCGTAACCGAAAGAGCCCCCAGGCTCCTGCCATGGAAGGAATGCTTCATGGCAATAATCTCATGGCCTCCATGACCGTCCCGGTTAAACGCGTACCGCTTGGCGATCTTAAGCGCCCCCTCAACAGCCTCCGTGCCGCTGTTGGTAAAAAACACCTTCTCCATGCCGGAAGCCTTCAAAAGCCGCTCCCCGGCGTCAATGGAGGGCTGATTGTAAAACAGGTTGGAGATATGCAGCAGCCTGCCGGCCTGCTGCCTCAAAGCCTCCGTGTACTCCGGGTCATTGTAACCCAGTCCCGCCACGGCAATCCCCGCCCCGAAATCCAGGTATTCATTTCCCTCCGAATCATACAGACTCACGCCCTCCCCCCGCTCAAATATCACGGGAAAACGGTTGTACGTCTTGTACAGCACCTGCTCCGCCCTGTCAATGGCATTGTTCTTCTCCAGTTCCTTCCCCTCACTTCCCATGATAGTAATGCTCCTCCTTTGAATTTAAAATCGCCGTTCCGATGCCCTTGTTGGTAAAGATCTCCAAAAGCAGACAGTGGGGAATCCTTCCGTCCAGAATATGCACCCTGGACACCCCGTCCTTAATGGCATCTACACAGTTCTGCAGCTTCGGCAGCATCCCGCCTCCCAGGGCCCCGCTGTCCACGAACTCCTGGGCAGCCCCCACTTCCATCTCCGAAATCAGGGTCTCCTTCTTCTCAAAATCCCGGTACAGCCCCTCCACGTCCGTGAGAAAAGCCAGCTTCTCCGCCTTCACTGCCCTGGCAATGGCGCAGGCCGCGTCGTCCGCGTTAATATTGTAGCTTAAATAATTATCGTCAAATCCGATGGGGCAGATAATGGGAAGGAAATCCTTTTCCAGCAGATCGTAGATCACCTTGGGATTGACCTCCTTAATATCCCCCACAAACCCGATGTCCTCACCGCCCGCGTACTTCTTGTCGCACTTAAGCATCATCCCGTCCTTGCCGCTGATGCCCACCGCCTTGACGCCCAGCTCATTGACCAGCTGTACCAGGCTCTTGTTCACCCGGTTGAGCACCATCTCCGCTATCTCCATGGTAGGTTCGTCCGTAACCCGAAGCCCGCCCACAAACCTTGGCTCCATGCCCACCTTGTTTACCCACTGGCTGATCTCCTTGCCCCCGCCGTGGACAATAATGGGCTTAAATCCCACCAGTTTCAAAAGAACCACATCCTGGATCACATGGCGCTTCAGATTCTCATCCACCATGGCGCTGCCGCCGTACTTCACCACAATGATCTTCCTGTTAAAACGCTGGATATAGGGAAGCGCCTCAATAAGCACCTCTGCCTTCTGCATGATTGCCGGATCTAAGTTCATCTCTCTTCCTCCCTTTCATTATAAGCCGGATAAACCGGAACTTTAAGTTTGTCATATTTGATATATTGTTTAGTGAGCAATGGGGCGGGGTAGTCGCGGAGCCAGGGAGGGAAGGGAGACTGTGTGCCGTTCGGGTTCAGATATGCCAAACATTCCGATGAGCCCTTAAAGCGGGAAACACTCGGGGTTAGGCCCTCCTGTTTCCCTGGTCTCATCTCCATGGCATAAATTCACCCGGACGGGACATCTCTCCTTCTCTGACTGACATCACGACTCCCCGCCCTTTGCTCACTCAATTACCTCCTACGACCGATAATCCGCATTAATCTTCACATAATCAAAAGTCAGATCGCATCCCCACGCCACAGCCGTCGCATCCCCCATCTTCATATCCGCCACAGCCGTCACCTCCGGCTGTGAAAGAATCTCCGTAGCCTTCTCCTCACTGTAATCCACCGCCACTCCATTTTCAATGATCTTAAGCTTCCCCGCCTTGCTCTCAAAAAACAGATCCACCTGTTCCGGGTCAAACTGCGCCCCGGAATACCCCATAGCGCAGAGGATCCGTCCCCAGTTGGCGTCATGTCCGAAAATAGCCGCCTTGGTCAGGCTGGAGGTGATCACTGACTTGGCCAGAGTCACTGCCTGCTCCTTGCTCTCTGCCCCCACGATCTTCACCTCAAACAGAGCCGTACACCCTTCCCCGTCCCCGGCGATCTTCTTTGCCAGAGTCTCATTGACCTGGTGGAGGGCAGCCTTAAACGCCTCATAATCCTGATTCTTCGACCTGATCTCCGGATTCCCAGCCATGCCGTTGGCCAAAAGCAGCACCGTGTCATTGGTGGAAGTATCCCCGTCCACGGACACCATGTTGTAGGTGTCCTCCACATCCTCACTGAGGGCGGCCTGAAGCATCTCCCTGGAAATAGCCGCGTCCGTGGTGATAAATCCCAGCATGGTACACATATTGGGATGGATCATCCCCGAACCCTTGCACATTCCCCCGATGGTCACTGTCTTTCCACCCAGCTCCACCGTAACCGCCGCTTCCTTTTTCTTTGTGTCCGTGGTCATAATGGCCCTGGCCGCCGCCGTGCCGCTTTCAAGGCTCCCGTCCAGTTTGGGAGCCATCGCCCTCACCCCCGCCGAAATCCGGTCCATGGGAAGCTGCATCCCGATAACCCCTGTGGAAGCCACCAGCACAGAGTCCGCCGCAATCCCCAGAACCTGACCGGCCCCGTCCGCGGTCTCCTTACAGTATCCGTACCCCTCCGCCCCGGTACAGGCATTGGCGATCCCCGCGTTGATCACCACCGCCTGAGCCCCGGGCTTGTTATACACAATATCCTGGTCCCACTTCACCGGAGCCGCCTTCACCACATTGGTGGTAAATGTCCCCGCCGCAGCGCATGGAACCTCACTGTAGATCAAGGCCATATCCTGCCTGTCCTTATACTTGATCCCCGCCGCCGTTGACGCGGCCCGAAACCCCTTGGCAGCAGTAACGCCGCCCTCAATGATCTGAAAACTCATAATACTTCCCTCCTTCCCTACGGAAACACCGGCACCAGCCGAAGGCCTGTATCCTCCGCCAGCCCAAACATCAGATTCATATTCTGCACCGCCTGTCCCGCGGCTCCCTTCACCATATTATCCATAGCCCCCATCATAATGACCCGTCCGGTCCTCTCATCAATCTTAAAATTCACATCCACAAAATTGCTCCCCTCCACCCATCGGGTCTGAGGGCACACATCCCGTTCCAGCACTCTCACAAACCGCTCCGCCCCATAATACTTATCATACACAGCCTTCACCTCATCATAGGAAACCTTCTTCACCAGAGAGGCGTAAGCCGTTATAAGGATCCCCCGGTTCATGGGAATCAAATGAGGCGTAAAATTCAATGTCACCGGCTTTCCGGCCCCGTAGGACAGCTGTTCCTCAATCTCCGGCGTATGCCTGTGGCTGGCCACCCCGTAAGCCTTGCAGCTCTCATTGACCTCACAGTACAGATTATCCACCTTGGCCCCTCTCCCGGCCCCTGACACCCCGGACTTGGCGTCAATGATCAGGGTATCCGTGTCAATGAGCCCCTCCTTAACCAGAGGATAGATGGCCAATGTGGAGCAGGTGGGATAGCACCCCGGATTTGCCACCAGTCTGGCTTTCTTAATCTTCTCCCGGTTCAGCTCCGGCAGCCCGTACACCGCCTCCCCGATAAACTGAGGCGACGGATGGGTGATCTTGTACCACTTCTCATACACCGCCACATCCTTGATTCGGAAATCCGCGCTTAAGTCAATCACCTTTGTCCTGGACAGCAGCTCCTCATTGACCAGGGACGCGCACAGCCCCTGGGGAGTGGCCGTAAAGATCACATCCGCAATCTCTGCCAGCCTGTCCATATTTTCCTCCATACACACATCATCCACGATCTGAAACATATTCTGGTAAACGGAAGCGTACTTCTGGTCCACATAGCTTTTGGAGCCGAACCATTTGATCTCCACATCATCCCTCTGAAGCAAAATCCTTGCCAGCTCCCCTCCCGCGTAACCGGTAGAACCGATAATCCCAACCTTGATCATATTCTTATCTCCTCATTATCTCCTTAAGTCTCTGCCACTCTTTCGTCTATAACGTGTCTCCTTATTATAGTAGGTTTTTCCTCTGTTGAAAAGTGGCTTTTTCTACAATATTCATTTATAAATATACATTATTATTGCATATTATGTATATTTTTAAATTTTTATTCATTTACACCTTGCATTTTCCAACAATATGGTTTATAGTAAGGAAAGTCTAAAAATGAATGTTACAACCTTCAGGAGGATACCAATTATGAAAGAGAAAGTAGTATTAGCCTATTCCGGCGGTCTGGACACCACGGCCATCATCCCGTGGTTAAAAGAGCACTTTGATTATGAAGTGATCTGCTGCTGTATTGACTGCGGCCAGGGAAGCGAACTGGACGGCCTGGAGGAAAGGGCTAAATTATCCGGCGCTTCCAAATTATACATTGAGGACCTGGTAGACGATTTCTGCGACAACTATATCATCCCCTGTGTCCAGGCAGGAGCCGTATATGAGAACAAATACCTGTTAGGCACCTCCATGGCCCGCCCGGCCATTGCCAAGCGGCTGGTGGAGATCGCCCGCAAGGAGGGGGCGTCCGCCATCTGCCACGGAGCCACCGGCAAGGGTAACGACCAGATCCGTTTTGAGCTGGGTATCAAAGCCCTGGCTCCGGACTTAAAGATCATCGCCCCCTGGCGTATGACCGATATCTGGACCATGCAGTCCCGGGAGGATGAGATTGAATACTGCAAACAGCACGGCATCCATCTGCCCTTCTCCGCGGACAGCAGCTACAGCCGGGACCGGAACTTATGGCACATCAGCCATGAGGGCCTGGAGCTGGAAGACCCGGCCAGCGAACCTAACTACGACCATCTCCTGGTTCTGGGCGTAACACCGGAAAAAGCCCCGGATGAGGCAGAGTACGTGACCATGACCTTTGAAAAGGGCATCCCCGTAAGCGTCAACGGTGAGAAGATGAAAGTCTCCGACATTATCCGCAAGCTCAATGAGCTGGGCGGAAAGCACGGCATCGGCATTGTGGATATCGTGGAAAACCGGGTGGTGGGCATGAAGTCCCGGGGCGTGTACGAAACTCCGGGCGGAACCATCCTCATGGAGGCTCACCAGCAGCTGGAGGAGCTGGTCTTAGACCGGGCCACCATGGAGACCAAGAAGGATATGGGCAACAAGATGGCCCAGATCGTATATGAGGGAAAATGGTTCACTCCCCTGAGGGAAGCTGTCCAGGCTTTCGTGGAATCCACCCAGCAGTATGTAACCGGAGAGGTAAAATTCAAGCTCTACAAAGGCAACATCATCAAAGCCGGCACCACCTCCCCCTACTCCCTGTACAGTGAGTCCCTGGCGTCCTTCACCACCGGAGAGCTGTACGACCACCACGACGCCGACGGTTTTATCACCCTGTTTGGCCTTCCCTTAAAGGTCCGGGCCATGAAGATGGCTGAGGCCGGGAAATAATCGCTCTTTTAAAGGGGTTCCCTCTTCTGTTTGGATCATTTGTCTGCGATTCAAACAGAAAAGCGAACCCCCTGTTTTCTTCCCGGATAAATTCTGACGGCATATCTCCGGAAATACCCTCTAACTCAGATTCAGCTCCTTAAGCTTTTCCTTAAACTCCTCCACAGTCATATGTTTTCTGGCTGCCGCCGTCTCCATGGACAGCAGGCCGTCGCGAATCAGTTCCTGGATAGCTTTAAATTCGCCTTTTTCTATCCCTTTCGCTATCCCTTTCTCTATCCCATCCTCCATCAACATCTGCCCCAGCAGCGTCATTGTCATCATCTCCTTTACCTTTTTTATCTCATCTTTTGTCAGCACTTTCATGGCCAAAGCGTACAGCACCGACTGCATCGGCACCATCTGTCCCTTTTCCACATGCTCCTGCTCCCTCTGTAAGATCCCAAGGCTTCTCTTCACCCTCAGCTCCTGGCTCATCTCACCGTCCATCAGAGAAGTCAAAAGCACTTTCAGCAGTTCCTCACGCCCCGGCCTCTCCCCCGCCTTCTGTTTCTCCTCCACCTTTCGGATGATCTCATCCGCATTGTAATCCTTCATCCGCAGCACTTCTACCCGATACGTATTCTTCCCCTGTACCAGGCAGCTTTTTATCACCTTTGTCTTGGCCGTACACACCACATACGTACACACATCAACCCCGTACTTGTAACTGACCACCGCCTCATAGGCCCGAAATCTCCGTAGATCCTCCACAGACAGGCTGTCACTCTCAAACTCCAGATGTTTCCAGGTTCCGTCTGTCATCTCATAGTTAAAATCCGCCAGGAAATCCCCCACCTCCAGAAACACGGCCTCCGTAGGGCTTGCCCGCCTCACAGTGCCTTCCACCCCCAAAAGGGGCAGCAGCTCCTCCCCCATAAACCGCGCCGCCTCCTTCAGCGCCCGGTCCTCCATAGGGTAGTTCTCCCCAGCCTGTGCAGGAACAATGGCATCCCGCCTTCTGTCTGTCGGTTTTCTGCCCGTCCCTTTTTTCCCGCTTCCTCTTTTCTTCTGTCTCTTCACACCTGCCTCCTTTTTTGCAGGAGACATACAAGAACTGTCTTTATTATATCTTCTTTTCCCTTCCCGGACAATAAATTTCTGCTGTGTATTTATTTCTTGTATTTATTTTTCCATTACTTATTCCCATATTCCTTTGAAATCCTGCCTGATAACAGGCTGATATTCAGATACTTTAGCCAGACGGCACAGGAGAAAGCCTCTCCTGTAAAAATGAATGTTAAACTTTCTGATGACAGGTTCTTCTATGTCCCTCTATCATCCGGTACAGATACTATAGCATGATCCGCGCGGATTGTAAACAGAAAATCTGCCAATCCGCGCGAATCCCAACCTGGGCAAATCCACTACTCCCCCACCATCACCACCCCGCCCATCTCCGCCAGATCGGAAAACAGCGCCGCCTTCTCATACCCATACGGATAGATCACCTCAAACTCCAGCTTAACCTCCTCCTTCTTCGTCTTCTGTATCTTCACCGAAGACACGGCCACGCCGGCCTTTTCCAGAAACGCTTGCATGCGCTTCACAGCCCCTGACTCCTGCACCAGCGTCATCCGTATGACCCCGTGGGAGGATTCCCTGGCCAGATAGGCGATCTGATGGGTCATGATCTGCATCAGCACCAGCATGACCGCGGCGGCGATGCCAATGAGATACAGCCCGCTGCCCACTGCCAGCCCCACTCCCGCCGTGGCCCAAACACCGGCTGCTGTGGTAAGCCCGTTGACCAGATTATTTCTCACAAAGATAATTCCCGCTCCAAGAAAACTGACGCCGCTGACCACCTGGGCCGCCACCCTGGCCGCGTCATAGTCCGGCACATCCCAAAAGCCGTATTTCGATACCACCATCACAAGAGCCGCGCCCAGAGCCACAATGGCGTGGGTTCTGGTGCCGGCGGACTTATTGCGGTTGCGCCTCTCATTTCCGATGACCCAGCCCAGAACCCCTGCCAGCCCGATCCTTACAAGCAGCTCTGTCTGGCTGAGCAAAAACGCCGTATTCCACATCTCAATCCTCATCCCCATCTCTGCACACTCTGTCCATAACGGTCCCCCTGCTTGCGGATCCACATCTGTTAATACAGTTCTCCCCGTTTCCCCAAATCCGTTTCATAAGCAAACATATCATTAAATATCACAAACTCCGCTTTTGACAGCTTAAAGGGCTTTGCTTCCTTTTTAAGGGTTTCCGTTACATGTCCGCAAAAGGAATTGCAGGCCTCAATCTGCTTCTCATCCAGCATCCTGACCACATAGTTCAGGGAAATGTGGTACCTAAATTCATCATGCCACGGATGGCGGATTCCGGTGGCTTCTGCCACCTGATCCCGGTACGCTTTCAGTTTATCCCGGTTCTGTTCATCGCAAGGCTTTACCACCAGTTTATTGACCAGGCACTCCTCAAATATCATCACAATATCATCAGGAACCGGGATGGCGTCAACCCTTTTTTTCAGTATGGAATCAACCTGACTGAATTTTGTGTCCTCAGGGATATAGGCAGGCCACTGGGGAGTTCCCTTATCTCTGACCCTGCACAAGCTCTGTATGGTCACATGGAAGGATGAGGGCGGAAGAAACGCCAGGCAGTCCGCAAAGGAAGTCTCCTTCATCTGTTCCTGCACCCGGCAGGAGGCCTGATACATAGGCTCCTCTTTCTGATTTAAAAAACTGATGATAGTATTGCCATAATAAGGGAGTACATTTCCCTGCTCATCAAACTTATACTTATCGATTTCCTTTATCAACTTCATGGTTCATATCCTTTCCTGATTAAAGGCGGTGTTTTAACGCCTTGTTTTTCTTTCCATATACAAACACGATGATCACTGTTGAGATCGCCATGATCAGCACGGAATACACAAAGGTAAGCATCTGCGCTTCCGGAAGCGCGTCGGTTTTTGTGGCCGCGTTCAGCACAACGCCCAAAGGCTGGTACATGGGATGGAACAAAAAGACGGACATATTATACTCAGCCAGCAGCCCGATTACGTTCAGCAGGAACACGGACAATATGGTGGGCCAGATGATCGGCAGAAGGATCTTTACATACGTCTTTAGGGCAGACGCCCCAAGGTTCTTGGCCGCTTCCTCCAGGGAATGATCAAGCCCCATATAGGCTGCCTTGATCATCCGCAGCGTGTACGGCGTCTTATTGATCACATAGCCAATGAGCATAATATAGATGCTGCCTGTCAGGGTGGCTCCAAAAGTCAGGACTGACGGCCTGTCAAATACCATAATAAGCCCAAGGGCAATCAGGGTGGCGGGAAGGAACCAGGGAATCTGCAGTACCACTTCCAGGCAGGCGGTAAGCCGGTTATGATATTTTGTCAATATCCTCCCAATAAACAGCATCATAGCCACAACGATCACAGCGGCAAATCCGGCATAGACCAGGCTGGTGAGGATCGGTCTTAAGCCTGATGAAGAGCGGAATACCAGCATGTAATTCCTCAAAGAGAAATTGCTGATCCGGATCGTCCCCGAATATAAATCCTGTATGGACATAAAAGAGAAGAGGGCCACAAACAGCAGGGGAAGCGTCTGGACAAGGGCCGTTACATGGGCAAATACCGTTACCGCTCCGTTTACATATGGATTCTGTATCTTCATCCTTTTCAGAGGCGTCTTTACTTTTGACACGGAAACATAATTTCCTTTGCTTTCTATATAGTTGGAAATCAGCAGCACGGTAATGGACACCATCCCCAAAAAGATAGCCAGGATCGCCGCGTAGTTCCGGGTTGTCAATGTCCGGGAAAATGACATCACAAGAGGATTCAGGGTCTCAAAATTTTCCCCGCCCAGAACCTGGGGCGTAGCAAACGCAGACATACCGGTTATGAACGTAAGGATGGATGCCGCGAACACCGACGGTTTTAAAGTGGGAAGCACGATCCTGGATAAAATCCTGTGGCTTTTTACTCCCATATTCCGCGCCGCCTCAATGGTCTGATAATCTACATTTTTAAGGGAATCCCGCACAAACATAATATGGTTGGTGGTTCCCGCAAAGGTCATCTCCAGCAGTACGGCCCAAAATCCCCTGAACCAGTATGGGTTAAAATCCGGATACAGATTCATCAGCCTGGCGGTGATAAATCCCTGACTGCCAAGAATAAAATTATAGGCTGTGACCAGCACCATTCCGTTGCAGATTAAGGGGGAATGGTATGCGATGTTCAGCCATTTCGAACCCCTGATGTCAAAATATTCCAAAACTAATATCTCAAAAATCCCCAACGCATTTACCGTAACGGTCAGGCTGACGGCAAGGATAAAGGAATGAACCAGCGCCTTTCTGACCCGCTCCGACTTAAAGATCTGGGCCAGAGGTTTTACATCAACCGCCCCATTGGGGAAAAGCGTTACTTTTAGCAGGTTCAGGTTCGGCATGATCAGAAATGTGCCAATAAGCCATGTCAGCAGCAGAGCCAGAACCAGAAACCCCAGCCGTCTTTGCATCCTGTATTTATCTGCTCCCATTTGGATCACCCCTCTCCTTGTCTGAAAATGATCAAATCCTCCGGCTTAAAATATAACTTCCGTCGTTCTCCTTTTTGGGGACAAGACCGGCTTATCTCATCCACGCTTTTCAGCTCCATATCCTCAAAGGAAAATGTCCTCCTGGTAGTGGTGCCGTAAAATTCCTCCAATTCAAAAGCCGCGTCAACGCTGATCGTGGAATCTCCCAGGGAATCAGGACTTTCTTTTATGTTTTCCACCCTGATATAGATGTGGTCTTTGGGATTTAGCTTACATCCGTTAAGCCGGTTGATCTTTTTAACCGCCTCCTCAGTAAACCGGTTGGTATCACCGATAAAACCGGTAACAAATTCTGAACCGGGATGATAATAGATTTCCCGGGGAGTGCCGATCTGCTCCACATAGCCGTTGTTAAACACGGCGATTTTATCGGACAAGGTCAGGGCCTCTTCCTGGTCATGGGTCACATAGATCATGGTAGTTCCGGAAGCCTTCTGTATCTTCTTAAGTTCCACCCTGAGAGACTTCCTTAACTTGGCGTCCAGATTTGACAAGGGCTCGTCCAGAACAATGATTCCGGGGTTTAAGGCCAGCGCCCTGGCAATGGCAACCCTCTGCTGCTGTCCGCCGGACAGGGCGGCAACATTCTTTTTCAGCTGCTCATCGGTTAGGTTGACCATCCTGGCAACTTCCTTTACCCGCTTTTCAATGGCTGATTTTTCCCACTTATTTTCTTTCAGGCCAAATACGATATTTTCTTCCACAGTCATTGTGGGAAACAGGGCATAGCTCTGGAACACCATGCCAATCCCCCGTTTTTCAATGGGCTTATAGGTAATGTCCTCCCCGTCAACAATCACGCTGCCTTTCGTCGGCTTGATAAAGCCGGCCAGACACCGCAGGGTTGTGGTTTTCCCACATCCCGACGGCCCCAGAAATGTGAAAAATTCCCCGTTTCCAATCTCCAGATTTAAATCTTTGATTGCTACAAAATCCCCAAAACGAATTTCAATATGTTCAAATTGAATCATAACCTTCTCCCCTTGATCAATAGATTTCCAGCTGAATCTTGGCAACCCACTGATCCATCATGGAATTAATATAGGTCCAATCGGCTTCCTGCCAGGTATAGCTGTTTTTTACTTCCTGGGCAATGGGGGACATCTGGTCTTCCGCCTTTGCGTTGGCTACGATATTGCCATTGGCCGCCGCGTAAGCGCCGATCACTTCCCCGCTGCCGATCCAGTTTACAAACCGTTTTGACTCTGCCATTGCTTCTTCGTCTTTATTTGCCACCACGCCGATCTGGTTCGTATTGGTGGGGTCCCCGTTTTCCGCATAGATGACTAACGGCGTAATATCAAAGCTCTCGCATTTGGTCTTTAACCCGGAGGCATAGGAAAAGGTGATGGGTACCTTGCCGCTTGCCATATTGCCAAAATCGTCTTCTCCTGTAGGAGTCTTATAGCCATAATCAAAGTATGCTTTTATGGCTGCCCAGCCTTCATCGGAGACGCCCAGCTCTCCGTCCGGGTCAAGATACTGGGCCAGAATGCCGCCGATGACCGCCCGGTTTGTGTTGCCGTCAAAGGTTACCGGAACCGCGTATTTGCCATGGAACTCTTCTTTTTCCCACAGATCGGACCAGTTTTTCGGGGCCGTCTCCTGGGTATAGACGTCAGGGTTGCAGACCAGAAGCTTTGGCTGAATCTCATACGGCCAGGAATACCCGTTTTCTTTTGAGATTCCTTTTACATCCTCTGACCAGTCCGGGGTAAATGACACCAGCGCGTTTGCGGCAACCATGGAAGTAAACTGGTCTTCTGACGGCCCCCAGACAACATTGGTCGTGGGATTGTTTACTTCTGAGATCACCCTTGCCGTGATATCCCCTGCGCCTAAAGGCACCAGCTCCACCTGAAATCCGGCTTCCTCGGCCTTCTCCTTAAGCCACGCCTCCCTATCGCCTCCAAGATTATTGGACACTACCACGATCCGTTTGCCGGAGGGCGCGCCTAAATCCATGTCTGTCCCGCTTCCTGCCTCCTGCTTATTGGTTTCCCCTGAGCCCTGTCCGGCACTTGTCCGGGCTTCACCGGCGGTTTCGTTTGTCTGGCCGGCGCCGCACCCGCACAGCATTGCCATGGTTAACGCGCAGATACCAAATAATGTTTTCCTTCTCATTCTGTTTTCCTCCTCATATAACGTGGTGATCATATTCTGAAACGAATATAGGTTCTGTCATCAAAGCTTTTATTTCCTTCTTTTACGCCTTTGGTAGAGAGATAGACCCTGCAGCATTCTGCATCCGTATCAAGGACTTTTTGCAATGTTTCTTCTGTCAGGGACAGGGTGTCCTCCACCACAGGATACCCGTCGCTGGCCAAAATTATCTCATGGGGCTGTTGATCCAGCTTGATTTTTTTTACCAGGGATTCCGGAATATCGTCTCCGTTGATAACGGAATATCCATATGGGGAATCGCTGTTATTGGCAAATGCCGTGGCCTTTATGATCCATGGAAGGATTACTTCCCGGGCCTGCCGGGCATACTTTGGATCCTTCTTGTCTTCCTGGCGGCACCTGAGGCTTTCCAGCACCAGGGCCCTCATCTGGGCTAATATGATATCGCTTTTTTTCGGATTTTCGTATAACCGGCCGTCCACTTTGGCCTGACAGTCTCCGATCATCCAGATTTCGCGGAAATGCCTGGAATAAATGACGCATACAGCCTGCAGCCCCATGGTTTTTCTGTCATAGGGGAACGGATGTTCCTTATAAAACAGTTCCAGATCCTGGTTGATCCTGTGAATGGTCTGCTTAAGGCTGCTTTCCGGCGGCAGTTTTTCCATGGTCTGACAGATAATCTCCGCTGCCAGCCTTCCGGTGGTTTTTCCGTTGTGGGAGTAATCGGACTTGGCTGTCACGCCGTCAATTACCGCGATAAACTGCTCTGATAAAAATAAGGCGTCCTCGCAGAAGCATTTTGGCGATTTGGCTTCACAAAACTTTTCCAGAACTTCCATCTGCCCACCTCCTTTCCTTTTTATTTGTATGGCAATACTATACCAAATTGCTTTTCGTAAAAAAACCACAAAAAGGAGACAAAACATTGCGTTTTGTCTTTTCGTATTTCACCATGATTTTCTGTTTATTGCATTTATGGGACAGTTGTATTATACTTTTTGTATAAAAGACATGCAGTGCATCTATGGACTCTCGGAAAGGAAGATTGCCATGAATAAAAAAGCGCAGCCTACTTCTTATTACCACAAACCGCCTTTGCGCCGCCGGGATTTTGAAATCCATTACAATAAAGATCTTACTTTGAAACATATTGTAGAAAATTCCCATAAAAATTACGAATTTTATTTTCTCATCTCCGGGGATGTTACTTATTATGTGGATTCCATCCCCTACCACCTGCAATCCGGCGATGTGGTGCTGATCGCTCCGGAGCAGGTGCATGAGGCGTTTATCAATGCCGAATCCCAGGCTTATGAGCGCTATGTGCTATGGCTGAACTCCGATTTTTTGGAAAAATTATCCTCCAGCCGCACGGACCTTCTGCTTCCTTTCCAGAAAACGTATATCTCCAGCGCCCGGATCTCTCCGGCGCCAGACCAGAAATTAAGCATCCACAGCCTGTTAGAGCGCATTTTAATAAGCTCTACCTCCCAAGAATATGGTTCTGACCTGATGACCAATTCTTATATTATAGAGCTTCTGGTTCACATTGCGAAAATCAAGCTTTTCCAAAGGGATTATTATTTTGAGAGGGCCATCAGACACGATCAAAAAAATTCATCTCTGGTGTCTGATGTCCTTGCCTACATTAATGAACATATTTATGAGGAGATTTCCATTGAACAGCTGACCTCCCTCTTCTTTTTCAGCCGTTCCCATTTAAACAAGGTGTTTAATGAGGAGATCGGTATGCCTTTGCACCAGTTTATCATAAAGAAAAAACTGTTTCTGGCCCGGCAGGATCTTCTGGCCAATGAGTCGGTTAACCATATTTGTTCTAAATATAATTTCGGAAACTACACTTCCTTTTTTCGGGCTTTTAAACAGGAATTTGGCCAGTCTCCAAGGGAATTTCGAAAAAATTCCCTGTGAGATCGGAATTTCTATTCCAAGTTCAACTCCTTGAGCTTTTCCTTAAACTCCTCTACTGTCATATGCTTTCTGGCTGCCGCCGTCTCCATGGACAGCAGGCCGTCGCGAATCAGTTCCTGCATATTTTTAAACTCTCCATGCTCCATCAACATCTGCCCCAGCAACGTCATTGTCATCATCTCCTTTACCTTTTTTATCTCATCTTTTGTTGGCACATTTCACTTGGACAACATGGTATCTTATTCCAGATTCAGTTCTTTGAGTTTCTCTTTAAACTCCTCTACACTCATATGCTTTCTGGCTGCCGCCGTCTCCATGGACAGCAGGCCGTCGCGAATCAGTTCCTGGATAGCTTTAAATTCGCCTTTCTCTATCCCATCCTCCATCAACATCTGCCCCAACAGCGTCATTGTCATCATCTCCTTTACCTTTTTTATCTCATCCTTTGTCAGCACTTTCATGGCCAAAGCGTACAGCACCGACTGCATCGGCACCATCTGTCCCTTTTCCACATGCTCCTGCTCCCTCTGTAAGATCCCAAGGCTTCTCTTCACCCTCAGCTCCTGGCTCATCTCACCGTCCATCAGAGAAGTCAAAAGCACTTTCAGCAGTTCCTCACGCCCCGGCCTCTCCCCCGCCTTCTGTTTCTCCTCCACCTTTCGGATGATCTCATCCGCATTGTAATCCTTCATCCGCAGCACTTCTACCCGATACGTATTCTTCCCCTGTACCAGGCAGCTTTTTATCACCTTTGTCTTGGCCGTACACACCACATACGTACACACATCAACCCCGTACTTGTAACTGACCACCGCCTCATAGGCCCGAAATCTCCGTAGATCCTCCACAGACAGGCTGTCACTCTCAAACTCCAGATGTTTCCAGGTTCCGTCTGTCATCTCATAGTTAAAATCCGCCAGGAAATCCCCCACCTCCAGAAACACGGCCTCCGTAGGGCTTGCCCGCCTCACAGTGCCTTCCACCCCCAAAAGGGGCAGCAGCTCCTCCCCCATAAACCGCGCCGCCTCCTTCAGCGCCCGGTCCTCCATAGGGTAGTTCTCCCCAGCCTGTGCAGGAACAATGGCATCCCGCCTTCTGTCTGTCGGTTTTCTGCCCGTCCCTTTTTTCCCGCTTCCTCTTTTCTTCTGTCTCTTCACACCTGCCTCCTTTTTTGCAGGAGACATACAAGAACTGTCTTTATTATATCTTCTTTTCCCTTCCCGGACAATAAATTTCTGCTGTGTATTTATTTCTTGTATTTATTTTTCCATTACTTATTCCCATATTCCTTTGAAATCCTGCCTGATAACAGGCTGATATTCAGATACTTTTGCCAGACGGCGCGGGAGAAAGCCTCTCCCGTAAAATGAATGTTAAATTTTCTGATGACAGGTTCTTCTATGTCCCTCTATCATCCGGTACAGATACTATAACATGATCCGCGCGGATTGTAAACAGAAAATCTGCCAATCCGCGCAGCCACAGCCTTGCTCTCCCACCATCTGTCCAGGCTCTCACCGAAACCGAAGAGGCGCCTGCAGCCTCAAAAACATGGATCTTTTCTCACTGTCAAACACATTAAACTCCGTCAGAACCTCACAGATATAATCCCCGCACACAGTATACCCATGTTCCTCACAGTATTTAAGAAGCCTCCCCGCATACTCCGGCTCATCGTCAAAGCTGTCCAGGTAGATACAGGCGTACATGGCGCTGTCAATGCGCCGCACCGACTCATGATCCGGAAAATCGTCGTCCACAAACAGAAAGATCTCATGGGACACCATTTTCAGGTTCAGAAAATCCTCTCTCCTCATGATTGTCCCCGCGTTGCAATAGTACACCTGGGGCAGCCCCTGGTTAATAAGATTCTCCTTTAAATCCTCCAGGATCTCCTCATATACAGAGATATCATGCTCATAAAAATTGGTATCCGTGTGCATCACGTACACTTTCCGGTGAGAGATATACTCCACCGTGATCATGCCGCAGTCCGGGGCCTTGCGAAACCGCTCCACGCTCTCAATGGCCCGGGAGATGGCTCCAAGGCGCAGTTTAAGCTGGGCCATCTCCTCCTTGGCCTGCTTCTTCTTGCTGATCAGCGTGGACTCAATCATCTGGATATCCCCCTTTTCCAGAATCTCCCGGATCTCCCCCAGACTCATGCCCAGCTCCTTCATATACTGGATCATATCCAGCCGCGCCTTCTGGTGAATGCTGTAGTACCGGTAATTAGTCTCCGGGTCCGTATAGCACGGCCGCAGGATCCCCACCTTGTCATACAGCCGCAGGGTAGTGATGGACACCCGGTTAAACCGGGCCATCTCACCGATCTTCATCATTTTATCATCCATAATACTGCCTCCAAACTCTGAGGTTGGATTAGAGTTTTCAGTAAAATCGCATAATTTTATTATAGACTTTTTTTATTTTATGGCAATATATTTTATAATTTCTTTATCTTTTATTCCAGCTAATGTCAATATTGCACTCTTCCTCCCACTTTTTCCCTCTAACCTTTATCATATTTTATCCGACCCTAGCCTAAAACTGCCTGATTAACCGCCATTTTCTGTCCCCGCAGAGATCCAGGCCATCTTTCCTCATCCAATTTCCCCCTCTGGGACTCCCCGCATCCGCCCTGAAATTTTTTCCGTTAAAATTTCCACAATCTTCCTTGACTCTCACCCGGCATCAGGTTATATACTAAAACCATCACAAAACTTTGTTTCCAAGAAGGAGGAGTTTTCTATGAGCAAGATTAAAGTAGTGCAGTACGGCTGCGGCAAGATGAGCAAATACATTCTTCGCTATCTCTACGAGAAAGGCGCTCAGATCGTAGGCGCCATCGACGTCAATCCGGAGATCGTGGGCATGGACATCGGCGATTACGCGGAGCTGGGCGTAAAGACAGGCATTCTCATCAGCGACAACGCGGAGGAAGTTCTGGACAACACAGACCCGGATATCGCCGTAGTCACCCTGTTCAGCCTGGTAAGCGACTGCTACGATCACTTTGTAAACTGCCTAAGCCGGGGTATCAGCGTTGTCACCACCTGTGAGGAAGCCACCTACTGCTGGACCACTGACCCTGTCCGCGCCAACCATCTGGACGTGCTGGCCAAGGAGAACAACTGCACGTTCGTAGGCAGCGGTATGGAAGACACCTTCTGGGTAAACATGGTAAGCGTAGTGGCCGGAAGCTGCCACAACATCAAAAAGATTGAGGGTGCGGTCAGCTACAATGTAGAGGACTACGGCCTGGCACTGGCAAAGGCCCACGGCGTGGACTTAACCCCCGAAGAATTTGAGAAGCAGATCGCCCATCCGGAAGTTTTGGAGCCCTCCTATGTGTGGAACTCCAACGAAGCCCTGGCGGCGAAGATGGGCTGGACCATTAAGAGCCAGACGCAGAAGTGCGTTCCCTACTTCCACGACGGAGATCTGTACTCCTCCACCATGGGCAAGGATATAAAGAGCGGCAACTGCATCGGCATGGCGGCTGTTGTGACCACGGAGACCTTCCAGGGCCCGGTTATTGAGACCCAATGTATCGGCAAGGTGTACGGGCCGGACGACGGAGATATGTGTGACTGGAAGATCACCGGTGAGCCGGACACAGAGTTCCATGTGGTAAAGCCTGCCACGGTTGAGCACACCTGCGCCACCATCGTGAACCGCATCCCCGCAGTGCTTCGGGCTCCCGCCGGCCTCATCACCATGGATGAGCTGGATGAGATTGAGTACATGACGTATCCCATGGAGTTTTACTGCTGACGACCCAAAGAAATCTTTAAAGATAGAAGATGAGACGCTGACCGGAAACAGCGTCTCATCTTTTTCGTTTTTCCCTTAGTTCAAATATGCGATATCCTCTTTCTGAGGAAGATCATAATACACCATATCCGTATTCCCCAGAAGCCCTCCCAGTCTCACCGCGCTGATCCTCCTGCTTTTGCACGTGGAAAAATAGTATGTGCCGCTCTCCGCACACATGGCGCTGATACAAAGGGTCTGATCATAGGAAACCTCTTCCTCCCCGTCTCCATCCTCCTGCCGCATCACAATGCCCTCCGGAATATTGACCGCCGAAAACTGGTTGAACATCCGGCTTATGCCGTCCACCTCATCCTTGCCCTTGATGGCATAATGCTTCATAACCGCCATCCGCACAAACCGGGACGGGGAGGAGTAATCCCCCGGAAGTCCGAACCCGCCGCCGGAACTTACCGCTGTCCCCCGGAGCCTTACGTCTATATAATCCCGGGAAGCGCCCAGAAGGTTGCTCACCGACGCGTAATTACACAGGTTGGTCTGCTGCCACTGATATCCCGGACTGTTGGTCATGACTCCTATGGTATCCCGGTGGATCTTAAGTCCCTCCCTGTCCGGCTCAATTACGATCGTCTCCCCGGTCCTGTCGGAAAAAATATAGTGTACCGTCATCTCATGGCCGAAGATCTTCTCCCCGGTCAGATTCAGAGAAGGCAGAATCGACGCCGCTTCCTCCACGGAAGCACACTGGCCTAACAGATACCCAGTAAGAAATCCCGGGTGAATGTTCATATGGCGGCTGTCCCTCACCACGTCGTAGGCCGCGTATCCGGGATAATTCAACAGTCCGCCCATAACCCCCATCTCATTAATCCCGTCTACCATAACCGGGCTTGTAAGCCCCATAACCGCCATCCCCCCAAACACGTACCGGCTGCGGACATATCTCTGACTCTTCTCATTGATCTCCAGCTTCAACGGATAATTCCTGGGCACCACCGCGATGCGGTTCCCCTTCAGATTCCCGCACTGGTCGTAGGTCCTGCCAAACAGATGCATCCCATCCTCCGTCTCCCAGCTAAAACAGGTACACCCCATGTTCAAAAACGGACTTTTCTCTGTACTCACTGCGCTATATACTCCTTTCCATTTGCACTCCCCTACCAAGAATATACGCAGATAAAGCACATCATATCCGCCTTAGCACAAATCCGCTGATTTTTCACCCTTTTTCCGATCCGATTGGGCGGCGGCACGCTTTCATCCGGCAAATCGCAGCCCTGACAACAGCTGGCTTCTATGGAGCTGGCCGGTACCGCCGCCTGCTTTAACGCCTCGCCTCACCGCCCCGCCGCCACGATCCTGTCCAGCAGATCCAGAAATTCCTCCCTGTGGTCGTAATCATACCACAGAGGCATACAGATCTGCCCCATATACTCAAAATCCTCCTGAGGCATCTGCGTGATCACCACATCCAGCTCCTTAAGGCTCTCCCTGGCCTCCTCCTCCGCCTCTTTCCACAGTCCCTTCTGCATCTCCCACGACTCCAGCGCCGCCTCATCCATCACCCTTAGATCATCCTCGCCGATCTGTTTCCGGCTCTCCATGCTCATGACCAGAAGATCCGCCGAGTAGGTGTGGTCATCCTCCAGAAAATACGGGGCCGCCTTATAAAAAGACTGTTCCAGATAATTGACCATAGAGTTGTCCGCCCCGTCCACCACCCCGGACTCCAGAGCCTGGTACACCTCCCCGTAGGTGGTCACCACCGGCTTGGCCTCCAGGGCCGTTATCATGGCCATCATCAAATTTGACTCCTGGATCCGGATCTGCATACCCTTCATGTCCCTGATAGACTCCATAGGCTTTCTGCTGTTATAAAAACACCGGGTTCCCGCGTCATAGAAGGTCAGGCCATACATCCCCTTGTCCTCCATAGCCTTGCCCCGCAGGATCCCCATGCCGATCTCCCCGCCGTGGACCTTCCAAAAATGTTCCGTATCCTGATAAATGTAGGGCATCTGCAGCACATTAAACAAGGTCACAAAATTAGTCATCGTGGGAACATCCGCCTTCACCATATCGATCCCGCCGTACTGCATCTGTTCCAGACAGGAAACCGTGTCTCCCAGCCTTCCATTATTATATACCTCTATCACTACCCGCCCTTTGGTCCGCTCCCTCACAGTGTCCGCAAACCACTCCACCGCCCTGGTAGTGCAGTAATCATCCGGGTGGTTGTTGGCAAGAGTCAGAGTGATCACTTCTGACGGCTCTTCCTTCTCCATTCTCCCACCGCAGCCCCACACGATAACCGCCGCCGTAACCGCCGCCAAAACAACCGCCCCTGCCGCTATTACGCGCCTTGTTCTAATGCCCATATCTCCACTCTCCCCACAAGTCCCACTGCACCGTCTCTTACAAACTATATCACTCTGCCATTGATCTCATGTTCCAATATCGCCTTAATAAGTGAAAGGCCTGGACTTATCTTCCAGACCTTCCCTGCGTCAATTTCCTTCATAAGTAATAACGGAAGCCACGTCATACCCTTTCAGCTTCTCCCGTCCCTTAAGGCCGGCCAGCTCCATGACAAAACAGATCTTCACCACTTCGCCGCCCAGCTGCTCGATCATCTTGATGATCGCCTCGATGGTCCCGCCTGTGGCAATAAGGTCGTCCACAATAACCACCTTCTGTCCCGGCTTAATGGAATCCTTGTGCATCTCCACCACAGCGCTGCCATACTCCAGATCATACTCCATGGAGATAGTCTCCCTGGGCAGCTTCCCCTTCTTTCTCACAGGAACGAACCCCTTCTTCATGGCATAAGCCACCGGCACGCCAAAGATGAACCCTCTGGACTCCGGCCCTACCACCACATCATAATCCACATCTTTCAGAAAATCCATAAGGCTGTCAATAGCCAGGCACAGCCCGTCGGCATCCTGCAAAATGGTGGTCACATCGCGGAAAATAATCCCCGGCTCCGGAAAATCCGGAATACTTGTTACATAGTCCTCTACTCTCTTCATCAGTTTTCCTTCTCTCTTATGTCTTTTACGCTTTCCCGGATGATCAGCTTGTTATCCAGGAATATCCTGCTGTTATCTATAATACCATCTTCTATGCGCCGAAGCAAGACCCGTGTTCCCTCTCTTGCCAAATCTCCCATATTTCTCTCCACCGTAGTCAGACGCATGGTGCCGTACCCGGACATGTCCCAGTTGTCAAATCCCACAAGAGAAATATCTTCCGGCACCGTAAGGCCCGCCTCATACACGGCGGCTCTGGCGGCAAATGCCATCTCGTCGTTAAAGCACAGGATCGCTGTAGGCCTCTCCTCCCGCTGCAAGATCCTTCTGGCGGCCCGGTATCCGCTGGTGTAGCGGTAATCTCCCTCCTCCACCGGAACCTCCTCCGGGTCCAGGCCATGGCGGATCATGGATGTCCTCCAGCCCCGATGGCGCAGTCTGGTGGAATCCACCCCCGGCAGCCCGCCTATGACCGCGATCCGCCTGTGGCCGTTGTCCAGAAGATAGTCCATCGCCCGCTCCATGGCCAAAGCCTCGTCCGTCACCACGTTTGGCACGTCATAATAGACAATACGGCAGATCGCCACCATTGGAATCTTCTTTTCCAGAACCTCTTCTATAAAAGAACTGTCCTCCGACCTCTGGGACAACACGATGATACCGTCAAACAGCGTAGGGTTTAACGTCCCCTCCTCATGCATGTCGATTCCCTTAACCGCCACATTGTACCGGCTTCCGACAATATTGTACACGCCTGTGAGAACGTCATGAAGTACAAAGGGGGACGTCATCTTGCTGATAGTGGAAAAAAACAAACCGATGGTGTGGGAGCGGCTGCTCTTCAGATTAATGGCCGCCTGATTGGGCACATAGCCCATCTCTTTCGCAATATCCAGGATCTTCTGCCGGCTCTCCGACTTTCCGGCCCCCACATCATTGAGGGCTCTGGACACCGTAGAATATGAAACCCCTGCCTTTTTCGCAATATCCTTTATCGTAACCGCCATGTCCAACCTTCCTCTTTGCCCCACAGACCATTTGGACCACCCTCCAAATGGTTTTCTGTCGATTTCACACGCTCTCTACCATATCACCTTTCCACCAAATGTTCAATATGTTCCGTGATTATTTTTTTCCCTTTCTGTCCCTGTATCTCCACATCCTCCAGCACAAGAGTCTCAATATTCCCCGCAAAGATCCCCATACGGCTCACACACTCCGCTCCGTCCAGCATCGCCGGCTCCCCGGACGCCGCGTCCCCGGCATAATTAACCCGGATACGCCTCATCTCCACCCGCTCGATCTTTCGCTCCGGCAGGCCGTACAGGTATGCCGCCGCCACATGGCAGTTGTCCGCCTGGATATCGGAAAATTCCAAAGTCCCTATCCACGGCGTACCGTCGTCCACAGGAAGGGCCTCCCTGGAAGCCACATAGTCACTGTGACCGTCCGGGTCGCAGTAGTAAAAACTGTTGATGACAAAAGGGGTCATCACATGGTCCATGCGGATGTGGTCAAACCGGATGTTGTCGATCACCCCGTCCTTCCCCCTGCCCCTCCTGGTCTTGATCCGCAGTCCCCGGTCCGTGTGGAGGAACAGGCAGTCTTTTACCGTCAGGTTTCTCACGCCCCCCGCCATCTCGCTGCCCACCGTGATGGAGCCGTGGCCGTCTCTCATGCAGCACTGGCGTATAAGGATATTCTCCGAAGGCGTCTTGTACCTGGAACCCATATAGATCTTTCCCGACTTCACCGCAATGCAGTCATCCCCCACGGAAAAATACACGCCCGCGATCTCCACGTCCCGGCAGGATTCCGGGTCCATGCCGTCGGTATTTGGGGAGTCCTTAGGATTCAGCACGCTCATGTCAATAAATCTCAGCCCGGTGGAAAAATAGGGATGCACATTCCAGCTGGGGCTGTTCTGCACCTGAATTCCCTGGATCGTCACATTTTTGCAGTGATTTAAAAAGATCATCCTGGGCCGAAACGCCCCCCGCTTCACCTTTGGATCCCGCCACCAGTTGTCCTCACCGGCATTGCCGTCGATCACTCCAAGGCCGTAGATCTCCACATTCTCCACATGAATGCCTGTGATCACAGAACTGTAGCAGTCAAGAGGGTTTCCCTCCCACGTTCCCAGGTTGTACTCCTCCTTCTCATCATAGCTTTCCACAAGTCCCCTAAGGATCGGAAACCGGCTCCGGTCCGTGTCCGCCGACAAAACAGCCCCCTCGGCCAGCTCCAGCCTGATATCGCTCTTCAAAAACAGGCTGGTAACCCGGTAGGTCCCCTCCGGAACCAAAACCCTGCTGTCCCTTGGACAGCTTAAGATAGCGGCCTGGATAAAAGGAGTGTCGTCCTGGACCCCGTCGCCCTTAGCCCCAAACTCCCTCACATTCAGGGTCACAAACTCCCCCGGCGTGCTGACCTTTACCGTCTCCTCCCCGCCCTCTGTCCTTATGGCCACATCATACTCCCTGCCCGGTTTCAGGCCGTAGATGCTGACGATCACCTTCCGGGTCTTCTCGTAAAACGTTCCATTTACATAGATTTCCTTTTCTGTATCAGACTCATAGATACTGCCGTCACAGATCTCCACGGCAGCGCACCGGGCCGTGGCAAAGATCACCTTTATCTCCATCTTCATTTCCTCCATATTGATAAAAGGGGACTCCCCTTTTGAGAATCCCCTTGTAATTGCCCAAATACCTCTTAACCCTTTACACCGCCTGCTGCAATTCCGTCGATAAACGAATCCTGGGCGCAGAAGAACACCACCAGAGACGGAATAATGGAGATCAGGGACATGGCAAGAATCCTGTTCCACTGAAAGCCCACGTCGCCGTCCATGGACATGCGCAGGTAAATGGAATTGGTGTACTTATCCATGTCTGATATGTAGATCAACGGCCCCATAAAGTCATTGGAGGTCCACATAAACTGGAACAGGGCGCAGGATACCAGCGACGGCTTCAGCATGGGAACAATCACATACCACAGAGTCTTAAGGGAATTACACCCGTCGATCTTGGCCGCCTCCTCCAGCTCCTTGGGCACGCCTCTCAAAAACTGAATCAGCATAAACACAAAATACGTGTCGGCCGCAAACAGGGACGGAATCACCAAAGGCAGATAGGAATTGGTCCATCCCCACTTGTTGAACATAATGTACTGGGGCGCGTTCAGGACCACCTGAGGCAGAAATAAAGTAGCCATCATCAGGGAGAACATGATCCCTTTGCCCTTAAAATCAAACCTGGCAAATCCATAAGCCGTGATGGTCGCGGAAACGATCGTAAATACCACTTTGGGCAGAACGATCTTGTAGGTGTTCAGCATGGAGGTAAGAAGGTTGATCTTGCCGCCATAGCTCTTAAAAGCGTCATTGTACCCGTCAAACACCGGATTCTTGGGCCAGAACCACGCGCTGGTAAAGATCTCGGAGTTGGTCTTAAAGGTGGCGCCCACCATCCAGATCAGGGGGTACACCATGATAAAGCCTACTGCCACCAGCAGAACGTAGCGGATGACCGTGCTGATCTTTCTTCTCTGTTCTCTTGTCATGCTCTTTTACCTCCCATCCTCATCCGAGTAGTAAACCCACTTTTTCTGGCTCACAAACGCCACTGCCGTCAGCACGCAGACAATCACAAACAATACCCACGCCTGGGCGCTGGCCATGCCCATCTTGTGGCGCAAAAAGGCGTTGTTGTAGATCAGAATGGAGATCAGGGTCGTAGCGCCGTTTGGCCCGCCTTTGGTGACAAGGAACGGCCCGTTGAACTCCTGGAACGCCTGGCACAGCTGGGTGATCAGGTTGTAGAAAATAACCGGCGTGATTAACGGGACCGTGATCTTAAAGAACTGGGTCCATTTGCCCGCGCCGTCGATGGATGCCGCCTCGTACAGATCCTCCGACACGCCTTTGAGCGCTGCCAGGAAGATGACCATGGCGGAGCCGAACTGCCACACCCGCAAAAGGACGATGACCGTCAGCGCGCCGTTGGCGCTTGCCATCCAGTTGATCTTTTCCGCCCCAAAAGCCGTGATGACCGTATTGATCAGACCGTCGGTGTTGAACACGGCCCGCCACAAAATAGCGATGGCGATGGAACCGCCTAAAATAGACGGGATGTAGTACGCGGTTCTGAAGAAGTTGACGCCCTTTAGTTTAAAGTTCAGTATGTACGCGATAAACAGCGCGAACGCCAGTTTCAGCGGCACGTCAAAGATGGCGTACTTAAAAGTTACCTGAAACGCTCTGATGATGTCCTCGTCCGTAAAGATCGTCTGATAGTTCATCAGGCCGTGCTTGCTGATCCCGGTAAACAGATCGTAGTTGGTGAAGCTGTAGTACAGAGAGGACGCGAACGGATACACTTTAAAACACAGAAATCCGATGAGCCACGGCACGATAAACCAAAAGCCCACGTTTTCTGTCAACGCCTTGCTAAAGCCTTTTTTCTGCTTCATGGTGTTAACCTCCTAAATTTGAAGTTCCCTGTCATACTCCTCATACTTTTCCCACAAGATCACCCGCAAAGATCCCGCCTTTTTCAGCGCGTATGAGAGCTGACTTTTTTGAGGATCCGTCAGGAAGTCAAAGCTGCCCTCCCTGTCTCTCCTCATCAATATTTCAGCCACTGCTTTCCGAAACAATACCCCCATGGCTTTATAGTGCTCAAATATTTCTTCTGACATCTGTTCTATGGTATCAATAAGCAGCGCGATCCGTTCCGTGCCGGAATTATCCGTCCCGTCAAAATAGGCGACGATCTCCTTATATCTGGCCTTGTCCTTTACCGCTTCCATCACATCCATAGATAGCTCCTTCCCGTCTGGTCTTAGGGAAGCCGTCGGAAACAAATCGCTCCGACGGCCTTATGAAACAATGGCAGTTAGTTGCCAAGACACTCATTGATGCCTTTCATTAAGTCCTCGGCAGCCTTGGCGGCGTCGATATCGTCAGAGCTTAGCTTGCCAAACACCTTGTAGTAAACGCCGTCCGGATTTGCTTTTAAGTCATTGTGCTCAAACTTGGTATCCAGGGGGAACTTGGAAAATCCAAGAACCTTCGCGTTAGCTTCCTTCACCAGCGCGTTGCCCAGATTTTTCTCGTCAAGAACTTTAACCGCTGCCGCTGAACAGGGGATGCCCCGCTCTGTAGAACAGATCTCAACGCCCTCCGGATCATTTAACAGGAAATTGATGAGCATAGCAGCCTCCTTGGGATGAGCGCTGCTGGCCGCCACGGCAAGCCCCATGGAGATCTTGGTAAATCCGCCGTCATAATCGCCGAATTTGATAAAGTCGCCGATCACGAACTCCTGGCCCGGCTTGTTGGTACTCTCCTTCACCGCCTGCTCAAACTTGGACGCTGAAGAATCCCACTCCAGGATGCCTGCGTACTTGCCGTCGATCCACTTGGCGTTCTTGTCAATAGAGTCCGCCATATCGCCGTTAAGCACCGCAAGGGTGGGGATCACATGGCCGTCCTCCAGCTTGTTGATAAATTCCATGCCTGCCGCGATCTCCTCAGCCGTGTACTGGATCTGGCCGTCCTGCACCCACGGCTTGCCGTGTACAGACTCCAGGTAGTACACCAGGAAGATGATCCTGTCATACTCGCCCAGGGCCAGAGGATAATAGTCTTCATCAAACGCCTTGAACGCCTCCCCTGCCGCGAAAAGGGACGCCTCATCCGTGGGAATGGCCACGCCTACCTCGTCAAAGGTGGTCTTGTTCCAGTAGAACAGCCTTCCTGTCAATGCCACGGGAACCGCCATCAGCTTGCCGTCCGCTTTGCACAGTTCCAGGCTGTCTGCGGGGAACTGGGTCAGGTCAAGCACATCCTTGTAATCTTCCAGGTTGGCGAAATTCTTTCCGTTGCCGCTGTAGGACTCGATCCAGTTCCAGTTGATCTGCATCACATCCGCCGCGTTGCCGCCCATGATGTTGAGGGCCTGTTTCTCCTCCCACCCGGACCACGCGCCGTACTCCGCGGTCACGGTGATGTTGGGGTACTTGGCCATAAATGCCTGGATGGCCTTCTCTGTGGCCTCGTGCCTGGAGTCGCCGCCCCACCAGGAAAACTTAAGCTCTACCTGGCCGCCGTCCCCGGAGCCGCCCGAACCGCTTCCCCCTGACGAACCGCCGGAGCCGCTGCCGCCTGAACACGCGGTCAGTGACAATGCCATGATTGCCGACAGCGTCAATGCCATTGCTTTCTTAATACTTTTTCTCATGATATCTTCTCCCTTCTTTTATTTATGGCTTCCTTTGCGTTTTATGGTGGTATTGGTTTGCAAAGGTTTGCACATTTCTCTAAAAATTTATGCATATTCGCCATATGTAATTACTTTCATTTTTACGTTTATGACCAAACATGCATTAATTTTCTTGACTTTTTCATTGTAGCATTGATAATACCATCTGTCAATTAGTGAATTTGTATAGGTTTTCTTGTATTTTTTGTACATATCTCCTAGTTTTAATCACTTTTGTTTTGTGGTACTATATTCCTATGTGCAAACGTTTGATTTTATAAAGAGAGGGCAGACTAATGGAAATTCTAAACCACTATATTGACCAGCTGCTGGAAAAGAGCAGCCCCCAGGCCCCTGTCTGGAACATTGAAAAGATAAAAGAAGGCAAGAAACCGTCCTGGAACTATATTGACGGCTGCATGATAAAGGCGATCCTGGAGCTGTACCACATAAAGAAGGACTGCCGGTATCTGGAATTTGCCGACCGCTTTATCGACTACTTTGTCCGGGACGACGGCTCCATCGCCTCCTATGATCCCAAAGAGTACAACCTGGACAATGTAAACGCGGGAAAAACCCTTTTCGACCTGTACCATCTGACAGGAAAAGAGAAATACCGGAAAGCCATTGACACGGTGTACAGCCAGCTGAAAGGCCAGCCCCGCACTTCCCAGGGAAATTTCTGGCACAAGCTGATATACCCCAACCAGGTGTGGCTGGACGGTCTGTACATGGCCCAGCCCTTCTATATGCAGTATGAGCTTACATACAATGAAGGGAAAAACTGTCAGGACAGCTGCCGGCAGTTCTTCCATGTCTACGAGCTTATGAGAAATTCCCGCAACGGCCTTTACTATCACGCTTACGACGACTCCCGAAAGGCGTTCTGGTGCGACAAAGTCACCGGTCTGTCCGCCAATTTTTGGCTGAGAGCCTTAGGGTGGTACGCCATGGCCCTCATCGACACAGTGGAGATTATGCCGGATTCCATGGCAGGCGAAAAAGGTGAGCTGTGCCGGATTTACCGGGAACTGATCGACTCCATGCTGCCCTACCAGGATGAAGAGACAGGTATGTGGTACCAGGTGGTAAACCGGGGCGGCATTTCCCCCAATTACCTGGAGACATCCGGCTCCGCCATCTTCGCTTACGCCATTATGAAGAGCGTACGCCTGGGACTTTTGGAGCCTTCCTACTTTACTTATGGAAAGAAAGCCTTTGACGGCATCTGCAAAAAATATCTGTGGGAAAAGGACGGGGAACTGCAGCTGGGAGGCATCTGCCTTGTAGCCGGCCTTGGCAATAAGGAGATGCGCGAGGGAACTTTTGACTATTATATGAGAGAACCCATTGTTCAGAATGACGCCAAGGGGGTGGCCCCTCTGATCCTGGCCTATGTGGAAGTTTTATATACCGTTTTATCCCAACAGCAATAACGGCGTAACCGCCGCCCAAAAAGCGAGAGGAACCATCCGCATGGTCAGACGAATGGTTCCTTTTGTGGTTCTTTCTTTTACTGTCTCGGGTGGGCGGTATGGTATACTGCTCTCACCATGTCCTCTTTCCGGACGTAGGCCGCGTAAGCCTGCGTGGAGGCCATGTCAGAATGGCCCATCATGGTCTGCACGGCCCGCAGGTCCGCGCCGTTGCTGATAAGGTGGGCCGCAAAGGAGTGGCGCAGAGTGTGGGGAGTAATGTCTGTGGTAATCCCTGCCATAGCCCCGTAGTGCTTTATGATCTTCCAAAAGCCCTGGCGGCTCATAGGGCTTCCGCTGCAGTTCACAAATAAAAGCCCTGACTCCTTCCCTTTTAAAAGGCTGTCTCTTGCCTGGCTTAAGTATTGTTCCAGGGCCTGTCTTGTTATCTTTCCAAAGGGAACGGTGCGCTCTTTATGCTCATCCCGGCAGGTGATGAACCCGATGGAAAGGTTTAAGTCTTTCACCGCAAGCCCGATCAGCTCTGAGACCCGTATGCCGGTGGCATACAGAAGTTCCAGCATGGCCTTATCCCGCAGCTCTTTGGGCGAGGATCCGCCAGGCTGGTTTAAGAGGCTGGTCACCTCCTCCACAGTGAGGATGGTGGGGGCTTTCTTTTCTACTTTGGGAGCTTTGAGAAGTTCCGCCGGATCGCGGCCGATCTTTCCCCGGCTGAACTCATAGTGATAAAACGCTTTCATGGAAGCCAACATGCGGGATATGGTGGTAGCCGCCCTGCCCTGACTCTCCAGATAGAGGATATAGGAGTTCAGCAGGGTCCTGGTCACCTTTTTGGTCTCCACGATCCCCTGCTCCTTTAGGTACTCTTCCATCTGGTCCAAATCACGCTTGTAGGACATCTGTGTATTTTTTGAAGCCTGCCTTTCCTGGGACAGATACTCCATAAACTCTCTGATCTCTGCTTCCATTATCTGCTCCTCTGGCCCTTTTCCCCCAAAAAGTGGTCTTTTTTCGTCTTTTTTTACCATTATATATACTTATTCCGATAAAATCAAACACATTTTTCCCACTTTGCCCCATTTTTTGGTTTTTTTGATCAGTTTCGCAGAACTCCGCTGCTGTCTGCCACGCTTCCGTTGGGAACCACCCGGTTGACCCAGAGCGCGCCGGAGGATGGATCCAGATAATACCACCTGCCATTCATACTCTGATACCCGGTCTTCATAGCTCCCCTGGTTCCGTCAGATACCGGATTAAGGTAGTACCAGCTGTTGTTCAGATATTGCCAGCCGGTCTTCATGGCTCCCCTGGTCCCGTCGGACACCGGATTGAGATAAAACCAGTTGTTGTCTACATGCTGCCACCCCACCTTCATGGCCCCTCTGGTCCCGTCGGACACCGGGTTGAGATAAAACCAGTTGTTATCTGTATAGATCCAGCCTGTGTCCATGTAGGAATTGTCTGCCAGATGGAACCAGTTGTTATCTGTATAGAGCCATCTGCCACGGATCAGGCTTCCGTCAGCCTGCCGGTAAGTCCATCCCCGGTTGTCCTGCTGCCATCCCCCCGGCTGATGAGGAGACTGGGGGCTGGAAGACGTGCCGGGGCCGGCTCCTGTGTAGATATTGCCGGCAGTGATGGCGTTGTTTTCCGCCCTGTCGGTCCATGGGCTTTTCTGCTCATCCGAGCTGCTAAGTCCCCGCACCCGGAAGCTGTACTCCCCAGCCCTGGTCATGTAGGGGTAAAAATCAAATTCATTCCTGTTAGTGCTTACGGTCTTAACCAGGGAGTTGCCCCGATACAGCCTTACCTCGTACCGGTCGGCGTCCCCGGCGTCAGACCAGTGGGCGGTGTTCCCCTCCCAGTAATACTCCTCAATATCGCTCAAAGGTCCTGTAACTTTGGGCAGCTTTATATGAACCTGAAGACTGTCCCCGCCTCCCAGGACCTTTTTTGACGTTACCGTGCTCTGACAACCGGAAACCGTTACTTTGGTGGCGGATGTAAAGCGATACCTGGCCGTGTCATTTAGCGACAGCTCAACTCGTATGGAGGGAGTCTCCCCCCGAAGCCACACGACATCATCCATATCATAATACGCGGCCGGTTCGGTTATGGAGATCCGCCCGTCCAGCTGGGTGATTGTGACCGTCCCCGCCTCTTTTCCCACCTCCGGTTTGGGATCACAGCTCACCGTCAATTTTACCGCGGTCACTGTCTCCCTCTGGGCGGCTGCATATGTCGGCATAGCCGCCATCAAAAAGGCAGCCGCGGCAATGACCGCCTGTTTTACCCCTGACGCCTTTCGCCGTACCTTCTTATGTTTCATGGATACACCTCCTGATTCCTTTTTGATGTAAAAAATTATAAGACCTTTCAATGCCCCGGGTCAAGGGAACGGGGCATGATGTAAGAATTCTTATAGTTTATGTAAGGTTACTGTTCACGGGGGAGGCATCTTCTTGCCCGGCTCCGCCGAACAAGAAGCATCGGGCGTTCGCCCGATGTGGAAAACAGGATGAAAACAGTCTTACAAGCAAGCTTGACGCCTATTTTCATCCTGTTTTCCACGCCCCGTGAACTGTAACTATGTAAGTATTGGTTACAAGAATATTCTGTTAAAAACGCTTGTAGTCTGGCCCGGTTGCTGGTATAATTATAGTAATATTGTATACTTTTCTCATCTCAAGTCTGGAAAATCCATGGAAGGTTAGATGCGAAAAAATCTCAAGGGGGTACTATATGAAACAGAAAGAACAAGATGCCGCCCATACAGGCACGGTCAGACGAGGCTGGGGCATTACGGGCAAACTGGCATCAGCCATTGTTATGAGCGTTGTGATCGCTGTGGCGATCCTGCTGGGCGTAGTTTACTTTCAGATGTCCCACACCCTGTTAGACAAGAGCGAGGACCTGCTTAAGACTACTACGGACCGGACAGTTCAGGAAACCAGGGCCTGGATCAATCGCACTCTGACCATGTTGGAGACTCAGAGAGACACCATCCAGTACGAGGACATGGAAGTCCCGGCTATGATGGACTACATCCGCCACACGGCCAATAAAAATGAGGCTTACCCCGCCGGTCTGTATGTGGCGCTGACCGACGGCACGCTGCACCACGCTTCCTTCGTGGCAGGTCCTGACTACGACCCTACGGAAAAAAGCTGGTATCAGGACGGCCTAAAGTCGGACGCGATTATGTTCGGCGACACCTACTTTGACGAGGACAGCCAGTCTTACGTGGTAGGCGCCTCCGGCGTTTTGAAGGGAGCGGACGGTACAGTCCGGGGCGTTGCCGCGGCGGACGTGTATCTGGACTCCATCTCCCAGATCGTCAGTCAGGTTCAGATCGAGGACACCGGCGGTATTTTTCTTGTAGATACCCGAACCGACACCATCATCGGCCATAAGGACAAATCCATCACCGGACAGATCCTTAGCCAGATGACGGACGGCATGTACGCCTATGTGGGACAGCAGATCCTCTCCGGAAAAACGGGACTGTCCCTCTATGAAGATACATACATCCAGATGTCCCAGGTGCCTGGATGTGACTGGATGGCAGTGGCCTACGTATCCCGGGCAGAAGTTTTGCAGGAATTACTCCAGTTGACCATCAGCATGCTTGTGGTGGCCGGCCTGGCTATTTTCGTTCTCATTATCCTGGTGGTAATCCAGGTTCGACGGGTTATCGGCCGTCCGGTAAAGGAGTTAAGCATGGTGGCCACCCGGATCGCCGAGGGAGAATTGGATCAGACGATCCGCTACCGCTCCAGGGATGAACTGGGCGTGCTGGCAGATGACTTTAACCATGTTACTCTACGGCTTCGGGATTATGTTACTTATATTACGGAGATTTCTGAAAAGCTTCATGAGATCGCGTCCGGAAACCTGGCCTTTACGCTGGAAAATGAATATTCCGGAGAGTTCCGAAAGATCAAATCAGCCCTTGACGAGATCTCCCATTCTCTTAACGCTGCCATGGGACAATTACAGGCATCTTCCAGAGACGTGGCCGCAGGCGCGGAGCAGGTTTCCGGAGGCGCTATGACCCTGTCCCAGGGATCTACAGAGCAGGCAGCTGAGGTAGATACGCTGGCCGGACATATCAGCGCGGTCTCTGACAGTGTACACAAGATCGCCAAGGGAGCCCAGGAGGCCAGCCTTATCTCCCAGCAGGTAAAGAGCGGCATCCTATCCAGCAATGAAAAGATGCAGAACATGACTGTGGTGATCCAGCGCATCAGCGAGAAATCCACGGAGATCCACAAGATCGTAAAGACCATCGAAGATATCGCTTTCCAGACCAACATCCTTGCCCTTAACGCCGCCGTGGAGGCTGCCAGAGCCGGCAGCGCCGGAAAAGGATTTGCCGTGGTTGCCGATGAGGTCCGCGCCCTGGCCGGCAAATCATCCGCAGCTGCCCAGGAAACTACGGTCCTGCTCAGCCAGACCGTGGAGTCTATGGATGAAGGCGTGCGGGCCGCTCAGGATACGGCGGATTCTATGCTGAAAGTAGTGGCGCACGCAGACGAGATGAATAAACTTATTGACGGTATTGCCAGCTATACCAAAGAACAGGATGCTAACACGGAGGAGATCACCCGCGGTATTGAACAGATCTCCACGGTTGTCCAGACCAATGTTGCGACAGCGGAGGCCAGCGCGGCTGCCAGCGAGGAGTTGTCAGGCCAGGCTCTTATGCTTCGGGAACTGGCATCCAAATTCAAGCTTCTGGATCAGTGACAAGTATAGCCGAAGGCGCGGGGGATTGCCCGGCCTTCGGCTATTTTTTCGTTTGAGTTCTTATTTTCTCCCGGGGATCCTCTCATAAAACTTTGCCAAAATGAGAGCCAGAACCGATATCAACAGACAGATTCCGCAAGTTGCCAGGTTTTTCATGATCGCTTCCCCATTGCTGCTTTCAGGCGCTCCAGGCATACCTCCTCTGGCAAATGCTTCTGCCCCCTGGGGGCCCGGCATACCTTCTGATAACAACTCTTCGGGAAATCCGCCCTCTCCTTCCGGCATCACAGGTTCGTCTTCTTGTCCAAAGCCTTCCCGCCCCGGACCGAAAGATCTGTTTCCCCCCATAGTCCCCATTGCGTCAATATCAATCCCCGACGCGTCGATCAGCCCTGACGGATCCGCCTGCTGTCCCTCGTCTGTAGAGCGAATACTCCCATTAAGCTGTCCCCGGATGCTCTCTGCCCGCAGCATCACCGTATCATAAAGCATTTCCACCCCTGTAATGTACTCCTCCAGGGAGTAAAAAGCTGTAGGGTCCGTCTCCACCAATGTATCGATCTGACTCCGCGCGCGGTTATAAAATTCGTCAAACTTTCCTCCAAAGACATACGCCTCCACAAGCTGCTCCAGATATCCATGATACCTGGCCAGATACTCTTCATCCTCCAGAAGGCCGTCGAAAAACCTGGTGCCGTCAAAAGGTGTGTCAATGGCGTCATTGACGGTTCCCGAAGCGCCGCTGCTTCTTCCCATCCCCATGCCGCCAAAGGAAAGGTTGTAATCCCACGGCAGGATGTTCAGCTGCCCGCCCTCCTCGTACAGATAGTAGTTGTGAGCCATTGAGCCGGAGAGACTGTCCAGGTTAACCGAAAAAACGTGTACTGCCATGTATTTCAGTAAATTGTCCACATCCAGATACCGCTCCAGGTCACTGCCTTCGCTTATATGTTTCAAGGCGGTCACAACCCTGCGATGGTCCTTCTTTCCGGTGCCGTTCACCTCCCCCTCCCATATGGTGGAGTAGCTGTCCGGATCATCGTCCGTGTAATTTAAGTCCGCGCCGCTGCCGCCCATGAAGGGGCCCCGCCCGGCCATGGCTTCCCGGCCAGGCCGTCCTGCCCTGCCGCCGGTCCTGCCTTCTTCTTCTGATACTGATTCCGGGTCTCTTTCTGGTATTGATTCCAGGTTTTCTCCCTGTCCCGGCGCTGCTCCCTCTTTTAGCTCTGACTTTTCTTCCGATTCTTCCTCCGGCATTGGTTCCCCGTTTCGCTCCGGCACCGGCGGCCTGCCCTGCTCTGCGGCCTGCCCCGGCTCTCCCTCTGCGGACTGCTCCCAATGCTCTGTATCTTCTTTGGCCGTCTGCACCGGGTCTCCTGCAGCTTCCTGTTCCCCGCTGCCCCACTGATCCGGCATCTCTCCCGGCGGCATTCCCGGCATTCCGAAGCCGTCTCCTTCCCCGCCAAAACCGTTTCCTTCCCCGCCGAAACCGCCTCCTTCCCCGCCGAAACCGTCTCCTTCCCCGCCGAAACCGCCTCTTTCTCCGCCGAAGCCTCCTCCTTTTCCGCCAAAGCCGCCTTCTTCCCCGCCGCGGCCGCCTCCCATGCCCATACCCTCCGGCTTATACAGATTGCCGTCCGCCGTCCCGTAATTCCTCAGCTGAAAGCTGTCCTCCACGGCCTCCAGAGCCAGATAGACGCCCCAGTATTCCCCGTTCACGGATATTCTGGCGTAGTTGTACAGGGATGCGTCCACATCCAGATACCGGTACATATCGTACACAAGAGCCTCCTTCATGTTGGTGGCGTCTGCGTAATTATTGTTTAAAACCAGCTTATCCAGTCCGAAGCAGGTCTGCCCCTCCACATAGCGGTCAAATTCCATCTTAAAACTGTACCTGTCCGTGTCCGGGTCCATGACGATGGCCGACAGGCTGGTATTCCCCTTGGGCCGGATGCCCACATTGTAAATGGTCTCCCCGTTAATCACCACGTCGCAGGAATAATACTCCTCCCGGGCGGCATTGGCAAGCATATCCGCCCACTGCTCCTCATCCATCCGAATGTCAATTTCCATGATCCGGCCGGTGTCAAACAGCTCCGCCTCATACCGAAGGGCCACGCCGCCTCCGCCGAAAGTCTCCGCCACCTGCTCCGGGAACATCAAAGCCAGCGCGCACACCATAACCGCGGCTGCCACGATCACGCTGATAAGCTTTGTAATATGTTTGTAGGCAACCATGACAGACCTCCTCTCTCAGGACATATACTCCCCGTTGTAGCTCACAAGGGTAACCTCATTCACACCCTCAATGTCGTTTAACCGGTTTACAAACGACGTCCCGGCATCCTTTAGCCGTACCTCCGCCGTCACCTCAATGCCCGCCGTGTTCACGGTCTTGGATTTCACCACAAACCGTTCCACCCCGCTTTCTGTCAGGTGGACTGCCCTCTCCTCCGCCTTCTCATCCCTGCAGTTAAAAATCAGGATGTAGGGATTGTCGTGAATCCTGCGGTTGGCAAAGAGGATCAGGATCACCCCGATGATCACGGAGCCGATGACCGCCAGGGGAATCATGCCCGCGCCGATGACGATTCCTACCGCAATGGCCCAGAACAGGTACACGATCTCCACAGGCTCCTTGATGGCTGCCCGGAAACGGACGATGGACAGCGCGCCCACCATGCCCAGGGACAGCACCACATTGGAGGTTACGGCCATGATCACCAGGGTGGTCACAAGGGACAGCCCCACAAGGGTCATGGCAAAGCCCGTGGAGTACATGACACCGTTAAAGGTCTTTTTGTACACCACGAAAATAAACAGCCCGATCACCAGGGCAAACATCATGCCCATCAGCGTGTCAACCGCCGAAAACTCCGTCACACTCTCCAGAAAGCTGGATTTAAACACATCATTAAAAGTCACTTCACTTATCCTCCTTATTCTGTTCTCATCTCTTTTCCTGCGCCGCGGGCCCCTTTTCCCGTCCCGTCTGCTTCCCGTCCGTCCGGACCGGGTCGAAAAAGGTCCGGATCCAATTCGGCCATAACCGGCCCATTTCCGTCCTTGCCGCTACCCAAACCGTCTGCACGCCTGGTATTTGGAAAACGCCTGCTGCCTGGCGCCTCCGGTCTGAATCATGCAGCGGATCACCTCCGGGAGAAAGGCGTCAAATTTCACTTCCAGCACCATATCCCCCGGCCGGTCCAAAACCCCGATGTCCCGTGTCCTCTCCTCAAGAAAGCTTCTGTGGTACAGGGTCGTGCGGATGTCTGAGTCAAAGGTAACCCTCACATTTCCCGCCCTGTATATGTACGGCTCCCTCACATACGACACCACCACCCTGGGCCTGAGCATCTGAAAGCGCATCTTCCCGTACATCTCCTGCACCAGGGACGACGGATGGGTCCGCATCCACTGTGTATCCCCGTCCAGAATCCGACGGCACTCTTCCTCTGTGATGTCCGCGTCATACTTCCTGCACAGGCTGTTGTCCTTCACCTTCTTCTCCAGAGTCATGTAGGAGAAATCATCGTTATAATACCGTATTCGGAACTTCTCCCTCCTGGAGACGCCGTCTATCTTCTCCCTGAGGGCCTTATCCCGGTAATTGTCAAAGTAGATGCTCCGTATCAGGTACCTTCCGTCGTCACCTGTGTGGCCGTCCGCACTCATAACCGTCCTCAGGCGGCTTCGCAGTTCCAGGTACTGGGCATAACCGATCTGATATTTCAGCTCATGACGAAAACATACTCTTTCACCTGTGTTCTCACTCACCTGGCTTTTCTCCTTTCCAAGAGCTTTTTTCTTTCCTGCTCATGGGAAAAAGTATAAAGGGGGTTCCTGAAATGTACTTAAAATAGAGTGTGTATTTTCTTTGAAAAAGGCGGCTGCACAAACTTGTGCAACCGCCTCTATAAGCTCCTCTCCTGGCCAATATCCTCACAGCCCGGCCTTAAAACATATGCCGTTTTCCCCGACCCGCCTCACCTCAATCCTTCCGCCGCAGGCCTCCGCGATGGCCTGGGCCATGCTCAGCCCGATCCCCGTCCCCCCGGTGCCTGCGGACCTGGACTCATCCATCCGGTAGAACCGGTCAAAGAGCCGGTTTAAGTCCGCCCCGTCCGGCAGGCTGCAGGTGTTAAACACCTCAATCCAGACCTTTCCCCTCCTTTTGCACACATCCAGGCGTATCTTTCCGCCCTCATCGGAATACTTGACCCCGTTGTCCAGCAGAATGGAGATGATCTTCTGAACCGAATCCCGGTCCCCGTAATACTCCACGTTCTCCTGAATATTCTGGGAGTAATGTTTTCCCCCTGCCTTTGCCAGAACCTCAAAGGGCTCCGCCGCCTCCCACGCCGCGTCGCTTAGGGAAAACCGGCACTTCTCTGGAAACGGCGTCTCCTCATCCAGCCGGGACAGCGCCACCAGATCCCCGGCAAGCCTGGCAAGGCGGGCGGCCTGCTTCTGGATATTGGCGATCCACTCATCTCCCTCATGCTCCATGGCCGCGATGTCCGCACTGGTGGCAATGGACGTGATGGGCGTCTTCAGCTCATGGCCCGCGTCGGTGATGAACCGCTTCTGCCTCTCCATATTCCTGATGTAGGGCCGCACCGCGTATCTGGAGAAAAACACCACCAGAAGAAACACAAGAAGCAGGCTGAAAATTCCGATACCCGAAGACACGAAAAACAGGGACTTCATAAACTGCAGGTGCATGGAGGAGTTGAGAAAGAGAATGGCAGTTCCCGCCTCATCCCGCCTGACCACATAGCGGTAATCCCCGAAGTATCCCCGGTCCCTTCCCTTTAGGAAAACCGTCCTTCCGTACTCCGCCGCCGTCTCATCGTCCACGGAGGCGATGTAATCCCTGGAAATCTCCTCCACTTCCCCGAAGGAATCAAAGACCACCGTAAAAAAGCGGATGGTAAATTCCGCCTCCGGACCTGCCCCGGGCAGATTCCGCATAAACTCTCTCAGCGGGTCCCCGGCTATCTTTCCCTGAACCCCCTCCGGCGGGCCTCCCGGAAGCTCTCCCGGAAGTTCCCCGGACGGGCTGCCGACCTGGGCTTCTGGCAGCTCTCCGGGCTGGCTGCCGACCTGGGCTCTTGACAGCTCTCCGGACTGACCACCGCCCTGACTTCCCGACACATCCTCCAAAAACTCCTCCGGCCAATCCCCGTCCCGGTTTCCGTAAGGGCCCTCCGCCCCGTCCCTCCCGGCCCTGGCCGCCCCGCCCTTCCCCGGACGGGCCGGCCCACGCAGGCCATGACCCTCCAGAAGGCTCATGGCCAGGTGGTCCTGCCTGGATGTGGTCTGTATATAATTGGCCAGGTTGATCCCGGCCACGATCAAAAACATCACCGTCCCGAAAGCCGCCATGGCCGCCAGGATAAACCGTCTCTGTATCTTTCTCAGCATCGGACCTCCTCCAGGGAGTACCCGGCGCCTCTGACCGTCCGGATCTCAACGCCTCCGCCCACCTGCTTTAACCTCTTCCGGATAAATCCCACATAGGTCCAGACCACATTCAGGTCCGCCTCCGAATCCTGGCCCCATATCTTATCCATCAGATGGCTGGTGGAAAACACAAAATGGGGATGCCGCATAAACAGTTCCATCAGCTGAAACTCCTTATTGTTCAGCCGCACCGACATATCCCCGCAGGCAAGCTCATAGCGGTTGCAGTCCAGCCGCACGCCACCAAACTCCAGCACCAGCTCCGCGTACGCCGTGTTCCGCCTGGAAAGCGCCTTCACCCTTGCGATAAACTCCCTGGTGGCAAAGGGCTTGGGAAGATAGTCGTCCGCCCCTGCCTCCAGCCCCTGCACCCGGTCCTCCACCTCCCCCTTAGCCGTCAGCATCAGGATCGGCACGCCGGACCCGGTTCTCCGTATGGCCTTGAGCACATTGAGCCCGTCCACCTTTGGCATCATAATGTCCAGGACAATCACATCGTAGGCCCCGGCCCCAAAACACTCCAGAGCTGCCGCCCCGTCATGGACCACATCCACGGAAAACTTATTCTTCTCCAACAGGAATTTAAGCCCTTTGGCCAGCTCAAATTCATCCTCAGCAATCAAAACACGCACAAACGCAGCCTCCCTGTCCTCTATTTTCCGGTCACTTGCCAGCCCCTGCAAAACCGACCTACAGACGTTTCAGCCTGTACGCCTGTCCGGGAGCCAGCACCACCACCCGCTCCGGGTTCACCACCCTGGCCCGGAGTTCGTCCGGATCCCCGTTAAACTCCTTCCACTCCGGCGCGTCCACGCTTCCCCAGTGCCACAGGATCAGGGGCGTGTCCGGATACGCCGCCGCCATCTTCACCGCGCCCTCCAGGCCGATGTGCCAGCGGCTGTCCGAAAAATCAAACAGCATGGCATCCGGCGCCGGCATATGCAGCTGCTCCTCCAGAAGGCGGCTGTCCCCCACAGCCCACACACTCCCGTCCGGCGTGTCCATCCAGAACCCGCAGTAATCCTCCCTGGCAAACTCACGGGTGTGGTGTTTCGGCGACTCATTCTGCCAGTTGTGCCAGGCCGGTGTCAGGGAAATCTCCATACAGCCCACAAAAAAATGCTCCCCGATATCATGGCCATGGCCGGAAATCCCCAGCTCCTCCCTCAAAAGCCCTGCCACATAGTGAGGCCCGTGGTATCCCTCTGTCACGTCCCTAAGCCCTCTGCAGGTGCTGCGGCTGTAGTGGTCATTGTCACAGTGGGTCAGCAGAACGCCGTCCAGACGGGGGACCTCCCCCTCTGTCAACGGAACCTCAATCAGAAGAGGCATGTCAAAACCGCTGAGCACCGGGTCCACAAACACACAGGTCCCCCGGCTGTTGATCATGGCCCCCGAACCTCCCAGCCAGCGGATCTCCGTGTGTTCCAGGGGGCCAAAGGCCGTCCTTTCGATGTGCTCCGTTCTTCCGGCCACTGCCTGGCCCTTTTCATTTCTCTGCACTGCCATACAAAATCCTCCTCACCTTTCAAAAAGATTCCCGTAATCTCCTTCCGGCCATAAGGCCGAAACAAACCGAAACACGCGCCTGTCCGCGCGCGTCCCCCAACATAAGACAAATACTTTAACCGGCATAATCCGCCATGCCTGAGACGCATATTACCGCTCCATGTCGCTGCAACCGTCACTGCACCTGTCACTGCCCGGCCAAAACCGCGTACTCCTGGGCAATAACGCTTGCTATATACTGCAGCTGATACGGATGGCTGGCCTGGTCCCCCAGGGACTGGTAGTACAGCACCTTGGCCACATACCGGGGAAAGTCCCTTTGCATACCCGACACCATCCAGATCTTCGGCCAGTCCCCCCTGTCCCGCCCGCCAAAAAGCTCCTCCTTCTCATACTCAAAATAGGAGCCTGTACAGCTGAATATCACGATCAGATCCCCCCTCCCCGCCTGACGGATATACCCGATCTGCTGGTCATAGGACATATTGGTGTACACCTGCCTGCCCAGCATCAGAAGGTCCGTCTGGAGATTCACGGCTGCCCCCTCTGCCTTCAAAAGCCCGAAAACCGCCGCCCTCTCATACTCCATAAGATCCCTGCACAACTCCCCAACCAGCTGCAGGGACAGAGTTGACGTCACCATGTCAATGGCGCTCTTCACCCTGTCCCCGTAATCCTTTGCCCTGTCACGGGCAGTCTCCCGGCCGGAACAAACCTGATAATTCATCTCCGTGGACCGCAGAAGCTCCTTAAGCTCCACAAAATCCTGAAGGCCGATCTCCCTGCAGAACCTGGAAACAGACCCCAGCCCCACATGGCACCTTGCCGCCAGCTCCTTAATGCCCAGATCCCTCATATCCCCCATATGTTCCAGGATATAGGAGGCAATCACACTGTTGGTAGACCCCTTCTTCTCCGTGGCCATCACGCTTAAGAACACCACAGGCAGCTTGCCGTAAATCATTTGCCCATACCTTATGACACGGAGTGTCCCTGCTCCGAAGGAGCCTGCATTACGGTGTGCCCTTTGGATATAGCAAAATGATACAGCATCTTCTCCTTAAGCTCCGACACATCGCACCCCAGAGCCTCTGCCAGCCTGTAAGCAAAAGCGAACACCGTGGCCGGGCCTCTGCTGGTGATCACATTGCCGTCCACAACCACCTCATCCCCGCAAAACGTCCCTGCCTTGATCTTCTGATCATAGCCCGGATAAGCGGTCCAACTCCTTCCCTCAAGAACCCCGGCCCGCTCCAACGCTATGGGAGCCGCGCAGATGGCGCACACAAACCGGCCGGCCTTGTCCATCTTTTTCACCACATCCATCAAAAGGCTGCTGTCCCTCAAATTCTCCGCCCCCGGAAGCCCGCCGGGCAGCACGATCATGTCATACCCGCTGACATCCATGGCCAGCTTGCGGTCGCACAGAACCGTAATCTTGTGGGAGCCTGTCACCTGCTCTCCCGACAGGCCTACAGACTCACAGTCAACCCCCGCCCTCCGCAGAATATCGATCACATTAATAGCCTCCCCCTCCTCAAACCCCGGGGCCAGAATCACCGCTGCTTTCTTCATGTCAAATACCTCCGTTTTTTATTTTTAAGGCAATTATATAGAAAACCCGCCCTGTATGCAACAGATTTCCAAATTCGGGAAATGTATTTTGTTACTATTCACGGGGGGCATCTTCTTGTCCGGCTCCGCCGAACAAGAAGCATCGGGCGTTCGCCCGATGTGGAAAACAGGATGAAAACAGTCTTACAAGCAAGCTTGACGCCTGTTTTCATCCTGTTTTCCCCGCCCCGTGAACTGTAACTGTATTTTTATACCCCAAAATACGCCGCGATCTCCTTCATCCTCCCGGACTGCTCCACCTTAAAAGGACACCGCCTGTCGCAGTGGCCGCAGCCCGTGCAGTCGGAGGCGTGCTTCTCCAGCTTTCTGTAATGGTCCGCCGCCATACTGTCCCCGGCCCCTGCCAGGTCGTAATACTTGTTAATAAGCCCCACATTCAGCCCAAAGGGACAGGGCTGGCAGTGATTGCAGTATACGCAGGCCCCCACCGCGTCCTTAGGCGTGAAAGTACCCAAAATCCCATAATCCCGCTCCTCAGGCGAAGCCTCAAAAAACCCCAGCAGCTGTCTCACATCCTCCCTGTCCCGGATCCCCGGCAGAACCGTCACCACCCCCGGCTTGTCAAGGGCATACTGAATGCACTGATACCTGGTCAGCCCTTTCCCGAAAGGCGAAGTCCTCCCGTCCAGAAGCCGGCCCCCAGAAAACGGCTTCATCACCGAAATCCCGATCCCCTCCGCCTCACAGCGGCGATACAACCTCATCCTCTCATCCGTGCTTCCCTTGGCGTACTCCCCCTGCCGGTAATCATACCCCGGATTGACGGAAAACATAAGCTGCTCCACAACCCCCGAATCCAGCACCAGATTGGCCAGCGCCGGAGTGTGGGTGGAAAGCCCGATATGTTTCACCACCCCCTGCCCTTTCATGTCCAGAAGGTACTGTAGCACCCCGTTTCTCTGGTACGCCTCCCAGTCTCCCGCCCCGTCAAGACAGTGGATAAACCCATAATCCACATAATCGGTTTTCAGCTCCTTAAGCATCCAGTGAACCTGCCCTTTCACCTTGTCAAGCTCTGTGGTCCACCCGTACTCCCCGGTCTCATAATTGGCCCCGAAATGCACCTGGTACAGCATCTTACTCCGCACGTCCGAAAGCGCCTTCCCGTAATAGGCAAACGTCTTCGCCCCGGCCGTAGCCAGATCCGCAAAATTGATCCCACCCTCATAGGCCAGCCTCAAGGCCTCCACGGCTTCGCCCTGAGAAGCCTCACAGATATAGCTGGTGCCAAGCCCGATCACGCTGATTCTGTCCCCTGTCTTTTGGTTAACCCTGTACTCCATCACAGATTCTCCTCTCTGCCCGCGTCTTTTTTGCAGTTTCTCCCCCTATCTTATCACTTAAACCTTACTTTAGGTCAATACAAAACAATATGGATTCCTTTATCCCAATCAACTCACCAAAAAAAGCCGGAACGGAGATATCATCCCTTCCGGCTTTTAATCTGCATCTACACCCCCAGTCTTTGTACCCATCAGCGCGTTTGGCTCTCTTCACAGCCACAGTCACTCCTGGGTTCGCGCAATAACAATCTTACATTTCCCACAGTAACAGGCCTTTGCCCTGTACATATACCAAAGCCCAAACTTGAACTTATTTATAAGAGGGACTCCGCCCGCCCCGACGGAAAACGACCACAAAGTCGGTTTCTTTCCATTGGGCAGCCATTGAACCGGCTGCGACCAGTTGGGTATATACCCTGACTGCATCTCACTCTCACAGTACGGACACTTCATACCATGCACCTCCAAATAAGTCTTACTTCCGTTACAGTATATCACAGGCCCAAAGGCAAATCAATTTGGTGTACTGTAAATCAAAGCCCTAACATAGCAGGGTCCACTTCGGTATAACCTTCTAATGATGGCTCTGCCACCTCTACCGCCTGACCCGGGTTATGATAAACCATCTTGATATCAGCCTCCACACCGATTGTCTCACCTTCCATGGTCATATCCATAACCATCTTCACCTTGCCGCTGGTAATATAACCGTCTTTATTGATCACCGATTCGCCGCTCACCTCTTTGATACTGTAAGAGAGCCCCTCCAGCTGATCGCTCATATCGCCCATGGCGCCAAATACTTCCTGGACATAAGCATCCATCTTGGAAGCATCCGCTGTGTAGGTCAGTATCTGATCATCCCCATCCTTTTTCGCCTGGACATCCAAAAGATAAGAGGAATCCATGGAAACGCCGCCGGTAGAAGACTTAATTTGCTCCATCATCTTGTTCAGATCCATAGCATATTTTATCTTCTGGCCCATGGCCTCCATGTAGTAATAACCGTCCGCGTAATACATGGTTGTATCCACGGTCTGACCCATGGTGGCAGTGGTTCCCTCTGCCAGGTAACGCATCCCTTCCGTGTTGATGCCATCCATCTTCATGTTCATAGAGGTAGATATATCCATTGTCTCATCTCCCTGAGTCATGACCATATCCATCTCATAGTCCACATCCATGCTGGTAAGTTCCTGGCTCTTCTTCATCCCCGCGTCGTAGAGCTCCTTGGGATCCTGCTTGCCGCCGCAGCCAGCCAGGGATAACACCATGGCTGCCGTCAGTAAAAACGCGCATACTTTTTTCATAACTGCTCTTGCTCCTCCTTGTATTTGAATATCTGAACACAGATTCCAGTATACTATACCCTTTGTAAAAACACAAGAGAATCCGGCTGGTTTCTCTCTTTAAGACGGATACCTAGTAACAGTTCAGACGCCCCTTAAAAAAAGATGCTGAATTTTTTGTGTTCCATACCAGCATTCCCGGTGGATAACTGGTGCAGAGCCGAAAGAATTCCGGGAAATTGTGGATAACCCGTGAAGGGGACAGAATAAAACCCTGCTTTTTGCTCTGGATTCGTGATCCGCCCCCTATGTCTGTCCCGTTTTATCCACATTTTTCCGTCTCATGTCTTCCTTTTCCACCGTCAAAATGACGGGGCTCGTTTCCTGCCGGATTCGCATTTTCCGTGCTTTTCTGGTATAATGGCTTTCAGAAGATGACGGAGGGAGGGATTTCTCATGGGTGGCAATTATGCGAAAAGTGTCTATAACCAACTGGTGGAAGTCATGGAAAAACTGAATTCCATGGAAGCGGAACATAAAAAGGACCGCAAGGAAATCTCTGCCCTCACCTCCGAAGTGAAAAGCCTGCGCAAAGAGAATTCCTGCCTCAGGGAGGAAGTATCCGGTCTGCGGCAGAAAACAGCCGTTCTGGAGGAGGAAAACCACAGACTGGAAAAGGAAAATGTTCTCCTGCGCGGTGACAATGAACGGATGAAAAGGACCCTGGGCAACAACAGTTCCAATTCCTCCCTTCCCCCGTCCACGGACCAGCCGGGAAAAGCGCCAAACACCTATAACAGCCGGAAACCTTCCGGAAAGAAAAAAGGGGCCCAGCCCGGCCATCCGGGGAAAGGGCTGTCAAAAGCGGAAGTGGAAAAGAAAATCCGCGAAGGTGTATTGGAACACAGCATCCAGGAAATCGGTACTCCGGGGAGGGCTTATATTACCCGATACCGCCTTGATCTGAAGGTGAGAGCCACAGCAGAGGAAATCCGCATTTACGCGGATGAAAACGGAAAATTCCAGGTGCCGGATGAATACAAGGCGGATGTGTCCTATGGACCGGGCATCCGTGCCATAGCGGCGTTCCTTTACAGCGAAGGGGTGGTTGCCAATGACCGGATCTGTGAATTTATTAACTCCTTGTCCGGGGATGTCCTGGGCCTTTGCGAAGGAAGTGTGTACGGGTTCTGCCAGAAATTTGGAGAGTCCTGTGCCGGGATATGCGCAGGGATAGAGGAAGATCTACTTAATTCCCATGAAATCCGCACGGATGCGACAACGGTAAAAACCGACGGAAAGCAGTCATACATACGGAATTTCAGTACAGAGCGGAGTGTACTTTATATTGGAAGTAAAAAGAAAGACCTGGATACCTTGGAAGAGATGGGGGTGCTGAAAAAGTTTGCGGGAGTCCTAACCCATGACCACGAAACGTCAATGTACCATTTCGGGACCGGCCACGGGGAGTGCAATGTGCATCTGGAACGCTACCTGCGCAAGAACACGGAAGAAACAGGAAACCGGTGGAGCCATGACCTGGGCAGTTTTCTCAACGGGATGAACCACGCCCGGAAGGAAAGGGAAAGGGAACGGGAAGGCGGTGTAAATTTTACAGAAGAAGAGCTGGAGCGGTAC
>CAJUFP010000002.1 GCA_910585645.1 uncultured Hungatella sp. | reverse complement strand
CGGAATGTTTGGCATATCTGAACCCGGACGGGACATCTCTCCTTCTCTGTCTGGCCTCACGACTCCCCCGCCCCTTGCTCACTCAACAATATATCAATATGATGAACATAAAGTTCCGCTTTATCCGGGTTAGGTTTTGCAAAAGAACGGAAGATGTGATATAATAAGAAACCATAACGCAAAGTTATGTCAAATATGAAAAAAAGGAATGGAAACAGAAGATGAAGACAAATGTGCAGTGGGCAAGCAAACTGGGATTTATCATGGCTACGGCAGGGGCGGCTATCGGTCTCGGGAACCTTTGGAAATTTCCCTATCTTATGGGGAGGAACGGTGGTTTCCCGTTTTTGGTAGCCTACCTGTTTTTTATTGTGGTTTTGGGACTGCCGGTGATGATCACGGAAATGTCTCTGGGGCGGAAGACCCGCCATGACCCGGTCCAGGCTTATAAGGATATTGACCCCCATGCTGGGATCGTGGGTATTTTCGGGGTTCTGGCGGCGTTTATTATTTTATCGTATTACAGTGTTATCGGCGGCTGGATCATGAAGTACATTTTCAGCTATGGGACCACTATGGAGGCAGTGGCGGATTTTGACGGATTTATCGGCAGCAGGGAGCCGGTGCTGTGGCATTTTCTGTTTATGGCTATTACGACCGGGGTGTGCTATTTTGGAGTCAGCGGGATCGAGAAGGCCAGCAAGGTGATGATGCCTCTTTTGTTTGTGCTGCTTTTGGTGATCATCGGCCGTGGCGTGACGCTTCCCGGTGCTGCGGAAGGCTTTAAGTTTATGTTTGCTCCGGATTTTTCAGCGTTCAGCCTGAACTCCATAAGCGGGGCTTTGGGGCAGGTGTTTTACTCTCTCAGCCTGTGCATGGGAATTACCATCACGTACGGAAGTTATCTCAGTGAGAAGGAGAATATTCCCAAAAGCTGCGTGTCTGTGGCAGGGCTGGATACATTGATCGCGGTTTTGGCGGGGATCGCTATTTTTCCTGCGGTGTTCGCCTTTGGGCTGGAGCCGGGCCAGGGACCGGGGCTTATTTTCGGGACGCTTCCAAAGGTGTTCTCCGCTATCGCAGGGGGAGGGATCTTTGCGTGCCTGTTTTTTGCCCTTGTGTTTTTTGCGGCTGTGACCAGCGCCATCGCCCTCTTGGAGGTGTCGGTGTCCTTTGCCATTGACACGCTGAGATGGCCGAGAAAAAAGGCGACCCTTGTGATCGGGGCAGCGATCTTTGTCCTGGGGATCCCCAGCGCGCTTTCTTTCGGGGATCTGGGGCAGGTGCGGATCTTAAATTACAGCGTGTTTGATTTTGTGGGGATGATCACGGATAATATCCTCTTGCCGTTCGGCGGCCTTACCATGTGCTACTATGTGGGATGGAAATGGCACCCGGAGTATCTGGTGGAGGAGATTGAGCGGGATGGGATACCGTTTAAGGTGAAGAGATTGTGGGTGGTGTGCATCCGTTATCTGACGCCGGTTCTTGTGGGTATCGTGACGCTCACCGGGTTTTATAATATTTATCAGGTGGTGTGCTGAGACCGCAGTGGATAACTGCCTGTGGTTTTGTATGATTTTCAGAGATAGTGGGGATAATGACAGGGAAAGCAGACCAGCGAAACGTAAGGTTATTTAAAACGGATTATATTAGTACATCATTGCATTCATTCGCGAGTAAATTAGTGCAACAATGTACTAGGGAACGGCCGGTTTTTAGATAAGTGAAATGTAAGGCTGATCAAGTTGGATGATATCAAGGTTTAGATTCCGAGATCTTGGACGTTTGGAGGTTGATATTTATGGAGATGAACAAGGATGCGTATAATGCATACGTGAAGGAAGTGACTCCTGTGAACCCTGTGTGGAAGAATATTGTCAGGGCTTTTGTGACAGGGGGGATTATCTGCACGGTGGGGCAGGTGATGATGAACTGGCTGATGAATTATGGGATGGATGAGAAGACGGCGGCAGCCTGGAATCTGCTGGTGCTGATTTTGGGGAGTATCGTGCTGACGGGATTTAATTTGTATCCCAAGATCGTGAAGTGGGGAGGGGCAGGAGCACTGGTGCCGATTACGGGGTTTGCGAATTCGGTGGTTTCGCCGGCGATTGAGTATCGGGCGGACGAATGAGTTATAATAGGGACAAGTCAGAAACACCGCGAAAAACGTGGATGTGCTGGTTTAGCCCCTATTTTTTTATGCAATGAGCAGGGCCGGTATGAAACTTTGGACATCAGGCGGGGAGCTTGCTCACTGAATGATGTCCGGAGGTTCAGGACGATGCGGCGAATCAAGGTGAATTGGCCGAAGGCCAAGAGAAGGCAGTCTGGACTGGCCGCAAAGCGAGGAAAACCGTAGGTTTTTGAGGCCTGCAACCCTGCGTACTTAGCTATTTGATTACAAACTATTTTACCACACAAAGGAGGGCAGAGGCTACTTGTTTTAAAAATATTTTCTGATGCCGTTCTGGCAGGTGTAAGGTTATTTGATTCTGGTGATACTTTACATAGCAAGGTTCCGCAGATTCTCATGCGGAACCATTTATCTAAAGAGGTTGTAGGAAGGAGATTGGCTGGGAATGGAGAGAGGGAAGAAGGAAATCATTTTCAGAAATAAGGAACATGAGAATTTTTATTGGGCAAATTTTTTGAAATGCCGGTATCAGGATGCCTATCATGCGGCTCTGGTGTATTGTCTGGGAATCGACAGGGATACGAGGGAGCATGTAAATGAGATTTATGATTTCAAAACTGGGTTAGTGAAGACGGAGTGCCTGCATGATGGGTGGCAGACTTCCGGGAGCAGGAAGATTGTCCGAATGGCTTACAACTTATATAACAATGGAACTCCAAGCGTGTTCGATTATGAGGATTCGGAGGAACAGTTGACGGAATGTGGGCGGTATACGGTGGAGGAACTGTTCTGCTGTGGGTATGCGCCTTATTTCTGGCAGGCAGTGAAGATTCGGTATCCGGAGTATTGCGGGGCAGCTTAAAGAGAAACGATTGACGGAGGAAAAAAGATGGCAAAGGTCATAACCATAGCTTCGCAGAAAGGCGGAGTGGGAAAAAGTACAACTTGTGTGAATCTGGGCATTGGGCTGGCCAGGGAGGGAAAGAGAGTCCTTTTGATTGACGCGGATGCCCAGGGCAGTATGACAGCGTGCCTGGGGATTGGGGAGCCGGATGAACTGGATGTTACATTGGTAAATCTGATGGAGAAGGTGGTCAATGATGAACCATGGGAGCTTGATGAAGGGATTCTGCACCATGAGGAGGGAGTGGATTTCCTTCCGGCCAATATTGAACTGGCAGGTATGGAGACAACCCTGGTGAACATGATGAGCAGGGAGACGATCCTGCGGCAGTATATTGACAAGGTTCGGGAACGGTATGATTTTATCTTGCTGGATACCATGCCTTCTCTGGGGATGATAACCATTAATGCTCTGGTGGCGGCGGATAGTGTTCTGATTCCGGTGGAATCGGCTTATTTGTCGGTGAAGGGGCTGCAGCAGCTGATCAAGACCATTGGACGGGTGCGGCGGCAGTTGAACAGGGACTTGGAGATTGAAGGAATTTTGCTTACTAAAGTGGACCGCAGGACGAATTACGCGAAGGATATCTCTGACCGGCTTCGGGAAGCTTATGGGGACAGGATACATATTTTTGAGAATTGTATCCCGTTATCCATTAAGGCGGCGGAAACCAGCGCGGAGGGAAAGAGCATTTTTATCCATGCCCCTAAGGGGATCGTGGCGGAAGGGTATGCGGCGCTGACAAAGGAGGTGCTTTCCCATGGGGAGTCGTAGTGCGGATAAGATTAAATTTCGTTCTTTTGATGATCTGTTTGGAGAGCAGGAGCCGAAAGGGGTAGAAAAGGAAACAAAGGGAACCGTGGAAGATCAGGTGGTTAGAATGCCGCTGGAAAAGCTTCATCCGTTTAAGGGACATCCATTTCGTGTTCTGGAAGATGAAGAGATGATGGAAATGGTGGAGAGTGTGAGGCAGTTCGGCGTTCTGGTGCCTGTGATTGTCCGACCGGATAAGGGTTGGGGATATGAGATTATTGCGGGTCACAGGAGGAAGCGGGCCAGTGAGTTGGCCGGGTGTCCGGATATACCAGTGATTATTCGGGATTTGACGGATGATGAGTCGGTTATCGCCATGGTAGATTCCAATATTCAGAGGCTGAACATTCTTCCTTCGGAGAAGGCTAGGGCTTACCGGATGAAAATGGAGGCTATGGAACATCAGGGGGTGAAGGGAGGGCAGCATACGGCGGCAGTATTGGGGGAGGCTTCTGGGGAGAGTGTCAGGACGGTCCACAGGTATATACGGCTTACTTATCTGATGCCGGGATTGCTGGAGCTGGTGGATCAGAAGCGGATTCCTGTTGTTGCGGGGGAGAGCCTTTCTTTTTTGAGGGAAGGGGAGCAGGAGCTGGTGAGGGATTATGTGGTGCAAAGGCAGGTGTTTCCGTCAAAGGGGGAAGCGGAACTGCTACGGGTGGAAAGCGGTAAGGGGGAGTTGAGTGTTGAGAAGGTTGAGGAGATTTTGTGCAGGAATGGGAAAGCAGTAGGGGGAATCACCATTTCGGCAAAGAGGATTCGGGATTATTTTCCGGAGGGGTATACGAAGGAGGAGATTGAGAAGATCGTTTACAGCCTTTTGGATTCGTGGAGGGCGAAGGGGAGTGGGTAGGAAGAATAGTGGTTCCTTTGTGCCATGGTGGCAGAAAGGGAGAGTGAAAACCTTGTGCCACTGTGGCAGAAAGCAGGGATGGGAGACCTTGTGCCATGGTGGCACAAAGTATATTTAGGAGCCTTGTGCCATGGTGGCAGAAAGCAGGGATGGGAGACCTTGTGTCACGGTGGCAGAAAGTATGGATGGGAACCTTGTGTCATGGTGGCAGAAAGGGAGAGTGGAGACTTTGTGTCACGGTGGCAGAAAGTAAGATTTAGAGCCTTGTGCCACGGTGACGGAAAGTGAGAATGGGAGCCTTGTGCCACGATGGAAGAAAGTGAGATTAGGAGCCTTGTGCCATGGTGGAAGAAAGTGAGATTAGGAGCCTTGTGCCATGATGGCAGAAAGTAAAGAGTAGGAGTCTTTATGCCATGATGGCAGAAAGCATGAGTAGAGTTCCTTGTGTCACGGCAACATAAAGCATAGATTGGAGCTTTTATGTCATGGTGGCGTAAAGTATATTTATGAGCTTTGTGTCGTCATAATAGAAATGTATGGGGGAATTTTTTGTGTTGACGCAAGCGGATAACAGAGGAAAAAGGGATAAAACAGCAAAAGTATTTTATAGTGTTTTCTGGTGATTCTAGGTAGGGTAGTTCATTCTCCAAAGCAAATTTTGAAACTTAACAGAGCAATTTGTTTGATTTTTAAATTTGATTTGGAGGATTATTATGGGTAAGAGTGGAGTTATTACGGAGAAAAGCAAAGAAAATAAGGCGTATCATAATGTGATTGTACTGTTTAAGATTTATCGTTCGGTTTCCTGGCGTATGCAGGTGCAGATCGGGCAGGTGAAGCACCGTTTCCGGAAGGAATATGGGACGGATGTGGACAGCTTTCTGGAATCTATTTATCAGGCGGGAATGGACTTAAATGATGATGAGGCGAATATTAAGCCAAGGGTGGAAGCGATCAGCAGCTCCAATAAGTTTTTGAAACTGATTGATGAATCGGTGGAACTGATGAGATTGTATCATCCCCAGGGGGAGAGGTATTATTGGGTTTTGTATTATACCTATATGACGCCGCACCAGCTGAGTAATATTTCGGAGATTATGGAGAAACTGGAGCCGCATTTGTCCCAGGGAGTAGGGATTAACCGGAGTACTTATTTCAGGTGGAGGGATAGCGCTCTGAAGGCAGTAGAAGGGATTTTGTGGGGGTATGAGGAGGAAAGCCGGAGACTATTGGAGCATTACCGGGATACGTGGAAGGAAGATTTATAGGGGATTAAATGATATGAAATAATACTATATACAGTATATTTTTTATTGACATGTACTATATATAGTGTTATTATATAGGAGTATTGATTTATATATCTTTTAAGCAAAAGATATAATAAAAATTTGTTCCTGTATGCACAAGCAGGAAGCCAAACGGTGAATATCTTACCGGATTGCTTTTGTTTATCTATGAATCAGAGAATGACGCTCATTTTGTAATGGAAATGCGGCGTCTTTTTTTGTGCAGAAAAAGGGGTAGCAATATGGAAGGAGGGCAGAGGTAGGATTTTATTAAAACGAAGGAGGGGCGAATGAAACGGGATAAATTTAAAAAAATGCGGCTTCAGCTGGAGACATTGAAGCCTGCGAAGGCGGATGACTGTGCGCTGCTTTTGCAGGGGCTGACAATGGAGACACCGGAGACGTCAAATTTTTCTATGGAGTCTGTGGAGCAGAAAAAGAGGGAGTTGAAAAACGGCATTCTGGCGGTGGAGATGGAGGCCAGGGGAATCCGGACGGATGATAAGCGTCTGGCCCACTTGAAGACGGGAAGGCAGGCGGAAATTCTGGATTATAATTATTTTAAATCCAGAATGCCGGAGATGGTGATTACGGATATTCAGGCGGAAGTGTTTGATTTCCGTAAAAACAGGGTGGTTCCGTTTGCGGTAAAGAGGCTGGAGTTTTCGTTCGGCAATGGGAAAAAGGTTGACATGACAGACAGGGTGAGTGTGTTGTCGCTGGATCGTCTGGCAGGCTGAGGAAAGGGGAATTTTTATGGTGAAGGATGTAAAACTGCAGGCAAAGAGAAGTGTTCATGTGACGGGGGAAGTCCAGTTTCCGGTGAAGATTGGGGAAGAGGCCTGTTATCTTTATGGAGACAGCGTATGGTGGACGGACCGGGTGAAAAGGATTCTTGAAATTGCGGCAGATTATATCCGCATTGAGACCACGCATTACTATTATACGATTGTGTGGAATGACAGGGAGCAGGGGCGGATACGGGCCGCTGCATAATAGGAAAGGAGTGTGGAGGGGCAGCCATTTTGGTGGCTGCTTTTCCGTTTGTGGGGAAGGAGCATTTTGTGTCATCGTGGCACAAAGGAGAGAGTGAAGGAAAATGGCATGACGTGAATTGAAAAAGTAAAGTCAGTATGAAAGACTTAGTTCTACATCTCTCTGGAATTGCTCAGAAAGTAGTGACTTTTTTATGGTTATCTGAATGAGATTATGGTAAACTAATATTAAATTTATGAGAAAGTCCCTGTTTTGAGACATGCTAAGCGGACCTCTGGAAGTATGGTGTGAAAAAGTAACTTCTACAGGCCTGCGGGGAAAGTATGGAATCTCTGTCCGGCGGATTTTTTCATAGGTTGTTTAGTTTCTCAGCAGCTTCGGGGACAATGTCACCTCATCAGGGGCAATGTAACGGAGCTGCATTTTTTTAAGGGTCTCCTGCCCAATGAGGCTTATTGCCATCTGGTAAGGCGTACGTCCTTCCAGGTTCTTCCTTGGAGCATTGTTGATGTGGTCCACACACTTACGGATATCCCATTGGGTAAGGTTGGTGAAAATCGTTCCTTTCGGAAGTATCATTCTCAGCATCGTATGGACGTTTTCAATGCCCCCTTTCTGGTTGCTGCGCATAGGATCGCAATAAAAGATACTGGTACGGGAAATTCCCTGACTGTCTTGTTCCAGCTTCTCAGGCTTACCGAATTCCTGTCCTCTGTCCGTAAGGATGACGGGCATCAGGAAAGCAAACTCATCTGCATCACCAAGAGCCGTCTGTAAATGCCCAAAAACAGCTTTTACAGCTCCGGGAGAGCACCGATCCATGATGTGAGCCCAGAGCAATTCGATTTCCGGGAAGTAAAGAGTCAGGATACACTTGGAAGACCCCTTTGCAGAGAGGACGGTATCCATCTCCCAGAAATCCAGTTCGTCAGCATGGCTGTCCTTAAAATCTTTGTAGGTACGTCCTGCAAAGCTTTCACGATTAGAGATTTGAGTGTTGTGGGACTTTCTCTTCTTAAACTTAACCTTTCGTTTGAGGTGGACATTTCTGGTAAGTAAAAGGTTCTGGTCGATATAGTTGTAGAGTGTTTTTACGGAGATGCCCAGTTCCGGATGATTGGTGAGGATCATATAGGGAGACTGTCCCTGCTCAATGAGCGGACGGACAATACGGTCCAATTCCCGCAGTTCTTTTGTAGTCAGGCTGACACCGGAGCGGGAATCTGAGAGAAGCTCCTGATACATTCTGTGTGCGGCACTGGCATTGTAAGCATACTTAGTCTGAATCGTACACTTGTGTCTTTGCTTATCACAGCCATTGCAGACATAAGGAGCTTTTTGTATCTGCATGCAGGATTCTCTTTCAAAGCGGGGGCAGACGTTGTTACATCTATGGCAGGAACGGCAAAGGGAATCACAGATGATGAGCTTGTTGCAAGCGTTGGTTTTCTTACAACGGAAGCGATGGATACAAAAGTTGTAGGGATTGTTAAAACTGCCCCTGTTCCAAGTGTTTACAACACGATGCTTCCAAACCTCTTTGGAGATAGTGGAAGGATCCTTGCAGAGATATTTGGCGATTTCCCGAAAGGATTTCCTTTCATTAAGAGATTTTTCAATGTATTGTCGGTCAGCCAGAGAAAGATGTTTGTGGTTACCAGGGATTAAGTTCGACATAAAGAGCCTCCTTACTGTTGCCGGACAGAAGGGGATGTTCATATATCATACACGGAACAGGGATAATGTGAAAGATTAGAATCTATTTGTGAAAGACTAAAGTCTAGCAGACTCGGGGAGAGTAGATTTTAAAAATACAATTCACGGAAAATGGCATGAGAACGGGATATCATTGAAGTTTCGCTGGGGTTATGATAAAATGCAATTACGGGGATGTTCGCTTAGTTAGTTTGGCAAATTTCCGGATATGTATACAAGGGAAGAGAGGACAAATGATAGAGACGAATTTAGCGCAGGCGGTTGATGCAACGAATGATTCGGGTCCTGCATATGACACAAACATTAAGTATTTACTTGCAGATAAGCAGATATTATCGCGGATTCTGAAATATACAATGGAAGAGTTTGAGGATATGGAGATTGGGGATATTACAGGCTGTATCGGTGATGATATTGAGATAGGAACAAGGCCGGTTGATGTGGGGCTTTCCAACCTTGGACGTGTAAAAGGAACGATGACCGAGGACAATGTTCCGGGAGAAGGGATTATTTATTATGATATCCGTTTTACAGCATATCATAAGGAAAGTGAAATGAAGATTTTGATAAATCTTGAAGCACAGCGCTCAACAGATCCTGGGAAATTAGGATACCATTTGGAAAATCGGATCATATTCTATCTTGCGAGGATGATCTCAGCGCAAAAACAGACCGAATTTTTCCACAGTGATTTCGATGCCTTAAAGAAAGTGCGAAGTATCTGGCTTTGTTTGGATAACGATGAAACGGAAGATTCTATTGAGGAGATTGGTTTAGGCCGAAAAGTAGTTTTTGGGAATAAGAAGACTTCGTATCCTGTAAATCTGATGAAAGGAATCATTGTCAATTTGAGAAACGGGGGAGACCATATCGTTGGAGAGGATATGGGGAAGTCGTCAAATGTATTGATTGCTATGTTGGAAGAACTGCTGTCCGGGAAATCTGCGGCGGAGAAGAAACGTATATTAACGGATGAATATGGGATGGTAATGACTGCTGAATTAGAAGGGAGGCTCCAGATTATGTGTAACTTATCGGAAAATATTGAAGCAAATGGAATAAAAAAGGGTGTCAGGAAAGAACGGATTGATGCCATAGCGAGAATGATCAGGGCGGATGCTACCAAAGAACAGATTATTTTGTATGGGTATACAGAAGCGGAATATACAGAAGCGGAAAGGCTTATGTATATGAATGTATAGATGTGGCTGGCTGTTGCCTGGGAGAAGGAAAAGAGATAGATAAGATATGGAGTCATAGGAATTGAGACTGGATATTGCAAAATGGGAAGCAATCATCATATTTGGTGGTTGCTTTTCCACTTGCGGAGAAGGATTGTTTTAGTGAAGAACTATGGATTGGAAAAGTGATTGCTGAATCAGAAGGGAGATTCTAAATGTGTAATTTATCGGAAAATATTGAAGCGAATGGAATAAAAAAAGGTATCAAAGAGGGTATCAAGTTGGGCATCAGGAAAGAGCGGATAGATGCTATAGCGAGAATGATCAGGGCGGACACTACTAAAGAACAGATTATTCTGTATGGATATACGGAAGCGGAATATATAGAAGCGGAAAAACTTATGTATATGAATGTATAATGTGGCTGGCTGCTGTCTGGGAGAAGGAAAAGAGATATATAAAACATTTGGCATGGACAGAAGTTTTGGAAAAGAAGGATGTGGATATGGGGAGATATTTAAACAGCAAAGTTCCATTTGAAAGATACAAGCGGACTGCAGGCGCACAGTATTTTGTAGATAAAACATCATTGTTAACAGATGTGATAAATTCGGCAATAATGGATGGGCAGAAATATCTGTGTATTACAAGGCCGCCTCATTTTGGAAAAACGGTGATGGCTGGCATGGTTGGGGCTTTTTTGGGGAAGGCTTGGGACAGCAGCTCTGTATTTGACTGGCTTGCAGTGGCAGGAGATCAAAATTATAAGGCGCATTTGAACCAGTATAATGTGGTTTTTATTGATTTTGGCGGAATTCGGGAGAATTTTAACAGTTATAAGCAATATATGAACCATATTCGAAATGGTATAAATCAAGATCTGGTGGAGGCTTATCCAGAGGCAGGAGTTAAAATATCTGGTGCTGTCTGGGACAATTTTCGTGCTGTGTTTGAGAGAACAGGGGAACGTTTTGTTTTTATAATGGATGAATGGGATGCAGTTTTTCATATGGATTTTGTATCGGTAGAAAACCGGCAGGAGTATCTGATGTTTATTAGAAGTCTTCTGAAGGATCGGGGTTATGTAGAGTTTGCTTATATGACGGGAGTGCTTCCGATTGTGAATGATTCCGGAAGGCTTCCTTTGAATATGTTTATGGAGTATGACATGACGGTAATGGAACGGTATAGTGACGGCTTTGGTTTTGTGGAAGAGGAGGTTGACCGTCTTTTCGGGCATTACCTTAAGATAACGGAGAAACCGAAGATTACACGGAAGGATTTACGGATGTGGTATGGCGGATACCATACTGCTATGGGGGAGAATGTATATAACCCACATTCTGTAGTATGCGCATTGTCGGATAACAAGCTGATAAATGATAGGACAGGTTCTGGCTTGTGTGGTTCTTGTTGCCAGGGAAAGGATGATGAACTGCCATATTGGTTTGATTCTTATAAGAAGATAGTTTCTTGTGTGAAAAACAATATTGATGATATACGTGGGGATTTGATTCGGATGATGGACGGTGAAGGTATAGGGGTAAGATTTCAAAACCATGCTGCGGTTTTTATGGAATTGAATACGAAGGATAAGATTTATTCGGCTATGGTTACTTATGGTTTGCTTACTTATATGGATGGAGAGGTGTTTATTCCTAATAAGGAATTGAAGAATAAGATAGGGAAATATTTCTCTTAATGGGGAATGTGCTGGGAGAAGGAAGTTGCCAGACCAATATGGAATTTTAAGTAAGGAAAGGTGGTTTTGCCTGATAAAACAGGGAGAACTTTGTGCCACCGTGGCATAAGGGAGAAATGGGGCCGAAAAAAGACCATATTGTGATATATCGTTGAAGTTTCGCTGCGATTATGGTAAAACACAATTATGGAGATGCTTATTTAATTAGTTTGGAAAATGTGAAATGTATGATTGAAGAATTGGCGGATATGGTTATTTCATTGAGAAAATTGGTTTAGTGGTAATGACTACTGAATTGGAAGGGAGGCTCTAAATTATGTGTAACTTATCGAAGAATATTGAAGCCAATGGAATAAAAAAAGGTATCAAGTTGGGCATTAGGAAAGAGCGGATAGATGCGATAGCGAGAATGATCAGGGGCGGACGCTACCAAAGAACAGATTATTTTGTATGGTTATACGGAAGCGGAATATACGGAAGCGGAAAAGCTTATGTATATGAATGTATAGATGTGGCTGGATGCTGCCTGGAAGAAGGAAAAGAGATATATAAGATATGGAGCGTCATAGGAATTGAGACTGAATATTGCAAAAAGGGAAGCAATCATCAGATTTTGGTGGTTGCTTTTTTGCGCCCTAAAGGGCGGGCAGGAGGCTTGATATCCGCATTGAGACACACATTATTATGTATGGAATCAGGGAGCAGGGGCGGATATGGGCTGCTGCGTAACAGGCAGGAGCGTGTGGAAAGGCAGTCATTTTAAGCGGCTGCTCTTTCCATTTGGGGCAGAAGCTTTGTTGACGGACTGCAGGAGGGGAGGGCAGTATTCGGTTAAAACGGCTTACAGGATTCCTGTGGAAAGGAGTTCTCGGATTGCTTTTCCGTCTGTAATGGTTAAAAGAATTGCGTCGGTTTCTAAAATTGCTTCTTCGGGAGTTTTTACGGTAACCGCGCCTTTTTTAACCAGCTGGCTGGTTTGGTCGGAGTCGGGGTCATATACCATAACTTCATAACCAATCTGCAGAAATGCTTCTGCAACGGCCTGTTCCACTGCGCTTGTTCCTAAAATTGCTACTTTCATAAAGATTCTCCTAAAAATTTATTTGTATACAATGCTGTTTTTTCGAAGGTTTTCCATAACAGGATTGCAAGAATCAAGGAAATTCCTTCGGAAACAGCTAATGAATTCCAGACAAAGTGTAGGATGTTCGTTTTGTTGAAAACAGGTATGTGAATATTACTACGCTGCTGGCCGCGAATACATAACTGAACAATGGTTTGGAGGCGCGTGTATGGTAATGCTGCAGGCGGCTGCTTCTGTACTGAACAGATGGCAGATAATGGGGCCGGCAAGGAAGGTGATCCCAAAGGCGGCGGTACCGCCTGTGGAGAAGGCATTGACGGCGTTATTTTCCATAAGCAGCATGCGGTTCATGGAAAAGGTTGTGAATGGAACGGTAAACTTTTGAATATAAATCCGTCCCCGTTTCTGGGAATAGTGCCGGGATGCCAACAGCAGGGCGACAGTGGCGGAAACACCGGTTGTCATATCCAGATAAGTGGCGTTGGCCCCCAGGCTCAAGGCAATCCTGTGGGGCATGGCAATGCCTGACAGACTGGTTACGGAAAAAACAGCAATGACAGCAGCGGAGGAGTGCATAAAGACCTGGTTTGACCCGGTGTCATCTCCGCGTCCCAAATATACAGACGCAATAATGCTGTTGCATGTGAAAAGGGTCGCGGCAGCCTGTACAAGCATAATATAGGGCAGGGACGGGCTGACAGCTCCTAAAGCGTTTGTTCCTACTCCGTTGCCGACAAAAATTCCGTCCATGATTGTTAATATGAAGTAGCTGATACTGTTTAACAGAGATGGAAGTATGTATCTTTTCAGCTCAGACTTTAATGGGTTCATGTTTGCTTCGCCTTCTGCTTGACATATTTTCTCAAAAACCATACAATTCATATTATAAGGTACCCTATTATGGGGAGGTCAAGGAGAATATGAAAAAAAGAGAGGACTATATTACAATCGGGGAATTGTCGAAATTAACGGGGATCAATGTGAAATCGCTGCTTTATTATGAGAGGATAGGGGTCCTGCGGCCTGCCTATGTTGATGGGGAGAATGGCTACCGCTACTATACCTACCCTCAGATATCCCTGGCAAACGCGGTACAGTTTTATGTGGGAATGGATATTCCTTTGAAGGAGATCAATCGTTTTATTGATACGAAATCCAGTACTCTTGACTGCCGCAGTCAGATTTCCTATGGGATCGAAACGGCAAGGCATAAGTTACGGCTTATACAGGAACAACTTGCTTATGCGGAGGGGATTCTTGATGAGATTAACCGTTTTGATGGAGTGATATCAGCAGAGGAGGCAGTGAGTCTGGACTTTCCTCAAAAGAACTGTGTTCTTTTCCCGTTTGAAGGGAAACAGACGAAAAAAACGTATTATTCCACCCGGTACCGCCTGCTTTTGCAAATTCAGAAAGGGGGTTATAATGTCTGGTATGAATCAGGACTTTTATATCGGCATAATGGAAGCAAGTGGGAAACTTTCATTTTTGTAGATGTGGGGCAGGCGAAAAATGGTTCTTCCCAATTTTTCACGGAGTTGATCCCGGCAGGGCGTTACTGGTGCAGGGAGACGGATTTTCCGGAAAGCAGCCCGGAGGTTTTGGGGCGTTCGCTTTACGATGGGGAAAAGCCGAAGATTATGATGTTTTCGGAATTGATTTCCAGTACGTTTGCTTACAAAGAGTCTAAATTTATGCTCCGCTGGCAGGTGTGATTTTTTTGGCAGGCGGCGTTTGGGTATAAAATAAGAAAACCTTGTGCCACGATGGCACAAAGCGGAAATGGGACGGAAAAGAGACTACATTGAGACTGTGCGGCTATTGACTTGCGATTTTGAATCTTTTATAATGGTATCATCAATTTTTATGCATGGTTAAGACATGGAGAGCCATAGGAATTGAAACCGAATATTGCAATCATGGGAAGCAATCATCAGATTTGGTGGTTGCTTTTTTTGTGCCCGAATGGGCGGAAAGGAGGCTGGCGGTATTGGTTCGGAAGATGAAGAACCGTCTGGAGGCTGTGGGAAGAAAAGTGGAGAGTCAGATTCCCCGGATGGCGGGAGGTGCTTATGCTGTGGGGATGATGACGGCTCTGATGTGCCAGACAGCGTATGCAACGGATATTTTTGGTGTGGCGAAAAGTGCTATGCAGCAGGTGTACACGGATGTGGCCGGTTTGGCGACTGTGGGGGCTGTGGTGTGTGCGGCTGTGTGTCTGTTCCTGATGAATTTCTCTAAGTCGGGAAAGACCGTGGATGAGTCCAGGGCCTGGCTGAAGCGGATTATTATCTGCTGGGCGGCGCTGATGACGCTGGGGGCTATTGTGACTTACATGGAGAAGATTATTCCGCAGAGTTCATTTACACCGTAAACAGGGAGAGCCGGGCAGGGAAACTTGTCCGGTGTTTGTTTTATGGGGTGGTGAAGGGTGTGGATGGCTTTCAGGTGGATTGACGGGAAGTATTTGTGGATGGATTGGATAGGAGTGTCTGGAATCAGCTAACGTGTAAATTCATCTGGGGGCAGGGCAAGGATAAGATGTTGCTGATTTTGAAAAAAGAAAAGGCCGGCGCTCTCCCGGCAGGAAGGAGGTGGAAGGCCTCTGGAGGAGGAGAATAGAATAAGGTGCGTTTTTGAGTTTCCGGCGGTCTGGCAGATGGCGGGAAGCGTGCCTGGAAAATAGGAGGAATGAATGGGCTGGTTGTTGGAATTGCTGTTTGAGTCTGTGAGTGAGATGTGCTCCAAGTTTATTGTGGACATGATGGATGTTGCCAGCGGGATGTTTACGGAGATTTTGTCTTGTGATCTGGATTTGTTTGAGGAACTGTTTGGGGTGGCGGGGGATTTGTACCGGAATGCCATTGTGCCTATGGGGGTGGCCCTGCTTTTGATGATTCTGGTGTGGCAGCTGTTTAAGTCTATGTTTGGGAAGCTGGGGACTGCTTCGGAGGACCCGGTGGAGTTAGTGTTCCGGTCTTGTTTTTGTCTGTTTATGATTTTGTTTGCCAAGGACATTGTGAATTATGTTCTGGAGGTTGCGGGGACGCCTTATGACTGGGTGGTGGGAACCGTGATCACGGTGGATTCGTTTAGTGAGTATGTGACGGCGGCGGAAGGGGTCATGTCGGTTCTTGGGATTGATGTGATGACAATTTCCATATTGAAGCTGCTGCTGCAGCTGGTGGTGGCCTGGAATTATTTTAAGATGTTGTTTATTTTGGCGGAGCGGTATGTGCTGCTGGGGATTTTTTCTTATACATCGCCGCTGGCGTTTGCGGCGGGAGGGTCTAAGGCGACTAACAATGTGCTGGGTTCCTGGACGAAGATGTTTGGGGGACAGGTGCTGGTGGTGATTCTGGATGCCTGGTGCGTGAAGATGTTTTTGTCGGCTTATGGGAATATGATGGCAAGTTCTTATGGGTTTACGAAGTTTTTTGCGGCCAATATGTGTCTTATCGGGTTCTGCAAGATTACGGCGAAGCTGGATTCTTATATGGGGTCTCTGGGTGTGAACCTGGGACGGATCGGCGGCGGTATGAGTGGACTGGGGGCATTGCTTATGGCTGGGCGGCTTATGAATTTTGGTGGCGGCAGGAAAGGGGCTGCAGAAGGGAATCATGGTGGCCACATGAATTTTGGTTCTGGGAAGACGATTCCTTTGGGGAACGGAAGTCCGGGGTTTGCTGGTAATGGAATGACTGGGGGAACGGGACAGCCGGGAGGCGGTATTGGAGGAATGGGTGCGGATGGTTTTGGAGGCAAGGCGCCGGAGTTTATGGGAAGTGGACAGAAGCCGGGGGAAAGCGCGGGATTTGGAGAGTTCGGCGGGAATATGGAGCCTGGGGAGGGGCAGAACCTTCCTTTTGGTGTGTCGGAAGAGGATTCTGCTGTGTCTATGGGAACGGAAGGCGGAGAGATGGATTTGGGAAGCAGCGGGGTGGAAGATGGGCCTTTTGGTTCGGTTATGGATACGGGGGAGGACATGCCGGGAGGTATGGAATCTTTTGGAACGGAAATGGGACATGGAGGCGTGGAGCCTTTTGGGACGGAAATGGGGGCGGAAGGTATGGCGCCTTTTGGAATGGAAGACGGGGGTGCGGAGTTTACGGGTCGGAGTATGGATTCAGGAGATATGGAACTGGACGGCGATGGAATCCCTATGGAGGGTATGAATGGCTTGGAGGACTATGCTGGGATGGCTGATGAGAATACGGATTTTGGTGGAATGTTTGAGGCAGCGGCAGGCATGGAAGGTGAAATTTCTGGTATGTCGGGAGAGGATTTTGAACCGGCGGATATGGGCAGCTTTGGAGGTTCTTTTGCTGAGAGTATGGATGGCTTTTCGGGCGGGGTGGGAGACTTTGACCGTGGGGAGGCTGGATATGGCGAAGCGGCTATGGATATGGCTGGTATGGGATATGGAGCCGGAGGTATTTCGGGTATGGAAGGGATAGCGGAAGGTGGAGTACCGGCTGGGGGAATTGGTATGGCTGGAGGCATAGGCGGCGGAGATGTAGGTGCAGGAAATGCGGGTATTGGAGATATAGGTGCTGGAAGTGCAGGAATTGGAAACGCTGCGAATATGGAATCAGGGTTTGGGACTGGCGATTTTGAGAAGATTGGCAGTGTGTCTGAGGGTGGTATTGGGACTGGAAATGGACATGCGGCCGGGAGTGGCTCTGGACAGGCTGCTGGTAATGGTTCGGGAGAGGCTTTCAGAATGGAAGGCGGCATAGCAGGCAGTTCTGCTTCTGGTGCAGGAAATATGGACGGTGTGGTGCATGGAATGTCGGGTATGGGAGATTACGGGACTGGAATGCCTGGAGCGTATAGGGCAGAGAGGGACGGTGAAGGGTATATGCGTTATGACGCCTCCCAATATGAGAGGCCCCAGGGAGAGTATCAGACAATCCATGAGAATGGGAAGACCTTCTATGAGCTTCCGGAAACGGCAAAGGCACCGGGAATCCTTCCGGAAACCAGGGTGTCTCTGGAAAAGGATGGGACTCTTAAGCTGGAGAAGATTTACAGGGAGCAGAGGACTGTGCCGGGAAGCCGAAGGGAGCAGGCGGAAACTGGAAACAGAATGGAAAGGCCAAATGCCCAAAATGGAATAGGAAAGGCTGGAGCAGGAGCCGGACATGAAAAGTCAGAGAATGGATTTGGTGATAGAAGGCAGGAAACGAAAGGAAAGTCCGTTGGAAAGCGGAGTGTGAAACAGAGAGGGAAAGACCAGGGGGCTGTCGGAAATGAGGGGCAGTCCGGGCGTGGCTATGATCAGAGGAATGGGAGTGGCAGGAAATAAAGATTGTGGATTCCCATATAAGGAGAGTTTATGTCAGAGGATTGGAGGGACAATGGGCCGCTTGATAAAGCGGCAGAAATGGCTGCCCGGGGAGCCCGGGCAGCGGGGCAGGCGGAGAGGATAGCCCAGGCGGTACAGTCGGCTCATGGAGCTATGGCAGCGGCAGGCGCGGCTAGTGCAGGCGGGGCGGCAGGGGGGATGGCCGTGGGAAGTGCGCTGGCGGGGCCTTTGGGGGCGGCTGTGGGTGCGTTGGTTACAAGTAAGAGATTTTGGAAGGTGGTTCTTTCGATTCTTTTGTCTGTTCTTTTATTTGTTTTTGTGATTGTCAATGGGGTGGGGATTATTTTGGCTTATCTGGGGTTTGGGGACGCGGATGGGTATGTGGCCCAGGCCAGGGAGACGGAGTACCGGAATATTAAAAATCAGATTGATACCCTTTTGGCGGAGGATTCTCAGTTGGAGGAGGAGATTTATGGGCTGATTGAGGGGGAGAGGGATTCTCTGTATGGAAAGATCGGGGAAGATTTTGATGAGAATTGGGAGGATTATGACGGGTATGAGGTGGAGACGGATGAGTATGAAAGGGTATTGAAGCCGAAACTCAGCCGTTATCTGGCAGTGCTGATTGAGGAGGAGCGGAGTGGGAGCCGGATTGTGGAATTTAACGGGTATGGTTCTTATGGCGGAATGGCTGGGAACCTGACCAGTGTGTATGATGAGTATTTTGCTCTGGCGGCGGCTACATATCAGGTGCCGGAGGCGCTTTTGAAGGCGATGGCTAAGGTGGAGTCGGATTTTAACCCCAATGCGGTTTCGGGGGCAGGGGCTGTGGGGATTATGCAGCTTATGCCGGCTACGGCGGCGAACCTGGGGGTGGCCAATCCTTATGATCCGAAGCAGAACATTATGGGAGGGGCGAAGTACATAGGGGAGATGTTACGGACATTTTCTGCGTATCCTAACGGGCTGGATCTGGCGCTGGCGGCTTACAATGCGGGGCCGGGGGCGGTGAAGCGGGCGGGGTATCGGATTCCCCAGAACGGGGAGACGCCTGCTTATGTGGAGAAGGTGAAGGGGTATCTGATTTTTACGGATATGGTTTATGGGAATGGCGGCCTGGAGGGTGAGGAGTCCGGAGCAGCCGGGGGGAATGGTGGAAATTCTGGTGAGACAGGGGGAGTGGATACTGGGGGAGAAATGCAAGAAACAGAGAGTGGAAATGGAGATGGGATAGGGGAGTCTGGAAGTGTGAGTGGAAGTCTGGAGGTGTCGGAAGTGTTGTTAAAGTCTCTGGTGGAGGAGCGGGCTTCGGAGTTTCTGGGCTGGACACAGACGGGGACCCATACAGAGACGGAAGGGTCCGGAGATGATGAGGTGGAAAGGGAGATTGTGGATTATGCCATTGTGGTGCTGCTGGAACCGGAGCTTTCGGAGGTGAAAACGGGGTATGAGTACCGGAGGGTTACGGATCAGACGTCATTTAATTATGTGCTGACATTGTTTCAGCTGGCCAGCCAGGGGGCGGAGGGAGTTCAGGACCTGGTGCTGCGGGCGGCAAGCTGGAAAAATTTCGTGCTGGGGGAAGGGGCTTCGGAGGATATTTATACCGGGACGATTTCCACGGAGGGGGACCGGATTGTGTATGATACGGTGGCTGGCTGTGTGGGGGAGGCAGTTTACTACAACCAGGGGGAGGAGCCGTGGGCTTCTCTGCCTTATGGGGGAAGTAATATCCGGGCGTCCGGATGCGGGCCTACGGCACTGGCTATTGTGATTTCTACTTTGACAGGGGAGAGAGTTACACCGGAGATGACAGGGAGGTTTGCCATTTCCGGAGGGTATTATGTGAAGGGGAAAGGGACAAGCCATGCATTTCCGGCTGCTGCGGCTGCTCACTGGGGGCTTTCTGTGGAGAGGATGAAGCGGGAACGGATGAATGAGGTGGTGAAGGGGCTTAAGAACGGGAAAATGGCGGTGGTGATCTGCGCGGAGAATACGATTTCGGGGAGCAGCGGGCATTATATTGTGCTGACCGGGGTAACGGAAAATGGGTATCTGACCATTGCTGACCCTGGGAGCCGGACCAGGACGGGGAATCTGTACAGTCCGGCGACCATTCAGTCGTATGCCAGGGATTTGGCGGATGGGAGTATCTGGCTGATTGGGGAGTAGGGGGGATAAGGAAGATGAAATGGGGAGAATGGGTGTGGAAAGGGTATGGGGGATTTGGATTTTGTGTGGAAGTGGTTTTGTGTGGAGAGGGGAAGGTGGTGGAAAATGACAGGAAAGCGGAGTTTGGCACGGCTATGGAAGATAGGAGTGATTGGGCTGGCGGTTGGATTGTGTGTGGGTTTTATAAGTCCGGCGGATTGTTTTGGTAGTGAGTTGATGAGAGGGATAGAGCAAAGGGACGGGCAAGGGGAGATTACAAGTGGGGATTTGCCGGAGATTACAGAGAATGTGGAAAAGGGAAATGTGAATGGGGATATGGGTGCGGATTGGGAGGAGGAATTTACTGATACGGACACAAGGAGAGGAATCCTGGCTGTGAGGAGTGAGGTTTTTCAGGGGTTTGGCGGCCGGGTACGGCTTGTGGTAGAAGAAATGGAGGGAGGCAGAGAGACGGTTATTTCGCTTGCTGGGGAAAGTGATTATATGGCGAATCGGGAGCTGCGGCCGGGGAGGTATCAGGTGGTGTCTGTGGAGGCGGATTCGGATGGGAGGAAGTTTGACTGTCATGTGGAACCGGAGGAAATGGATGTGGATACGGATAGGGTGATGATGTGCCGGGTTTTTGTTCGTCCTGGGAGTGTGTATCAGGTGGTAGATGAGGAGACAGAGAGTGAAACAGCGGAGAGAAGAGAACGGAAAAGGGATATTTTGGAAAAAGGGGAGGAGGAAACAGAGGCTGGAGAACATGAAGAGGAAAATGTTTTAGGGGCAGTGACAGGACGGACGAAAGACGGGAAACGATTGTTGGTGATTTTGGCGATACTGGGTATGAGTGTCAGTATCGGGAGGATTATTCAAGTTAAAAGGGGGAGATGGCGGGAAAGGTAGCAGGGATACCTGGCTATTGAATTTGTGTGTCTATGGTTTCTTCAAGTTCTGCTTCGCTAAGTCCTAAAGCGTCCATGACTGATTGGAAAGAGAGGGTACGTTTTCCACGGCCTTCTTCCATGCGCCTGTTGGCTTCCAGAAGGAGTGAGTAGTTTTCCTCAATCTCCATTAGGCGGGTATATTCTTCAAGGGAGAGAATGACTGCAACGGGCTGATCATTTTTTAGTACAGTTAAATGACGCTTGGAGTGAAGCTGATCGAAAATCTGGGGAGCCTTGCCACAGTCGAATTGTGTAATAGGGACAATGTTCTGTGATTGATTGGCTGAAAATACCATAGGGAATATCTCCTGGAATGGATTTGATAAATACTATTGTATGCTGTATAGGGGGAAATTTCAATAAAGAATTTGACATAAAAGGGACTGCTGTTTATTGAGATAGGATTGTTTTTGGGGAAAGAGGGTGAATTTAATGGAGCAGGAAGACCGGATTGACATTTATACCATACCCCCTAATTTTGCTGAGGAGGGGACGTTGCTGTCCGGGCGGATTAAGACAAGGAATGCGGTGGAGGCAGGGGTGATTCTGCTGATTCTTTTGCCGGTTCTGTTGTCGCTGAATACAACGGCAAGGGTAAAGATGTACATTGGCATGATTGTTCTGGTTCCGGTGGTGATTTTAAGCGTGATTGGGGTGCAGGGGGAGAGTCTGTTTGGGTTTATTGGCAGCTTTTTTCAGTATGTGAAGCAAAGAAGGTATCTGGGGCCGCCAGATGAGCGTTACCGGATGGAGCAGAACCGGAGGAAAAGGAGGGATCAGAAGGTGAGGGAACGAAAAAAGGAAGAGGGCCGACATGATAAGAGAGACAGTCTGGGAAAATAGGAAAGCGGTAAATCGGAAAGGCGCAGTGGCTATGAAGGAAAAAACGGGTAGAGAAAGCTGGAAGGAATGGAGCAGGGAAGAAAAGGGGCAGGAAGGAAAGCACCAGGAGGAAAAGGGACAAGAAGAAAAGACCAGGGAAAAGGAAAGTTCGGAGGAGAAAAGGAAACTGGCAGAGCAGAGGCGGCAGTGGAAACGGGAACTTAAGCGGGTGGAGAGGGACCTAAGGAGAGAAAGGAAAAATCGGGCAGGAAGCAGGGCGGAAAAGGCGGAGAGAAGGGGGCGAAGGGGCAGAACAGGCGGGGCAGTTCATAAGGAAAGGGAAAAAGGAATGCTGTATGACCTGCCTTTTACCAGGGCTGGCAAAGAGATTCCCATTAAGGCGATCAAGGAGGGAATCATTTACACGGAGGACGGCAGGTATGTGAAGATCCTGGAGGTGCTGCCTATTAATTTCCTTCACCGGAGTGCGGGGGAGCAGAGGAACATTATCTATTCGTTTATGGGGTATTTGAAGATTGCGCCGCCCCAGCTGCAGATGAAGTCGGTTTCTAAAAAGGCGGATATTTCCGGGTATCTGGAGGATCTGCGGGAGGATATGAGGACTGAGACGGATGAGAGGTGCCGGATGTTACAGCAGGACTATGGGGAGCTTTTGTGTACCGTGGGGTATAGGGAGGCGGTGACCAGGCGGTTTTTTCTGGTGTTTCAGGTGGAAGCCCGGAAGGGGGAGAAGGAGGCTGTGGGGCTTTTGAATTCTTATGCCCAGACGGCGAAAAAGTATCTGTACCAGTGTGGGAATGAAGTGGTTCTTTCGGAGAATCCTACGGTGGAGACGGCGGAGCTTCTTTATACCCTTTTGAATCGGAAATCCAGCCAGACCGTGGGATTTGGGGAGAGGTTAAATCAGGTGGCGGAGTGGTATTTTCGGGAGAACGGGGAGGAGAGCGTGGGGAGGATTCCTATTGGGGAGTGCGTGGCTCCAAGGGAAATGGATTTCCGGCATGGGAATTATGTGGTGCTGGACGGGGTGTACCACTCCTATCTGTTTATTCCTTCGGGGCGTTACCGGTTCCGGGTTCCGGCGGGGTGGATGTCGTTGCTGATTAACGCCGGGGAGGGGATTGATGTGGACTTGTTTTTATACAGGCAGGACAAGGGGAAGACTTTGGAGAGGATTGGGAGGCGGATACGGCTGAACCGGTCCAAGATTAAGGATGCTTCGGATACCAACTCGGATTTTGATGACCTGGCGGAGTCCATTCAGGCGGGGTATTACTTGAAGAACGGGCTGTCTTCCAGTGAGGAGTTTTATTATCTGTGTGTGCTGGTGACGGTGACGGGGTACAGTGCCAGGGAGGTGGAGTGGCGGGTGAAGGAGATGAAAAAGCTGCTGAATGCCCAGGATATGGACACGGTTTCCTGCGTGTTTAAGGAGGAGCAGGGGTTTCGGTCGGCGCTGCCGCTGCTGGATTTGGACAGGAGTATTTATGAGAGGTCGAAACGGAATGTGCTGACTTCCGGGGCGGCAAGCTGTTATCCGTTTACGTCTTTTGAGATGTCGGACAGGAACGGGATTCTTATGGGGGTGAATACGGCAAACAGTTCTCTGGTGATCGTGGATATTTTTAATTCGGCGGTTTACAAGAATGCCAACATTTCTATTATGGGGACTACGGGGGCGGGGAAGACATTTTTGCTGCAGCTGATGGCGCTGCGTATGAGAAGGAAAAAGATTCAGGTGTTTATTATTGCGCCGGACAAGGGGCATGAGTTTGCCAGGGCCTGCACGAATATCGGAGGGGAGTTTATTAAGATTTCTTCGGCTTCGGCTAATTGTATCAATGTGATGGAGATACGGAAGCGGGATCAGGAGGCCAGTGATTTGCTGGACGGGGCGGTGCTGGAGAGGTCGGAATTGGCAGCGAAGATTCAGGATTTGCATATTTTCTTTTCTCTTTTGGTGCCGGATATGGACCATGAGGAGAAGCAGCTTTTGGATGAGGCTTTGGTGACGGCGTATTACCGGAAGGGAATTACCCATGAGAATGGGACGCTGTTGGAACCTGGGAGTGAGGGGAGGTATAGGGAAATGCCGGTTTTGGGGGATGTGTATGAGATTCTTTGCGAGAAGCCGGAGACCAGGCGGATGGCCAATATTGTGAACCGACTGGTTCATGGGTCGGCTTCCAGTTTTAATCAGCAGACCAATGTGGATTTGGGGAATAAGTATGTAGTGCTGGATATTTCGGAGTTGACCGGGGATCTGCTGCCGGTGGGGATGTTTGTGGCTCTGGATTATGTGTGGTCCAAGGTGAAGGAGGACCGGACAGTGGAGAAGGCGGTGTTTCTGGATGAGGTGTGGCAGTTGATTGGGGCGTCTTCCAATGAACTGGCGGCGGAGTATGTGCTGGAGATTTTTAAGATTATCCGGGGGTATGGTGGCTCGGCGGTGTGCGCTACCCAGGATTTGTCGGATTTTATGGCGCTGAAGGACGGGAAGTATGGGAGGGGGATTATTAATGCCTGCAAGACGAAGGTGGTTCTGAATTTGGAGAATGATGAGGCGAAGAAGGTGCAGGAGCTTCTTCATTTGTCGGAGGCGGAGCGGATGGAGATTGTGCATTTTGAGAGGGGGAAGGGGATGATTTCTACGAACAGTAACAATTTGACGTTGGAGTTTAAGGCAAGTCAGTTGGAGAAAGATTTGATTACTACAGATAGGAAGGATTTGAAGGAGCTAAAGGAGAGACTGGCAAGGTTTGGGAGTGGGGCTTATGGGAAGAGACAGAGTGGTGGAGAATAAGTGGAATGGACATAAGTGTTTCATGGTGAATCAGGACAAGGGAGAACGGAACAAGAGAGAAGTGGCAGGAGGTGAGAAAAATTATGGATACATACCGGAACCCGGAGGAGATGTCGGGGAAGGTTCTGGATTTGATACGGAAGTATAACGTCATGGAGCTGGGGCAGGTGGAACTGTTTTTTCCGGGGGAGAGAACCGGGGTGATAAGGGCCATGAGGAGACTGGAGAAGAACCGGCAGATTTTCCGCAATCCCTATACGGGGCTGGTCTCTTCCAGCGGGTTTGCGTATTCCGTGAAGGATGAGGGGACAATACGGGCTTTGTGGGTGCTTGGGGATATGGTGGGGAAAAGGAAGATAGAGGGGCATTTTCTGGCGCAGAGGGAGGACTTTCCGGTGCGGATCGTGTTTTTTGACAGCGGGGAGATTTATGACATCTTGTATGTGGGGATTGGGGATGTGAAGTTAGTGAATGGGATTTATGGGAAAATGAGGAGGCCGGAGGGAAGGCATATCGTGGTCATAGAGGATAAGAAGTTAATGGGGCAGATTCAGATACCGGATGTAGTGGGATTCTGTCTGGTGAGAGATAGCGGGGAGGTGGAATATTATCGAAAGAGAGAGAAGAACGGAGGCCCAGGGGCTGGCCGGGGACCGGCTGAAGGAGGCTCAGAAACTGGCGGGGATTATGCAGGAACATCTGGCGGAGGCAGGGGGGATTAAGGCGGCTTATGAGCGTTTTGCCTCGGATTTTCAGTATGGAAGATATGGGGAGGAAGTGGAGAAGGCTTCCCTTTGTGCGGAGAGATTGACGGAAAAACTTAGGCGGTTAGTAATGGAGAGCGTGGCGGAGCCGGAGAGGCAGAGGGATTACCGGGAGAGATTGATACGGAGTCATTGGATTACGATTGGATATGAGAAGGGGATTTTGAGGGCGGAGCTGCCGTTTCTTTTGCCTCACAGGAAAAGCAAGTATACGGATTATATTTACCAGCCTCTGTTTCTGGCTATGGAGAAGTGGTGTGGGGAGAGAGGGAAGGAGGGGCTGGAGATTCCGGCTTTTAAAGAGGCGGTGGTTTGTTTCTGTCATGTTTATGACAAGGGGAAGCCGGAGGTCCGGGTGAGGGATCATGACAACATTGAGGAGAAGCAGGTGGTGGACGCTCTGGGGACTTTTTTCCTGGAGTCTGACGGGGGATTGTATCTGGATACTTACCACACCACGGTCATGGGAGACAGGGACTGGACGGAGGTGTTTCTTATGGATAAGGGGCTGTTTGGGGATTGGGTTAAGGCGTTTTATAGGGGAAATGGGGTATCGAAAAATGAGAGTTTTCGAAGATGGGAAAAATCGACAGGGTAAGAGTTGTCAAAAAATGCCGTGTTTCATGTAAAAGTTGGGAGTTGATAAGGGGGAAAAGTTACCCAGGGATAGAGCCAATAGGGTAGAAAATAGAACATTACGGAAAGAAATGAGGGGTGGTCGTGAGAAGAAGGGAGAAACGGGATGAGGTGCTTTTATTGGCGGCGGTAAGCGGGGAGATACCGGCGGACTGGATGGGGGAGGCGGCTGGCTCTAAAGAGTATGGGGCGGCTCTTCTTACCAGGCTGAAAAGGGATGGGGAGATCAAGCTTCGGAGTAAGGACGGGATACGGGGATATCTGCTGCGGGCGAAGGGGAAGAGGTATCTTCTGGAAAGATATAGGGAGGATGTGGGGCTGTTTCTTTCCGGTTCTGGGGCAACGAACCATGTAAAGAGTGAGCCGGATAAGCGGCTCCGGCTCCACCGTATGAGCATGGTGTGGATTTATTTTTACCGGATGGGGATTGGGGTTTTTGTCAGTGACAAGCCGGTGCTGTTCCCTGGGCTCTATCTTTCTCCGTCTCTTTCGCGGGGGATGGGAGAAGGGAACAAAGATAATAAGATTGGGGCATACTATGGGACGGCGGAGTGGAAGCTGGAGACGGACAAGGAGGTATCCGGGTCCCGTGCTTGTGGAATTTTGGTGGGGGATGGGGCTTTTGTGGTTTATAACACTATGGATAGTCTGATGAAGTGGACACCGAAGATTGAGAGGAATCTGAGGAGCCGGGTGGAAATGCGGTTTCGGAGGTTTGGGTTTGGAGAGACCAGGCTTTATGGGGCTGTGATGATGGGGAGGGATATGGATATGCTGGGAAGGATTCTTGGAAGTGACGGGGGACTGAAGGGGAATCTTTATCAGGTGGATGAAACTTATGAGCGTATTTATTTTGTCCCTCTGGTAAAGGAAGCGATGGTGCAGGTACGGCTTCTGTGCAGTGGGGAAAGGAGAGAGAAACTGAGAAGGTTTTTATGTGGGGCGCTTTCTCAGGTTCGGGAGAATCCTTTTGGGCTGGAGGCAGGGACGGATGGGAATGGACGGAACGTGTATTTTTGTTATCTGCTGGAATTGTGGCAGTTGAAAAGGATTCGGGCGCAGGGGGCGGCCAGAGGAGGCCGGGTGTTTTGTTTTACTTATCAGGCGGAGGCTGTGAGGAAAGTTTTGGGGGAATGGTTTGAAGTGGAGGCGATCCGGCCGGAGAAGGTGTATCGGTATCTGGGGTGGGAATCTTAGATCAGGAATAAACAGCGTATGGAAATGAACAAAAGGAGAGGAGAATCTTATGGAGTCTATTTACAGGACAGGAAATGAAACGGTGGACCAGCTTAGTCAAATGCGGATAACGGGGAATGTGATTCCGTCTGCCTGGTATCAGACAATCCGCAAAGAGAGTGGGAAACCCTATTTGAATGCCATTGTGATTCTTGCGGATATTGTGTACTGGTATCGCGCTGCGGAGGTACGGAGTGAGGGAACCGGGGAACTCGTGGGATATAAAAAGAAATTTAAGGCGGATCTGTTACAGCGGAATTACCAGCAGATCGCGGATCAGTTTGGAATCAGTAAGAGGGACGCTTCCAATGCAATCGTGGAACTGGAAAAGCTGGGAGTGGTGAGGCGGGTTTTTCGGAAATTGAATATGGGCGGGATTATCATTCCTAATGTTCTGTTTCTGGCTCTGGATGTGGAGGTATTGAAGCGGCTGACATTTCCGGAGGATGGGGAACTGGATGGAGGGAAAGGCAGGATAAATGGATGGGAAGAAGGTAAGGCGGAATATGGGGAAAAAGAGGCAGGAGAGGGAAAGAATGGGGAGAAGGCAGCGGGGTACAAGGAAATTGGAATAGAAATCGGAAGAATGGACGGGCATAAGAGGGAAGGGGGAGACGGCAAAAAGGAACAGAGAATAGCAGAGGTGAAAAAATTTGATGATGGAATGGAGAAGTATGAGGGGGAGGCCTTACTGAAAGAGGGGTATACCACCGAAAACGGGGATACCCATTTCCGAAATATAGAAAAGTGTGTTGCAGGTTTTAGGGGGACAAATACAGAGATTACATACAAAGATTACAACAGAGATTACAACAGAGATTCTCTTATCTTATCTTCCTATCAGGGAATCAGGGAGGAATTTAAGAGACAGATTGAGTATGACATTTTGAAACATGACCTGGAAGATACGGACGAACTGGATGAACTGGTGGAGATCGCCTCAGAGGTTCTGACTTCTACGGCAGGGACAATCCGGGTCAACCGGGAGGAACGGAAAGCGGCGGAAGTGAAGGAGAGGTATAAGAGCCTGACCATGTTTCATGTCCAGTATGTCCTTCGGTGTATGTCGGAAACAGCGGTGAAGATTCGGAATATTCGGGCGATGATGATTACGGCGCTTTACAATGCGTCCAGTACAATCAGCACTTACTACGGGAACCTATACCGGTATCATTCGGTGGGGGCTGCGTAGGAAGAACGCTTGTGAAACGGAGTTTCACAACTGGAATGCGTTCTGACGATTTGGCAGGTACCGCGCAGTGGTGCGTGCCGATACCATGAGGGAAGGATGTGTGTGACGGAGCTTTGCAGCTGGAAGGCATGCTGACAAGATGGCATGTGTCAATATTGATTTTGCAGGAAGAGGTGAGATATGGGAGGACATGAAAACAAGGGGAGAGAGGAATTGCCAGAGAGAAAAAAGTTGGTAATTGGGCTTGGGGCATTGTTTTTGCTGGCGCTGTATGCAGGAGGAATCTTTAAGCAGATTTTGACAGACGCAGGTAATGTGAGCCTGAATCCCTTTCGGTGTTTGTTTGGGGCACTGTTTTCCGTGACAGGGTGGAAATGCACGTTTTTGGCTCTGCTTCTGTTCCTGGTCTTTGCGGGATTGATTCTGTTTCGGAGTGAGAAAGGGGGCCTTGCGGGAATGGATGAGGAACGGAATTTCAGCTATTCCAGCTTGGGAACCTATGGGACGGCAGGGTACATGAAGGATTCAGAGCGGAAGGTCATACTCCGTGAGGATAGGGATGTGAGGCAGGTGGATGGGATTATTTTGGGGCAGGATTTGAAGACCGGACATGTATTAAGTCTTCCCAGAGATTCCAGGCTGAACCGAAATATCGCCGTGTGTGGTTCCCAGGGTTCCATGAAGTCCAGGGCATTTGCCAGGAACATGATTCTCCAGTGCGTGAAACGTGGGGAGAGTATGTTTGTGACTGATCCCAAGTCGGAGTTGTATGAGGATACGGCGGCGTACTTGAAAGACCAGGGGTACACGGTGCGGCAGTGGAATCTGATTAACCTGGACAATTCGGACGCCTGGGATTGTCTGGGGGAGATTGACGGGGGTGGGCTGATTGATACCTTTGTGGACGTGGTGATCCGCAATACTACGGACAAGTTTGACCATTTTTATGACAACACGGAGATGGATTTGTTAAAGGCGCTTTGTCTATATGTGTATCATGAGTATGAGGAGAAGGACAGGACCTTTGCGGAGGCGTATAAGCTGCTGATCAATCAGAGTCTGGAGGCACTGGACGGGATTTTTGATAATCTGCCTACCAGTCATCCGGCCAAGGGGCCGTACCGGTTATTCTCTAAGGCGGATAAGGTGAAGGGGAATGCGGTTCTGGGGCTGGGAACCCGGCTGCAGATTATGCAGAATGAGAAGGTACAGAAGATTACCAGTTACCGGGAATTTGATTTGACCCTTCCGGGGAAGGAGAGGTGTGCTTACTTTTGTATTACCTCAGATCAGGATTCCACTTATGATGTGCTGGCAACATTGTTTGTGTCATTCTTGTGTATCAAGCTGGTGCGGTTTGCGGACCGGCAGGAGAGCCGGAAGTTGCCGGTTCCGGTTCACTTTATTTTGGATGAATTCCCCAACATTGGGGTGGTGCCGGATTTTAAGAAAAAGCTGGCTACGGCCAGGAGCCGGGATCTGGGCATGAGTATTATGTACCAGAATATCCCTCAGTTACAGAACCGGTATCCGGATGGGCAGTGGGAGGAGATTCTGGGTGGGTGTGATACTTCGCTGTTTTTAGGGTGCAATGATATGACTACGGCAACTTATTTCAGCGGACGTTCCGGTGAAGTGACTGTGGGGGTGGCTTCTATACGGAAGAATTTAAGCTCCATGCGTATGAGCGACTATGTGCCTGACTATTCGGAGACAAGTTCTGTGGGAAAGCGTATGCTGCTTTTGCCGGATGAGGTACTTCGGTTTCCGTTGGACCAGGCTCTTGTGATTATCCGGGGGCAGAAGGTGTTGAAAGTGAGAAAATTTGATTATTCCAGGCACCCGGAGGCGAAAAAGCTGGTGCTGGAGAAGACGGAGAGCCATGTGCCGGAGTGGCGGAAGGGGGAATTGGAAAATGAAGACAGGGAGAATGAGTTTGGAGAAGAACTGGGAAAAAGAAATCAAGAAAATATTTTTACCCTAAAAGCTGATAAATCTGATGACTTTCCTCGAAAAGAGGAGAAAAAGGAACCTTTCGCAGATAATGAAAAGAATTCAAAAATGGCTTCAGGAGCCAAGGGGAAGATGGAAGATTTTATAGAGACGCAGTTATGGATAGATATGACCAAGGAGGAAGAATCAGAACCTGGGTTAAAGAATGCCAAAGCTGGGGGAATTGAGAGGGTGGAGGATTTATTTACGGATGAATGATGAAAAAGATGGCGGCTTTCCCAATGGTTTGACGGATATTTTGGAACGGGAATTTTTGATTCGGGAGAATTGGAATAAGGAGAAACTTGTACGGGCGGTGAGGGCTTTGGAGGAGTATGAGAGTGTGGAGGAGTTTTTGGAGAGAACCGGATGGGGAAGAGACAATCCGGAATGTATGACAGAGGAGTATTTGACAGAGAACAGAATCTGTCGATGGGTAGGGGATAGATTTTTCTACTTTTCTAAGATTCTATATGAGGAAGAGAAATGAGACTGGGAGAAAAGGTAGTAATGGGAGGTTTCATATTGGCAGTGTTATTCACGACAATGGTTCTGGTACAAAGACAATGGAGACTGACAGGAGAGGAGCACAGGTTTGAGTCTTTGCGGGAGCAGGTGAGAATGGGTAAAGAAGAAATGGGAGTTTCCGTGGAAGATTATGGGGATGGAGAAGTGGAAAGGATTGAAAATCAAGACAGGGAAATGTTTGGGAGAGAGATTCTTCCAGAGTATCAGACACTTTATCAGGGAAATCCGGATTTTGCCGGATGGATTTTTGTTGAGGGAACAAGGATTGACTATCCGGTTATGGAGAGGCAGGGAGATAGGGAGCATTATCTTCACAGGAATTTTGCGGGAGAAAGTTCTTATGCCGGAGTTCCATTTGTGGGTCATGGAAGTTTGGGAGCAAAGCAGGGGACGGTATGTATCTATGGGCACAATATGAAAAACGGGTCTATGTTTGCGGATTTGATGAAGTATAAGAACAGGGAGTTCTGGATGCAGAATCCGGTGATTTCTTTGGACACATTGTATGAACATGAAACCTATGAGGTATTTGCTGCTTTTTATGTACCGGCTAAGGAATGGGAGGACAAGGAGAGTTCTCTCTGCCGGGCAATAACAGGGAACGGCAAGGAAGGATTTGACGGTATGCTAAAACTGAAAGAACGTGGGCTTTATGAGACAGATGTGGAGTTGGCAGAGGGAAAGAGAGTGGTGCTGTTTGTGACCTGCAGCTATCAAAAGAAGGAGCAGCGTTTTGTGGTGGCGGGGATAGAGATACTTCAGAATCCTTAAGGGCAGATTCAGAATTGGTTAAGATTATTCTGGTACGCTGACTCAGGTTGGATATTTTAAAAGATGACCTGAAAGGTGTGGTGGACAATATGAGATTTGGGGATTTGCTTTCTATGAGTATTAACAATTTAAAGAGGAGGCGTCTGAGAACCCTTTTGACGGTGCTGGGGGTGGTGATTGGTACAGGTTCTATTGTGGTCATGATTTCCTTAGGGCTGGGGTTGCAAAGACGAAGCCGGGAGCTGGTGGAATCTTCTGGAAGCCTGACGACCATACAGGTCATGCAGCGGTATGAGGGAGATAACGGAAAGGAGAAACCGAAGCAGCTGACGGATGAAACAGTAAAGGAGTTTACCGGTATGGAGCATGTAAAAAGTGTCTTTCCCATGTTACAGCTTTCGGTCATGCTGAGGCAGGGAGCCTATGAAGCGTCCTATGTGTCGCTGAATGGGGTTCCCAGGGAGTACCTGGACCGGATTCCTATACAAAAGAACAGGAAAGCAGCAGCTGGGGAAGGGATGAGACTGATTTATGGCAATGAAGTCCTGAAAAATTTTACCCACCGCAAGACAGGAAAGGGATTTTATGATACCAACAAGCTGCCGGATGTGGATCTGATGAGAAAACCAGTGTTTGTCACGTTTGATATGGACAGCTATTATGGGGCGCAAGCAGATCAGCAGGTGAAGCCGCCGAAAAAGTATTTGCTTGAGGCGGATGGGATTGTGGATGGGAGCAAAAACAAAAATTTTCAGTATTCTTATTCGATTTATGCGGATATAGACCTTTTAAAGACGCAGTTGAAACGGATTTTTAAGAAAAAGCCAATCCCTGGGCAGCCAACTACCAAAAAGGGAAAGGTGTATCCTTATTTTGTCTACAACACCATTGAGGTAAATGTGGATCATATGAAGCATGTAAGGGAAGTGCAGGAGAAGTTAAATGAGGCAGGGTATCAGGCTTCCAGCAATATTGAATGGCTGGAGCAGACGGAGAAGCAGTCAGGTATGATCCAGGCGGTTCTGGGAGGAATCGGCGCTGTATCTCTGATTGTGGCGGCAATCGGGATTGCCAATACCATGATGATGTCAATCTATGAGCGGACAAAGGAGATTGGGGTGCTGAAGGTACTGGGCTGTGATCTGGGGAGTATACGGAATATGTTTTTACTAGAATCGGCTTTTATAGGCTTTTTAGGTGGTGTTACGGGGGTGGTATTAAGTTATGGAATTTCTTATGGGATGAACCATTTGCTGAAACTGGAATCCATGGGAATCGGGACTGGGGGAGCAATCTCCTGGATACCCTGGTGGCTGTCTTTTTCTGCTCTGGTATTTTCGGTTCTGGTGGGAATGGCGGCAGGTTTTTTCCCTGCTCTCAGAGCAATGGCCCTAAGCCCCCTGGCCGCCATACGGAATGAGTGAGAAAGAAGGCAAATAAGAGGCGTTTTTAGGATGCCTTCTGACAACTTGTGTTATCCCCAATTAGTAGGAACAATACGGCTTTCTGGCGGGCAGCAAGCCCATGTGGACGGTGGGGGATGGTCAATCCCCCTGCCTTTTTCGTCTATAGCCTACATGGTAAGCAGGATATGGGCTTGGGAGTTCCTGTCCCCCTTGTCGTGGATGGCAAAATCATGCTTTTGGAAACAAAAAAATATTGGCAATAGTCACGGGAAAAAGTCGGTATACTGTTCCGGGGGGATTTCCCTTGGGATGGCAGGCATGAACCTACAGGCAAGCTGGGTAGTTCCATTACTTTTCCTTTAAGAATATTATGGTCGGTTCATCTGCACCGCCGATAATATTCGTGGTTGCCGCTTTTTTGTCTTTAGCATCTGATATAATTTTGATTAGAATTATTATCATTCCCAATACTCCAATGCCAGCTCCAATTTTCTTCATCATAACAATCCTTCCTATATTTCATTTGTAAATCATTTCTTAAATCTTAGTTTGGTACTCTTTAGAACGGGAAAACACCTCTTTACATTTCGTTTACCTCTGATTTACGCCAGAACAGTCCTTCGGAAGCGGCTATTTTCTGCATGATTGACTGTACTTCTTCCGGCGAGTTATATACTGACAAGTTTAAACAGTCCCATTCAAAAACCACAAGAGTATTTTTCTCTGGCAGCAATACATTCAGCCAGCCTGAATGGTTTTCCATAATCATGTTAATTGCTTTCTCTACAGCCTGCGGCGATGGGCGGTCAATCCAGCCTTTCCATTGTATGGATACATGGTGGTAGCACATCAGCTTCAAGATGACATTTACATACCTGTCTTTGAACGAGAAATGCTTTTCGCTGTTAAGCAAGTAGTATTCTATGTCAATTATCTATGATTCCTATGGCTATGGCGATTGGCAGCACAGGAACTACTACCAGGGATCTAGCGTTGGTGAATATCGGGGGATTGACTGCCTCTACTATGTTAAGTCTTTTTATGCTTCCGGTGTTTTACACTTTGCTGGATAGAGTCCGCCATAGCAGGATTAAGATTTTTTAAGAAATGGTTTAAGGATGGTTAAGGTTTTTCTGGTATGTTGTGTCTATGACGGAAAGGAAGGAGGTCTTTATGAAATTGCTCAAACAGGCAGCCAGCCGGGCCAGGCAGTGGCTGGGAGGCCTGATGATTGTGGAAAACATGGAGATGGCATTTCTTGCGATCCGTGCCAACAAAATGCGGTCTGCCCTGACTATGCTGGGCATTATCATCGGAATCGGGTCAGTGATCTCCATTGTTTCTATTGGGGACACCATGCGGAAATTATTTTCGGACATCTACAAGGATGTGGGAATCACCCAGGCGTATATTTCCATTATGGCGGATGATGTGCGGGCAAGTGATTTTTTTACTCTGGAGGATCTGAAAAGAATGAAGGAGGTGTTTGGTGATGAGATCGCGTACATAGACAGCGGCAGTTCTGCTTCCGGCGAAGTGCAGGCAAAACAGAGGAAAATGCAGTTCAATTTTCAGGGAATTAATGAGGGCTACCAAAAGGTGCAGCCTATGACTATGGTTTATGGGCGGTATCTGAATGAGAGGGATATTCTGGCACAGAAAAAGAACGTGGTTATGGAGGTGGGGAGTGCAAAAAAGCTTTTCGGCAAGGAAAATGCGGTGGGCAGCAGGTTTCGGACGGCAATGAACGGCAGTATGGATGAGTATACGGTAGTAGGGGTATACAAAAAGGAAATGAATGCGTTCCAGGCTCTTTTAATGGGAGGAAACAGGGATACAGGTGCAGCCTTTGTGCCTGAGACTGTTTTGGTACGGCATGGGGATATGTTTCATTACTGCCACCTTTTCGGAGCGGAGGGAATCGACATGGAGGAGTTTATGAACCGGATTCTTGCCTATATTGCCAGGGTGAAGAGACGGGAGCCGGGGGATTACTTTACTCAGACGGCAATAGGGCAGATGAGGGATGTGGATTCCATGATGAGAAGCCTGTCTGCGGCAGTGGGCGGGATTGCGGCCATTTCGCTGCTGGTAGGAGGGATCGGAATTATGAATATTATGCTGGTTTCTGTGACGGAGCGCACCAGGGAGATCGGGATACGAAAGGCTCTTGGGGCTAAGACCAGGGATATTCTGATTCAGTTTCTGACGGAATCTGCGGTGCTTTCGGCACTGGGTGGTCTGACAGGGGTGGCTTTGGCGGCCGGACTGATGGGTCTGGGCGGTGTGGCACTGGGAATTGGGGTGGTCATAAAGCCTACTGTGGTGGTGCTGGCTGTGTCGTTTTCGGCACTGGTTGGAATTTTCTTTGGGATTTATCCTGCTTCTAAGGCGGCAGGTGCAGAGCCTATTGAGGCTTTGCGGTATGAGTGAGTGAACTGGCAGTTGAAAAAATAAAATTAAAAAGGAGAATAAGATTATGGCGATTGAGATGGTTCCAAACAGCAGGCTGGGACAGGAGGCAGTAGCTTTGAAGGCGGATACCGGGTTAAAGGAAGGAAAAACGGAAAAAGCGGGAGAGGCTGTAAAGGTAAATGAAAGCGGAAAAGTGAGTGAAGGTGAAAAGGCGGGAGATGGGGTGAAAGGTGATGGGTTAGCTGTGGCAGAAAGTGCCGGGGCGGCTGGTGAGGCGGTACGGGTCACTCAGGTTCGCCAGGCGGCGGATATAGGCCCGGTGGCGGAACCCGGCAAAGATGGAAAGATGGGAGCCGGCACGGTCAGAAGAAAGGCTCTGGACCAGTATATTCCTGAGGAAAAAGTGGAATCTTTTGGACATTATGAGGTAGTGGCGGATGAAAATGGGAACTCCAAAATCCAGTTTGACCGCCCGGCTCAGCCTTCGGGAGAAAAAGGAGAAGGGGAACAGACAAAGGATTCCCCGGCAGAGGAAGGGGCTGTGAAAAAGGCCGGTAATCGGACAGAAGGTGCAGGCAGCCAGTCCCAGAAGATTCAAAAGCTGAAGCTGAAGAAAAAGCAGTTAAAGGAGCAGATTAAGGCGGAAACAGATCCTAAGAAAGCCGGGGAACTGAAACGAAAGCTGGCCAAAGTGGAGAAGGAACTGAAAGGGAAGGGAGGGCTGAATTTCTGAATATGAGAGAAACAAGGGAACGTAATTTCGGATAGGCTGGAAGATTCCGGGAATAAGAGAGGAAAGCGCTATTCTTTTAGGCCATATAAGGAAACATGGTATGGCTGAGGGAATAGCGCTTTTGTTAGGAGACAATCCTGTCATAACAGTCGCGGCCCCGGGGAATAGAGGCGATCCGGTAGCACGTTTCTCCAATCACAATGGCTCCCAGGACATCAGCGATTACATGCTGTCTGGTAAACAGAGTGGAGAGAAAGACCAGAAGGGCCATGAGCAGGGTGGCGGCCTGGCAGGGGAGGGGGACTGTGGGCTGTCTGCGCATGCCTGCAAAGCAGAGCCAGCTTACCAGGCAGTGAATGGAGGGAAACAGGTTGTCCGGGGAGTCTGTCTTATAGAGCCATAAAAGCAGGGCTTCCCAGGTTCCCTGTTCTGAAATCTCCGGGCGGATATTGGTGGTGGGGAGGAGCAGAAAGAAGGCCAGGCAGACTCCTTTTGCCAGGAAATCTCCGCAGAGAAGGGTCATGGCCTGGTTTCTGCTGATTCTTACACATAGAATGTAACCGGCTGCCCAGAAGGGAAAGGCCAGGAAGTAAATGGAGGTAAAGAAGGGAACTACAGGGATGAGCCTGTCGAAAGGGGTGGTTAAATCATAGTGAGGGAAACCGGCGGCTATGATACGGAATGAGTGAGGGACAAGGCAAATGTAAAGCGCCTTTTTTTTATGGCCAGTTTCTGGGCAGGGAAAAGGTACTGATTCGAAGGTATTACCAGTATAGGGAAAGGAAAAATGGAGGACTAGAAGGAGGATAAATATCTGGAAATAGGGGATTTGGATTACCCGGAGGATTTCTGGAGGCTGCCCATGGGAATTTTTGGCCGTGGTTTTGGCTTAAGATTTTTTAAGAAATGTTTTAGGGAGGCTTAAGTTTTTTTCTGGTATCGTATCTTTATAACAGAGAGAGGAGAATTTCTATGAAAAAATTGAATTTATTGACACTGGTAACTTTGGGAATGTGTATGTTTAGTAGCATACAAGTATGGGCCGGTAAAAATAATGAAGCATTAGAAAGTGCAACGGCTTTTTTACAGGAAATTTCCGAAACAGACGATAACTATTCCGTTTGGAGGGATGCTGAACTTGAATATGGTTATGAATTATTGGGTGCAGATATGATGACGCCTATTGGTGATTTATATTATGTGGAGGCAAATTCTCAAAATGTCGGTTACATGATTGTAGATAATGATGAGTTTTCAATTTTAGAGTTTTCTACTGGTACACCCGCATACGATATGTACCAGAAAGAGAAAAGAGATGCTTCAGCACTATATCTCTATATTAACGCTATGCCTGCTATCTATAATAATGGAACTTTGTTAGATATTAATCAGTCTGGAGAAATATATCAATCTTTTGATGTGATAAATGATGTATTGCCTCGATATAACCCAAATCTCCAAGGAGGGAATTGTATTGTTGGCGCAATTAGTAATCTTATGTGGCACTGGTCTAATAATGGTTATAGCAGTCTGGCTTCAGGCATGACGTTTCAGGATGTTGAATCAGAAGTTGATGCTTTGATAAATGCGGAAGGAGGATATGCAAACGATAATATTCCTAAAACAATAAAAAATTATGTAAAAAATAAGAATAATGGTTATTCTGCTTCTGTAACAAATAAAAGAAATCCAAGTTTTTCAAACGTGAAAACGGAAACAGCTTCTCGTCCATGCCTTTTGGGATTTGCAGCAGGAAGTCCATATAGTGCTAAAGTGGGACATATGACAGTCTGTGTTGGAACAAGAACTACCAATAATAGAGTGAATTACTGTAAGCTTATGGATGGTTATTCCACGTCAGTGGTAGAAAAAAAATGGGGTTCATATAATGATTTTATGTCAAAGGTAACGTTATCTAAATAATCATTTGGGAGGTTCTATTTTGAAATTGCGTTGGTTACTAATTACCGTCTTAAGCATTTTAGTATTAGCTGCATGCCAACCAAAAGATAATCCTTCTACACCCACTGGATATGGACCTGGAGAGATTGATCAACCACAAATCATGTATAATGATGCGATTTATTATTATAGCTGGACGGGCTTTGATGAAAAATTGCCTAAGAATTATGTGAAAGTCGGTACGATTGTTGGTGTGAGTAACGTAAATATTCCAGAAGATAATTTTTGTGGAGCGCAGGTGGAATTAGGACAAGAGATTTATGCGCTTGATGATAATCAGGATTGTATTTATGTAAAATATACGAAGGGATTTGCGCGTTTTGTAATGAATCATGAATGATACGGAGAGGAAGGAGATGTTTGATGGTGAGATTGCATACATAGGCAGTGGCAGCTTTGTTTCCGGCGAAGCGCAGGCAAAACAGAGGAAAATGCAGTTCAATTTTCAGGGGATTAATGGGGGCTACCAAAGGGTGCAGGTAGCCAGTCCCAGAAGATTCAAAAGCTGAAGCTGAAGAAAAAGCAGTTAAAGGAGCAGATTAAGACGGAAACAGATCCTAAGAAAGCCGGGGAACTGAAAAGAAAGCTGGCTAAAGTGGAGAAGGAACTGAAAGGGAAGGGAGGGCTGAATTTCTGAATATGAGAAAAACAAGGGAACATAATTTCGGATTTGCCGGAAGATTCCGGAAATAAGAGAGGAAAGCGCTATTCTTTTAGACCATATAAGGAAACATGGTATGGCGGAGGGAATAGCGCTTTTGTTAGTGTTGTTTTTTGTTTGGCCTGAAAAGAAAGGCTGAGACAATCCTGTCATAACAGTCCCGGACCTGAGGAATAGAGGCGATCCGGTAGCACGTTTCTCCAATCACAATGGCTCCCAGGACATCAGCGATTACATGCTGTCTGGTAAACAGAGTGGAGAGAAAGACCAGAAGGGCCATGAGCAGGGTGGCGGCCTGGCAGGGGAGGGGGACTGTGGGCTGTCTGCGCATGCCTGCAAAGCAGAGCCAGCTTACCAGGCAGTGAATGGAGGGAAACAGGTTGTCCGGGGAGTCTGTCTTATAGAGCCATAAAAGCAGGGCTTCCCAGGTTCCCTGTTCTGAAATCTCCGGGCGGATATTGGTGGTGGGGAGGAGCAGAAAGAAGGCCAGGCAGACTCCTTTTGCCAGGAAATCTCCGCAGAGAAGGGTCATGGCCTGGTTTCTGCTGATTCTTACACATAGAATGTAACCGGCTGCCCAGAAGGGAAAGGCCAGGAAGTAAATGGAGGTAAAGAAGGGAACTACAGGGATGAGCCTGTCGAAAGGGGTGGTTAAATCATAGTGAGGGAAACCGGCGGCTATGATACGGGCTCCATAGTACACGACCTGGTTCCACAGCAGGGTAAAAAGAAGGGGAAATACCCCATAGGACGGAATGAGATGACGGATACGTGTGATGAATGTGATAAATGACATGAAGGTTTTCCCCTTTCTTTTTTGTCTGCATATTTAAGGATGATCAGTGAATTTTCAAACACGCTCCAGCCTTCTGGCGGCGATTTTTTCTCCATAAGTTACGGTGGTTTCCAGACCTTTTTGGGAGGCATTCAGGATAGGTGGATCTATATCCAGGATTCCCTGTTCTGCAAGTATCAGTATGGTGGAGCCGCCAAATTCAAAGTAGCCTTTTTCCGTACCTCGATCTATAATAAGCCTGTCGCTGTGATTATGGATTTTTCCTACCAGGAGAGCACCTACTTCCATTTGGACCAGAAGACCGAAATGTTCGGAGTCAATGATCGTGTACTGTCTGGCATTTTCCAGGAAGACGGGGCGGGTTTTTAAGGCAGCGGGCCTTACGGAGTGGAGAAGGCCGGGAATGGATACCTGTTTGACTGCCAGGCCGCTGTCGGGATAACAGTAGCGGTGGTAGTTGTGGGGGGCCAGACGGAAAATGAGGCAGAGGCCGTTTTCGTATCTGCCCGCCAGGACTGGGTCACGGAGAAGCTTTTCCAGGGAGTAATCTATGTGTTTGATGCAAAACCGGCGTTCTCTGGTAATAGGATGTACCCTTAAGTATCCGTCACAGGGACTGATGAAATGGGAGGGTTCCAGATCCAGGTTTATGTGCAGATGGTTCCTTTTCCGGGTGAAAAAGTGATTGAAGGAACGGTAATGTTCCGGAATATAGGAGCCCATGGGGATGTGGTGGAGCCTGATGTATAAGGGAATCAGCCACCGGGACCAGGGGGAATCCAAAAATAAAGCGGCCCGCCTGGAAAAGAGGGGCCGGGCCAGTGTTTTCAGCAGAGTGCGTCCAGGTTTGGTTCCATAGAGAAAACGCACATAAAAAGGGTCTTTTGCCATGTGTTTACACCTCCAGAACCATTCCCAAAAAGAGAGCCGTGCCGGCAGCGGCAAGTCCGATGATACCTTTAAGCCGGGGCTTTGGAATCCTTATGGGGGACACAAAGAGCAGGGCCATGGCGGCAAGGACAAAGGAGTAAACGTGAGGATTCAGGCCGGGGGCCAGACTGCAGAATCCGTAGGCAGCAGGGAGAATGAGAGCGGAAACCGTCACAGGGAGACCTAAGTATTCGGTCCGTTTTTCGGATGAGGAGTCCTGCCGGTCTTCTTCCAGAACATTAAAATAAGCCAGACGGATCAGGGCGCACAGCAGATAGGCGCAGGAGGCCAGAACGGAAAAAGGGGTTCCCTGGCACATAATATATACAAAGAGGGCGGGAAAGACGCCGAAAGCAACTACATCATTTAAGGAATCAATCTGGATTCCGAAGCGTTTTTCCTGACGGTTCCGGTCTTTGGTCGCGGCCACGGTTCCGTCAAACATGTCACAGAGGCCAGCGGCCATAAGGCACAGGACAGCCTGTCTGGGTCTCCCGTTCATGAGAGACAGGATTCCATGAAACGCGGACAGGGTGCCTGCGTATGTGAGGATTACGGTGTAATCATAAAAGCCCAAGAGATGTTTGCGTAACATTTTTTTATTCTCCTTCATTTATTTTTTATTCCCGCAGGCAAGGAGCCAGGCGGGCATGCATATTTGACTACAGTACACCAGCGAAAGCAAGGCTGTAAACCAGAATGCACCAGGGCTTTGCCAGAATGATAATCCATATGAATTTTTTTGCGCTCATTTTGGTGAGGCCGGAAAAATAGCAGAGATAATCGTCCGGAAACAGAGGCAGCAGAATGGCGGCAAATAAGGCCAGGGTAAAATACCGGCTCTTTCCCAGCCAGTTGGACCATTTTCCATAGCTTTCTCCGGGAAATAAAGCCTCTACAAGACTTGTTCCATACTGTCTGGCCAGGAAGAAAGCGATGATGGAGCCTGTGCTGATTCCAATATAGTTATACCAGAAGCCGCCGGAGGCGCCGAACAGCACAGCGCCCACAGCGCAGCCTAAGAATCCCGGCAGCACCGGAAGAATTACCTGGAAGGCTTGAAACAGGGTGAGGACCGCGGGAGCCAGAATTCCAAAGCCCTTGATATAATCCCGGAGAGAGTCAAGGGAATGGAACTGCCCCTGCATATAAGCTTTTATAAACAGGATGGAGATGAAGAGCATGGCAGCCAGAAAGGCTATGGATGTAATCCGCTTCCAGCCTGTTTCCCACAAAGAGCCGGCTTTATCCGTCATAACGGGGGGCTCCCTGAAAACCGGCGGGGGAGGGATTTTTTTCTCTCCCTGTTTGCTTATTGTTGTCTTTTTGAATTTGTTTTTTTATCAGTTCGATCAGTTTATTTTTATGCATAATTATATACCTCCTCTTAACAGGTTTCTTTTTTAAAAATGTTTGGATTCTCTCCGTTACGGCCATTATCCCATGAAAAGCTGAAAGTTTTCTGAAGGGAATCTTAACAATTCTGAAGACTGGTTTTTTCTTTCATGTTCTTTTCAAAGCGCAGGAAATAATCACCGCCTGGAATGTCCTGTCCCTGGGTCTCATGGTAATCGGGCTCCGGGTGACAGGGGTTGAAAAATTCTACTACATGAAAGCCGCATTTGTTGACATAAAAGTGGATGTTGCGTTTTTCAAAATATGGGGTACAGGTTTCCCATACTTCGGTTTCCGGGTGGAGATTTTCGATGGCCTGCCAGGCGGCAAATCCCAAGCCCCTGCTGTGGCAGCTGCCTTTGATGAATAAAATGGACAGTTCATTATGGTTGGTCTCCGGGTCAATAGTAAGTACGGTTCCGCCTACAATCCGGCCTTCGTGTACAATATGGTAGCTTTCTGCCCCCTGAGCATGAAATGCTTCTTCAATATCCTGCCTTGGTATGACTTCCTCACCGGTATCTCCCCATTCTTTTTCAACCGCTATTTTAAAAGCAGCCTGAACATCATGGATAAATGATTCTTTTTCCTGGTCTAAAAGGGGAACCAGAGTAATCTGTGGTTTTGTTTGCATGGATAATTACCTCCTGAAATATTAATATGGAGGACCAGCCACTGACAGATGTAACTGAAATCAATGGATATAGAGGAAAAGACTTCCTCTGCACAGGCTTGTGCATAAAAAAGAGTCCGGCCATTACCTAAAAGTAATAACCGAACTCATTCGACATCTTATCTGACAGGCGGTACGAAACCCCTACACTACGGTGTACTGTCCTCCGATGACCTATGTTGTTGTGTATGACTTGTATATTGGACAATAGTATAAACGAAACCTTTAGGATAGTCAAGAGCCTTCAGACAATTTTTATCGAGGTTTGTAACAGTTCAGACGGGTATCTTCTTGCCCGTCTACGCCGGACAAGAAGCATCGGATGTATATCCGATGTGGAATTTGACCAAAATTTTAGCTTACAAGCAAGCTTGACGCCTAAAATTCTGGTCAAATTCCCCGCCGTCTGAACTGTTACGCGGAGTTAAGAAAGTTTAAGAATTATTTTGAGGATTTTTCGTATGGAATCAGGTATCATGTCTATATAGGCAAAGGGAAGGACTGTCATGGAAAGGGAGAAGGTGAGACTGGATGGAGAAGGGATTGATTCTGCTGGTAGAGGATGACGGGGATATCCGGGAGGGTGTCCGGGTGCTTTTGGAAAGTGAAGGATTTCAGGTGAGGGAAGCACAGTCCGGCAGTCAGGCTCTTGGGATGATGGGCAGGGAGACAGATCTTGTGATTCTGGATATTATGATGCCTGGAATATCAGGGATTAAGACTTGTGAGGAGATCAGAAAGTTCTCCAATGTGCCTATCCTGTTTTTGACTGCAAAAGCCAGGGAGTCGGATAAACTTTTAGGGCTTATGGCAGGAGGGGATGATTATCTGCCAAAACCGTTTTCCTACGGGGAACTGTTAGGGCGGGTAAAGGCTCTTGTGAGAAGATACCAGGTATACCGGGGGAAGGATTCAGGAAGTTCTATTGAGGAGGCTTCCTGGATACAGTGGAAGGAAATTAGCCTGGATGTTTCCTGCAACCAGGTGAAAGTGGAGGGAAAAGAGGTGGATTTGTCAGAAATTGAATACCGGATTCTCCGTCTTCTGATTCAATACCCCAATAAAATATTTTCCGCACAGAATATCTATGAAAGCGTATGGCAGGAGCCTTATTTTTACGGTTCTAACAATACGGTTATGGTACATATACGCAAGCTTCGGGTAAAGATTGAGAAAGATCCCCAGGAACCGAAGAGAATCTGTACCGTGTGGGGAAAGGGGTATCGGATTGGGTGATCTGACAGGGAGAGTATGGGGGAAAAGGCGGTTTCAGGGCAGGAGATGGAGCCTGGTAGGAGAGCTGGTGGCCATGGTCCTGGCCAGTGGGATAACCGCAGGTCTTTTCTTTTGTGTTTTTGGGACATTGGCTGACAGAGGGCTTGACCGTTATCTGGAAGAATCCTCTTATCTGGAAGAGGCGGAAGGAGATATGGTTCAGGAGCTGCAGGATTATGTGATTGAGAATGGAATCAGGACTTCGGACAGTACACTGCTGTCGTCATGGGTGAAAAAGAATTCCATTGTGTATTTGGAGATTTACCGGGGTGATTTGCTGGTATATGTTTCAGATAAGACAGAAAATGAGGACTTTTATGAGGATCTGGAGGTGCCCTATTACCGGGAAAGCTATTATGAGGTGCTTTTTGCTGATGGGACAGCAGAGGTATTCTTAACAGGAGCATTTGCTTACCGGTATCAGATGTATGTTATGGTTGGGGAGATTCTGGCCAGCTTTCTGGTCTTTTTGGTATGTTTTATCTGGGGCGTCCGAAAAAGGATTTCTTATATCCAGGAACTGCATCAGGAGATCGGGATTATGGAGGGCGGATGTCTGGACCACTCCATACTGGTAAAAGGAAAGGATGAACTGGCAGAGCTGGCAGAGGGTTTAAATCAGCTGAGGCAGTCTCTGAAAGAGAATATAGAAAAGGAACAGGAATTGAGGCAGGCAAACCAGAACCTGATTGTAGGGATGGCCCATGATCTGAGGACGCCCCTTACGGCATTGACCGTTTACATACAGGTCATGCAGTCTGAGGTATGTGACAGCCAGGAGGAGAGGGACTACTATCTGAAGAAAATGATGGCCAAGGCAGTGCAGATGAAGGAACTGTCCGATTGTCTGTTTGAATGCAGCCAGATTGGGGACAGGAAGAAAGAAGAGATATTGGAAGAACCCAGGCTGTTTCAGAGTGTTTTTGAGGACTGTCTCTCGGAGATGGCTATGTTCCTGGAAAATCAGGGATACATGGTAGAGGCGGATCTGGAATGGAAAAGGGAGAAGATACGGGTCCGAATGGATTATATCGGAAGAATCGTGGATAACCTTGGCATGAATCTTGTGAAATATGCGGATGCCGGGGAGCCGGTTTATCTGAAAACGGTGTATGAAAAAGGAATGGTGGGAATTGAAATCCACAATCGGGTGAGAGAATTTCAGGAAGGGATTCCCAGCACAAAAATCGGCCTGGAAAATGTGCGGGCTATGATGAGCGATATGGGAGGCAGTTGTGAGGAGGAGACCGGAGGTGGGATATACCGAATCAGGATTCTGTTTCCTGAAGGAGAGCAGCAAATAAAATAATTCGACAGCTTGGGCAGCCGGAGGTTGCCTTTTGTCTTACAGAGTATCCAGCAAAATGCGCCAGTGACGTGTTTTGTTGGATTGTCAGTTAAGGAGAAGTGTGCAGAATTTGTTCTTCAGAATCGTTAAGATGTCTTTTAGGTTTTATTAAGGAACAATCGCTAGAATGAAATCATCAAAGGAAAGGAACTTTGAAAATTCAGAAAGCGAGGAATATAAAATGATGAAAAAAGGATTAGCAAGAGTATCTGTATTTATGATGGCAGCTGCTATAGCAGCGTCTGTTGCAGCCTGTACACCTCAGGATAAGAAGGGAGGGGGAAAAACCCAGACAGAGACAACGGTTCAGGCCAAGGCGTCTAAGGAGAAAGTGAAGAAGGATAAGACGAAAGCGCCTGGAAAGAAGAAGGAGAAGGGGGAAACAGAGGCGCAGGTGAAGGCAGCGGAAGGGCCTGGTAAGGCAGCCAAGGCACCGGTGAAGGCGGTGGAAGGTCCTGGTAAGGAGGCAGAGGCGCCAAAGCAGGAGGCAAAGGGTCCGGCAGCCGGGCCAGCCCAGGGACCTGGAATTCAGGAGACGGCTCCCAAAGCTCCGGCAGGCAATGCTGCGGTGAAATCGTCTACGGAACCGTCCAAAGATCAGACCGGAGATAATGCGCCTAAGGCTTCGGAGGGAGCAAAGGAACGGGATACCAAGAAGGATGGGAAGAAATCAGCAGTCAATAAAAAGAAAGAGAATGGGGAAAAGACAAGGCTTTCTCAGAAAAAGTCGGACAGCAAGCTGAAAAGGAAACTGGCAGAGAAGAAATCCGATGGGAAACAGGCCAAGAACAGCGGGAAAGATGGGGACGGCCAGAAGGGGAAACCGGCAGCTTAAGGCAAATAGGAAGGGGTATCAGGCGGCACTTCTTAAGAGGAATGCCGCCTGAACCATTAGAAAAGGTAAGAGAGGTGGATAAGGTTGAAATCCGTTTTAGATTATTTGGAGGAGACGGCGCTCCGATACCCGGAGAAAGAGGCGGTATATGACGGAAGGCGGGGCTACACCTTTGGGGAACTTCTTGAAATTTCCCGAAGGGTGGGAAGCTTTCTTACAAGGGTGTGCAGGCAGAGGAGCCCTGTGCCGGTTTTTATGGAGAAGCGGTCTGAGACCATTGGGGCGTTTTTCGGTGCGGCATATGCCGGTTGTTTTTATGTGTACATGAATCCGGAACTTCCGCAAAAAAGGATAAGGGAGCGTTTGGAGTTTCTGGAAGCGGATGTGGTGATTGCGGAAGGGGATTTGGCAAGACGGCTTAAGGAGGATGGATTTGCGGGAAGGGTTTTGGGATTTGGGGAGATTAAGGAGAAAGCGGCTGACCTGGAGGTTCTTGGGTTTTACCGGCTGCAGATGAGGCCGGAGGACTATCTGTATGGGATGTTTACATCCGGCTCTACGGGAGTTCCCAAACTGGTGGCAGTCAGCGGAGGTGCTGCGGTGGAGTTTGGAGAGGAATTTATCCGCACGTTTTCTTTTGGTTCGCAGGATGTGATCGGAAACCAGGCTCCTTTTGATTTTGATGTTTCGGTGAAGGATCTGCTGGTTTCCGTTTTTTGCGGGGCCAGGCTGGTGCTGATTCCCAGCGTCATGTTTGCCACGCCGCCGGCATTGCTTGATTATCTCTGTGAAAATCAGGTGACAGTTCTGATCTGGGCTGCTTCTGCCCTGTGTGTAGTGTCTGCTGCCAGGGGGCTGGAATACAGGGTTCCCAAAGAAATACGGAAGATTTTTTTCAGCGGGGAGATTATGCCGTTCTATCATTTGAAGCTTTGGAGGGAGGCGCTGCCGGAGACAGAGTTTGTAAATCTGTACGGTCCTACGGAGATTACCTGCAACTGCACTTATTATCGTGTGGACGGGACGGAGGATGGGGTGATTCCCATTGGGAGAGCGTTTTCCAACCGGGAAGTGTTTCTGGCAGATGAGGGAGACAGGAGAATTGAGGCGGTTGGCGTGACCGGGGAAATCTGTGTGGGCGGAAAGGCTTTGTCTTCGGGGTATTACCGCAACAAGAAGGAGACAGAGAAACGGTTTGTGAGGAATGTTTTTGAGGAGCCGGGCGGAGGGATTATTTACCGCACTGGGGATATGGGGCATTATGATGAAAACCGGCAGCTGTGTTTTGATGGAAGGACGGATCATCAGATCAAGCGGATGGGACACCGGATTGAGCTGGAGGAGGTGGAGTGGGAGCTGGGATGTATGGAGGGGATGGACAGGGTTTGCTGTTTGTATGATTCCCGTACAAAGAGGTTGACGGCCTACTATGTGGGAACTGCCTCACCAGGTGAGCTTCGCAGGCTGGGTAGGGAACGGCTTCCTGCTTATATGTGTCCCAATGAGTTTATCCGGTTGAAATTTATGCCTCTTAATAAAAACGGAAAGATAGACAGGGGCAGTTTGGAACAATATCGAATGAGGGAGGAGATCTGTTTTGGAAGACCGCGTTTTGATTCAGGCAGCTGCTAGTTACGGCACGCCATTTTATTTGTTTGATTTAGATGAGTTTTACAGGAAGGTCCGGGAGACGGGGCAGGCACTGGGGGAAAGGGTTTCTCTGTGCTATGCCATGAAGGCGAATCCGTTTCTTGTGCCGTTTCTGCCTCAGGGGCTGGGGCGGATAGAGGCATGCTCTTATGGGGAGTACAGGATATGCAGGGCTTGTGGAATTTTGCCGGAACGGATCATTGTGTCCGGGGTTTTGAAAAGGGAGGAGGAAATAGAAAAGATTTTGGGGGAAAAGGGAGAACTTCCGGTCTTTACAGTGGAATCGGTTCCCCAGTTTCAAATGCTGCGGGCCCTGGCAGAAAGGGAAAAACGGAAGGTTTCTCTGGTGCTGCGTCTTACCAGCAGGAACCAGTTTGGAATGTCCGTGGGACAGTTGGAGGAGATGGCTGCTGGGTGCCAAACAGAACCGTGGATTCATTTTCTGGGTATCCACTTTTTTTCCGGGACACAGAAAAGGAATGCCCAGCGTATTGTTCATGAGCTGCTTTACCTGGATGAGTTGTGCAGAGCTATGGAGCAGTCTCTGGGGTATGATATGGAACATCTGGAGTATGGGCCTGGGCTGCCTGTGGATTATTTCCAGGGGGAGAAAGACAGAGGACAGGAGCTTTTAAAGGAGATTCGGGACTGTGTGGATTCCATGAAATTTCAGGGGAAGATGGTATTTGAAATGGGGCGTTTCCTGACGGCTTCCTGCGGATATTATGTGACGGAGATACAGGAGTTAAAGAGGAACGGAGGGGAATCCTATGCCATGGTAGACGGAGGGATACATCACCTGCACTATGATGGGCAGCTCATGGCCATGAAACAGCCCTATGTGAGAAAGCTTCCAAAAGACGTCCAGGGGGCGTGTGAGGAGTGGGAGATCTGCGGGGCTTTGTGTACAATGAATGATATTCTGGCAAGGAAACAGCCCCTTGTGGCAGCGTCTCCGGGAGATCTGCTGGTTTTTGAACGGACAGGAGCTTACTCCATGACAGAGGGGATGTCTGTGTTTTTGAGCAGGGAGCTTCCGGCTGTGGTGGTATGGGGTACGGAGCGGGGGCTTTTGAAGGTGAGAGGGCATATGGATACTTATTGCCTGAATCTGCCTATTGTAAGAGAAAATTATGGGAAATTAAAGGAGCATTTCAGTGGAAAGTTGGCATAGGCCCGTGCACTTGCTGCGCTGGCCGTATGGAAACATAAAGGAGGAAGACATCTGCCTCATCGCGAAGCGATTTTCATAGGCAGATGTCCCAACCGTTCGGGCTGTATGAACGGTTGCCATTTCAGTGGAAAGTTGGCATAGGAGGATTTTATGGAAGACGTGTGGATTATTTTACGGCAGGTAGAGCCGGGTGTGGATGATATTAATTGTGAGGATTTGATAGATGGGAGAATCCTGGATTCTTTTTCGGTTCTGGAGCTCATCGGGAGACTGGAGGATTATTTTGAGATCCGTATTTCGCCGGGAGAGGTAACGGCCGCCAATTTTAATTCTGTCCGGAGCATATGGAATATGGTGCAGCGGCTTAAGCAAGGGGAGTAGGATGGCTTATCATACAGCGCTGTATCTGTTTTTGTTTCTCCCGGCAGTCTGTCTGATCTATCAGCTTGTGGGAGTCAGATTTCGTCCATGGATTCTGCTTGCGGCAAGTCTTGTTTTTTACTGGTGTATCAGCGGGACCCTGATGATTTATCCTCTTGTGGCGGTTTTGCTCATTCATGATGTGGGGATATGGATGGAGACGGCAGGGAGAGAGAAGGAGGAAAAGCAGAGAAGGGGGGCTCTGGTGTGGGGACTGGCTGGTCTTTTGGGCATTTTAGTATGGAAGAAGTACGGGAGTTTTCTGGCGGCCAATGGGAACCGTGTGCTCCAACTGTTTGGTATGGGCCCCTTTTTTTCTGCCGTGCCCGCGCTGCTTCCCATAGGGATTTCTTTTTATACGCTCCAGGCTGTGGGGTATCTTGTGGATGTGTGGTATAAGCGGATTCCTGCGGAACGGGGGGTTGAAAGGCTGGGGCTGTTTTTGACCTTTTTTCCCTGTATCATGGAGGGCCCTATTTGCCGTTACGGACAGACAGGGCTGGTGCTGTGGGAGGGACGGCCTATTACCTGGGAGAATCTGACGAAGGGGGTACAAAGAATCTTATGGGGGCTGGCGAAAAAAATGGTGGTGGCGGACCGGCTGAATATCCTGGTTCAGACCGTGTATGGAAATTATGAGAGCTACAGCGGTGTGGTGATCGGCGTTGCTGCCTGCTGTTATACAATTCAGCTGTACATGGAGTTTTCGGGGTGTATGGATATGGTGGCGGGAAGCGGGGAAATTTTTGGAATTTGTCTGCCGGAAAATTTTCGCCAGCCCTTTTTTTCTAAGTCTGTGCCGGAGTTTTGGAGGCGGTGGCATATTACGCTGGGAGCCTGGTTTAAGGATTATATGTTTTACCCGGTCTCTATGTCTTCTGCTTTGAGGAAATTTGGCAGAAGGTTGTCAGGAAAAGGGCGGTACCTGGCAAGGCTTGGAGTGTCGGCAGGGGCTTTGTTTCCCGTATGGCTGTGCAACGGACTGTGGCATGGGCCACGGTGGAGCTTTCTGTTTTTTGGAATGTATTATTTTGCGCTGATTCTTTTGTCTATTGGGGTGGAACCCTGGGTGGAGAAGTGGAAGGCCAGGATTCCCATTGTGGGAAACAGCAGGGTGTTTGCCGGGTTCCAGATCCTGCGTACCTGGGTTCTGGTGGTTATAGGGGAACTGTTTTTCAGGGCAGAAGGACTTAAGCAGGGAATCGGAATGTTCTGGTCTATGATAAAGGGATGGCAGTTTTCTCAGATGTGGGACGGAAGCCTTATGAAGCTGGGACTGGACTGGATGGATTTTTTGGTGACAGGGGTAATGATCGGGATGGTGGTTCTTGTGAGTATTCTGCTGGAGAGAGGAAAGGATGTGCGTCAGGAGGTTGGAAGGCTGCCTCTGCCCTTTAGGTGGGGCGTATATTATGGGGTTTTACTTGGAATCTGTGTGTTTGGCGCGTATGGGGAAGGGTATGTGCCGGTAGATTTGATCTACGCAAATTTTTGATGGCTGGTAAGTGCCGGAGTATTGCTTTTCCCGGAAAAGATGGATTGTCAGGAGGTGGGTGTGGTTTTTGAGAACAGAGACAGGGTAGTAAGGATGGGGAGAATGGTGGTGTTCTGGGGGATATTTGTGTTTCTTCTTTATGGCGGGTCTGTGGTAACGGCTCCAAAGTCCAATACGGCAGAGGCCGGTATGGAGGGAAGGGATATCCCGTCTGCGGGAGTCATGGCGGAACCGGAGGGTTCTCTGGATGTGATTGTTCTTGGGGACAGTGAGAGTCATTCTGCAGTCTCTCCCATGGTACTATGGAAAAACCATGGCATTACCTCTTTTGTGTGCGGCCAGTCTGGGCAGAGGGCTGTGGAGGCTTATTATATGATGAAAAAGGTGCTGACAATGCAAAGGCCTAAGGTGGTGATTCTGGAAACGGATTTATTTTACCACAGCAGGGAGTGGCAGAGGGAGTGGAACCTTGCCATTGAGAGGACGGCCAGATATTATTTTCCTATGGTTCAGTACCATAACCGGTGGAAAGGTCTGACGGCGGGAGACTGGAAGGGGCTGCCGTTTGAGGGAAGGAGGGATGTCAACAAAGGTTTTTTGCCCAGCGGGGATATTCGGCCGTATAAAGGCGGTCCCTATATGGTGAAAACGGAGGACAGGGAGGCTTTGAAGGGTACGGTGACCTTTTGGACGGACAGGCTGGTGGAACTGTGCCGGAAGGAAGGGATTTATCTGCTGTTAGTGGGAACTCCTACTCCTAAAAACTGGGATTACAGGAGGCATAATGGGGTGAGTGATTATGCCGCCAAGAAGAAACTTCCGTTTCTGGATATGAATCTTTTGGAGAAGGAGCTGAATATAGATTGGGACAGGGATTCCAGGGATGAGGGGGATCATTTGAATACTTATGGGGCGGAAAAGGTAAGCCGGTATCTGGGAGATTATCTGAAGGCGAATTATGGGCTGACGGATCGCAAAAAGGAAGAAGGGGCAAAAAGGTGGTGGAAGGACTTTGAAAGGTGTGAGAAGACGGAAGGAGGTGGCGATTCAGAAAGATTAAGGTGTCTTTCATGAATGATTAAGGAACCCTGGTTAAAATGGGGGTAGCCGTCTGGGAAAGGAAAATGGATAAAGGATATGAAAACTCCCCGGTTCGCAGGTTAGCGGAACGGGGAGTTTTTAATGGGCTGTCTGGCAAAACGGATGGGTAGAGTAATTACATTTTATATGCTGGCTTCTGCCTGGAGCATGGCTTCAATCATGGCATGGATAACGGAAAGCTGTTTCTCACTGCATTGACTTAAAAGCAGATTGATCTGCTTTATGGAGTCGGACTCCGTATCAAAAATGATATTGTCCAGGGAAAGATTCAAAATTTTACATAAGGAACACATGATTTCAAAACTTGGGATAGTTCTTTTGTTTTCGATTTCTGCTATGTAGCTGGTGGATATATTGATCTGTTCAGCAAGTTTTTCCTGGGTCAGCTTTTTTGCTTTGCGGGCAGATTTTATTCGGTTGCCAAGTTTATGATCAGGAGCTTTCATGTTAGTTATCACCTTTTCTTTTAAGTTTAAACGGAAATCAACAGAAACAACATAAACTATAACCCTTTATAAATCAGGGGTAATAATAGATACAATTGAAAGATAACCGCATAGACATTGGAAGATATGGAAAAGAAGTAAAACAGAATATACAAAATTTTATGTAAGGGGGGCAGAAACGTACTGCCTCTTTTTTGTTCATAAAACCATACTATATACCCCAGTAAAGCTGTGGTTATCAAAAAATGGGTTCGCGGTCCGCCGCATTCTTCGGAAATCAAGCAAATCTGATATCCGGAGGAGAAGATGAAAGGAACCAATGAAGATTTTGTTAAGGGACGTTTTACCAAATATCTGGAGAAGGCAGTGGAGCGCTCCAGGAGGGATTATTTAAGAAAAGAGCAGGAGCATACCTGGAAGGAGGTGCCAAAGGAGACGGAAATTGTTGAATACCAGTTGGAGGAGACAGATATGGCGTGTGTGGCAGACTGGATGGAAGAAATAGAAAGAGTCTCTTGGGAACCGGAAGTGATCAGACAGCAGTTAAAGGAATGGCTGGATATGAGGCTTTGGAAAAGTATGGATATTTTGACGGATTTAGAGCTTCAAGTGGTGTTTGCCAAAGCGTTCCGACAGCTTACGTTTGTGGAGATTGGTAATATTATAGGGCAGAAACCGAAGAAGATTGCAGACTCGTATTCGTATGCCCGTAAAAAGATAAGGAAGGAGTGGAAAAAGAATGGAAACGGAAGTATTGCTGCGTCTGGCAAAATCGGGAAATGAGAAGGCGAAGGAGGAACTGTTCTTGCAGTATCGTCCGTTACTCATTAGCCGTTCCATGATAGAAGGGCGGTTTTGCGAGGACTTATTTCAGGAATTGTCCATAACATTTTTGCGTTGTATTGAAGGGTTTCATATAAAAGAGACGAAATTGGGACGGAAATGAAACCACATTGCATTTCCTGAAGAATTGACTTGCAATTTCAGATGTTTTATAATGGTATCATCAGATTTCTGAATCAACGGGTTCACGGAGAGCAGCTTTTTACAAGGCTGCTCTTTTTGTGTTTTCAGGCAGTTTAGGAGAAGCCGGGGATTTGGAATGAAAAAAAGAAAGGTGGTATGCCCATGAAGGAAGAGAGTAAAAGCCGTGTGGCGGAGGGAGTGCAGGATGGCGTTGTACGCTCCAGGAGCCGTCCGGCAGGGATTCTGACTGTGGACGCAGGAGGTGCTGCGGCAGAAATGAGAAACCAGGAGGACCTGGTGTGGCATGAGTTGATGAATGCCCAGAGGACAAGGAAGATTCTGTCCGGGCCTTTAAGCGGGATTGAAAGGCTGGAGGGCGGCTGGGTGGTGGCTGTGATCTACTACAAAGGCTGCCGGGTTCTGATTCCTATGGAGGAGATGATGATTAACCTGGAAGGGGACGGGCGGGAAAATTCCGATCCGGTGAACCGGCAGACCAGGCTTGCCAACAACATGCTGGGGGCGGAGCTTGATTTTATTGTCCGGGATTTGGATGAACGGTCCGGCAGCGTGGCGGCTTCCAGGAGGGAGGCCATGCTTCGGAAGAGGCAGCAGTTCTACATGCCTTCCCAGGACGGGCCGCCTATGATCACGCCGGGACGTGTGGTAGAGGCCAGGGTGATTGCCGTGGCTCCGAAGGCGGTCCGGCTGGAGGTGTTTGGCATTGAGTGTTCGTTAAAGGCCAGGGACATGACCTGGGAATGGCTGTCGGATGCCAATGAGAAGTTTGCCACAGGGGACGTGGTAAATGTTATGGTAAAGAAGGTTTCCGGGGATTCGGTTGAGGCTATGAAGGTAGAGGTCAGCGCCAAGGAAGCTAAGGCCAATGTTAACAAAGAGAACTTAATGCGGCTTAAAAAGCAGGGAAAGTATGTGGGAAGGGTGACGGATGTTTACCGGGGAACCTTCTTTCTCTGTCTGAACTGCCGGGTGAATGCGGTGGCCCACTCCTGCAACACGGCCAGTCTGCCGGGGCAGGGGGATGAAGTGGGATTTCTGGTGACCAGGATTAATGAGGAGAGGGAGGTGGCCGAAGGGATCATTACCAGGATTATTAAGCGGGGATAAGATTAGGGAAAGGGCAGGTTTTTCGGGACTTATGGGGTTTGGAAAATCTGCCTTTTTCTGTGCAGTGAAGCAGAAAACGAAATTTAACAAGAAAACAATTTTTGAGAGGAGAACTTGTCATATGGAAATGAGAGGAATTGTAAAGTGGTTTGATGTGAGAAAGGGTTTTGGATTTATTACGGATGAGGAAGGCATGGATTATTTTGTCCACTATTCGGATATTCAGGGGGAAGGGTTTAAGAAGCTCCGTGACGGGCAGACGGTGTCCTTTACGCCGGGAGAGGATGGAAAGGGACGGTGCCTTGCCAGGTTTGTGTCTGTGGCGAACGAATCCGGAGAGGAAGGACTGGGAACCGGGGAAAGCAGTGGAGACGGAGAAGCGGCGGCATATGGCAGCGGCCAGAATACGGGAGAACCGGGATGGGAAGATACGGAACTTGAAGGGTTAGGGACAGAAGATCAGGAAACAGAAGGGCCTGGCATGGAAGATGAGGCCGGAGGACCGGAAGGGAGTGAGAGCGAAAAGGCAAAGGGAGCCAGGGGCGGCAGACGGAAAGCCAGGGCAGAGGATAAGGATGTCGAAAATACGGAGGAGATGGCATGAGGCCGGTGATACGCATGAAAAGAAAGCATGCGTTGGCGGCGGTATTTCTTACCTGTTCTGCGGTCAGTTTTCTTTTAGGGTTTTCTGCTCATGCGGAGACCAGAGAGGCAGACCGGTACAGGAAAGGGGATGGGCTGCAGGTGGAGACCGGGCTTTCCGATGGATTTGAGACCATGGAGTTTACCTGCCTGGATTCGGATTATCAGGGCGGATATCTGTTTGTGGCGGATGAGGTGATTCCTTATGCCCTTTCTGTCCGGTACGGGCTGTCGGATAATGATTATGGAACGTCTGATGTGAGGACATGGCTGAACCAGTATTTTGCCGACACCCTTTCCGTGGCGGAGGAGCTTGTGGCGGTGAACCTGCCGGAGACCGGGGATTCGGTTTCGGATAAGGTATTCTGTCTGTCTATCGATGAGGTGAAGAATCCGGCTTATAAGGAGATTGTCCGGAAGGTATGGACGCCAAGGAGGGGAATGAGGTATTACTGGACACGTTCCAAGCGGGAGAATACCGCCAACCAGGCGTATCTTGTGCAGTACAACGGGCATATTGCTTCCAGCCGGGTCTCTCTGACCGAAGCGGGAATCCGTCCGGCTTTTGTGTTTGGGAGAGAGAAGGCGGATACCGGGCAGGGAAAGATCTGGTATGAGGGGGATACCCAGGAGAGGGTGATTCACGGGAAGTCTTATACCTTCCCCTTCCGGTGTGTGGACCCTAACTACTGTGACGCTGGGATGAACCGGGCCGGGGCTTTGTTTCTGTGTGATTCCATTATCGGCGGTGATGAGAGTGTGTTTGACGAAAATCACAATGGCTGGGAGGCTTCTGATTTAAGAGGCTGGCTTAAGGAAGGGCTGGCGGATTCGGAAGGGATAGCCAGGGCAGAGACCACGGCCGGGTATACTTATGCGGGGAAAAGCTCTGATTACATGATTTCGGAGCGGAAGTTTACCAAACGGAGGCAGCCGGGAAGTAAGACGGAGGATATGTTGTTTTGTCTGTCTTTAGAGGAGGCGATCCGGTATGGGAAGTATCTGTGGAAACTGGATGGCTCGGAGACGGATAATTTTACCTTGGCAGGAAGCCATGTTATGGGGTATTGGTTGAGAACCTCGGCAGCCAGGGACGGGAAGCTGTGTTACGCGGTGACCTATGACGGGAGAGTGGCCCCGGAGCAGGTGGACAATGACCGGATTGGGAACCGGCCTGCATTTGTGGCGGTGCAGGAGTGAGAGTTCGGGAGTGAGAGTCCGGGGGTACTTGATAATAAATGAAGGAAATGGGCTGTCTTTTGAGGGCGGCTCATTTTTCTTGTCTATTGAGAATCTGGAATGAAAGAATTGCCTGGACATTTCTGAGAGTGTGCTAATGGTGTGGGACAATCGGCCTATACAGAGTTATGGGGTGAGAGTGTGAGGCACCAAAGATGGTGAGTGTTTTGGGACAAATCCTGGCTTCTGGGTTATTTGGGGCAGGAAAATAAAAAATAGAAAGTAAAAGGAGTATATGATGAAAAAGAGGACAAGATATCAGGCGGCGGTGCCGGCCTGGGTGTTGATTGCGGCTATGGGCATGAGCCCGGTATTTTCAGCGGTGGGAATCGCGGGAAATGGTGTTGTGTATGGAAGTGAACTGGTTTTAGGGACAAGTGGTGTCTATGCCGGTGAGAATGTGGGGCAGGATGGGATTTTGGCAGGCAGCCTGCCGGGGCATAGTGACAGCGGTAGCGACAGAGAAGGAGAATGGGAAAAGGAAAGCGGCAGAAGTCCGGAGTGGAAGAATCCGGTAAGGACTGCCACGCCTTCCCAGGCAGAGCCTAAGACGGGAGCCGGACAAGAAGGGGAACCAGATGAAAAGGAGGCCTTGGACGGCATAGGGGAGAGGATTCCAGGGTCTGCTGTTTTTGGCAGTTCTTATAAAGAGGCGGCGGAGGAAACGGAATCGGAGACGGAACTTCGGGTGGCAACGGCTTCCAATGCCGTGATGTCGCTTGGCAGGGCCAGTATCTGGGGCGGCATGGAGATGAGCGACCATTTTGATGGGGAGGGGACTAAGGAGAATCCCTATCAGATCAACTCTGTCAAGGATTTAAAGCTCCTGGCCTACAACGTGGCTAATGAGGAAGTGGACGGGTATGAAGGGTGTTATTTCGCTCTGTCCAGGGATATTTCTTTGAGTGATTCGGCCTCATGGCTGCCCATTGGATATTTTACGGAACTGGGAGATTCGGAGCCGAAGCCGTTTAAGGGGAATTTTGACGGCCAGGGATACCGGGTGTACAATCTGAAGATCAGTGATACGACCCAGGATTATGCGGGGCTCTTTGGAAGTCTTCATGGGGCCACGGTTGAGAATCTGGTGGTGGACGGACAGGTGAACGCCCGCAGCAAGGCAGGGGTTCTGGCCGGGGAAAGTAATGACAGCACAATCCGAAACTGCAGCGTGAAAGGGCAGGTCCGGGGAACCGGCGTTATGGGCGGTGTTGTGGGGGAGGCCTATGACAGCGCGATTCTGGAGTGTGTCAATACAGCGGGAGTTTTGGGTGGTACGGATACCAGCGGAAGTGAAGAGGCATTTGCAGGGGGAATCTGTGGGTCGGCCCAGGGCTCTTTTATCAGTGACTGTACCAGCGATACCACGGACAGCTACAGCGCCCTGTATTCGGAAGGATATGTAGGGGGTATTGCGGGAAATATTTATGAAACGGAGGTGTACAACTCCTATGTGGAAGGCAAGGTGGGAAGCACTTCTGCGGATTACATCGGAGGTTTGGTTGGAAGGCTCCAGAGCGGTCAGGTGAAGAACGGGAGGTTTGCGGGAACCATTGGGGCTTCTACTTCCAGTACCTTGAAGACAGCGGGGCTGTTTGTGGGATTCATTGAGAGTGGGACAGTGGAATTAGGGGATGACCTGGCCTATCTGTATACGGACAGTGAGGACAAGTATTCCCTGAATCCCTTTGGGAACAAGCTGACGCCCCAGATCCGCCTGGAACACCATATTGGGGCTTATTATTCTAACCAGAGGGATTTCAGCCTTTATCAGATGGGGGGATTTACCAAGCAGACCAGCCGGTATTTTTATGAGGAGCTGGAGGAAGGGGTTCTGGGAATTGGGAAGGAGAACGTTCACCATGTGGCCTCAAGCAAGACGGGGGACCCGGTAAGAGGGTATCTGGTGTCTGTTCCTGCCATTGACCATGGGAAGCTTTCGGTTCTGGAGGCGCAGAATAACTTTGCTAAGGAGATTGACTGGGCTAATCCGGGGGCAGTGGCAGCGGGGACCAAGGTTCTGGTGTACACAAGCCCGGTGAATCAGGGGGAGGCGGAGCCGCCGGTTTACTATGAACTGGTGCCGGATTCTTTGATGTGGACGGCGGATGATTTTGACACGAAGGAGCTGATTCCTGCCAATGCTTCGGAGGTGGCATTTACTATGCCGGAGGAGAACATTACCATTTCGGCTCAGTATCGTGCCATGACGAATGGCGTGGTGCTGGACAAGGGGGAACTGGTCTTTGAGGTGGAGCAGATTCGGAGCGGTTCCCGGTGGAATCCCCAGATCGGCTGGAAGGTGACGGACCCGCAGAGGCTGACCGCTGCCATTATTCCAGATTCGGCGGCTAATAAGAACGTGGTCTGGAATGTGAAGGATACGGATGGTTCTTCCACAGATATCATCAAGGTGGATGAGAATGGGGAGGTATCTGTCAATCAGTCGGCCAAATGGATTCAGGAACTGATTAAGGCCGGGGTGGCCAATCAGGAATTGTATCCGTCTAAGAAGATTACTACGGAAGCAAAGGATTATGCCACAGTGACCGTGACAACGGAGGCAGGGCAGAAAAGGGCAAGCGCGTTTGTGACGGTGGATTTTAGGATCACGGATGATACGGTGGTTCCGGTGGCGGATGTGAAGCTGGACCAGGCGGAACTGGCTTTTGAGATTACCAGAACTCTGGAGGGGGACCGGAGGAATCCGAAGGAAAGTTATACGGTTACTCCTTCCAGGCGGTTGTATGAAACTATTTCGCCGGAGTATGCGGATAATAAGGAAGTGATCTGGAGCCCAGGGGATTCGGATGTGCTGCGTGTGGACCAGGAGGGCATGGTGAGCGCCAGGGAGAATGCCAAGTGGATTGGGGATCTGATTGAGGCGGAGAAGGAGAAGAACAAGGAGAATCCTTACGCGAAACAGGAGGCGGCGGGCAGTCGGTCGTCTTATGTGACGGTTACCACTAAAGACGGGGAGAAGCAGGCGGTGTGTGCGGTGAACTTGTCTTTTAAGACTGTGGACCGGACGGTGGTTCGTGTGGAGAAGGTGTCGGTAAATCAGGCGGAGTTGAATTTTTCTGTGGAGAAGGTTCTAACCGGGAGCCGGACCAGCCCCAAGGTTGAGTACAAGGTGACAGGGGCTCAGAGGATCGGGGCTGTGGTGGCGCCGGCAGAGGCCCAGAACAAGGCAGTGAAATACAGTGTGGCGGACAGTACGGTGGCTTCTGTCTCGGCAGACGGTGCGGTGACGGTTAAGCGGGACGGCAAATGGATTCTTGATCTGGAGGCTAAGGACGCAGCCAATCTGGCAAAGAACCGTTATGCCTTGTCTACGGCGGCCGGGAGCAAGGAGACCGTGGTGACGGTGACTACGGAGGACGGGCAGAAGACGGCCCAGTGTAAGGTGAAGGTAGAGTTTAAGACGACAGACCAGACCACACGTCCTGGTACTTCTTCCGGAGGCAGTTCAGGAGGAAGCTCCGGAGGGAGTTCTTCCGGAAGAGGTTCCGGCAGTTCTTATAGAGGATCGTCAACTGCGTCAGGTGGTCCGGGGGCTGTGGGACAGGTACAGGGGAGCTGGAAGCAGGATTCTACAGGCTGGTGGTATCAGTATCAGGACGGAAGCTATCCGAAGGCCTGCTGGAAGCAGTTGAGCTATAATGGCGTGCTGGAGTGGTATCATTTTGATGAGCGTGGGTATATGGAGACCGGGTGGTTTACGGATACGGACAGGCATGTGTATTATTTGAACCCTGTGAGTGACGGCACGAAGGGGCGCATGGTTACGGGGTGGAACCTGATTGAAGGGAAATGGTATTATTTTAATACGGTTTCTGACGGGACCAGGGGAGCCATGTTTGTGAACCGGAAGACGCCGGACGGGTATCAGGTGGATGGGAAGGGGGTGTGGGTGCAGTAACATGTTAACCGGTACTTTTCATTTGGCCCTGTTTTGTGTATAATAGGTTAAGAAGTGGTATGGTGAATGGCTGTTGGATATGAGGAGGTGTGGTTATGTCCGGGATAGAGGCAGCAAAAAAATTATACAATACATGCAGGGATATGGATATAGAGGAAACCATGGAACTGGTGCTGAATGCGGAGACAGAGGAAGAGGGAGAGTTCTTTTCACTGTTAAGTGATTTCATTCTTCAGAGGAAGCAGAGAGAAGTCATTGCCCAGAAGGAGTTCTAAATGAAGCGGTATATTTTATATGCTGGAGTAAATGGCGTCGGAAAATCCACATTATACCGGACTACCCGATATAAAAACAGCATGCCCAGGATTAACACGGATGAGATTCTTCGGGAGTTTGGGGACTGGAGGAATACTTCTGATTTGATGAAGGCGGGCAAAATCGCGGTGGCCCGTCTTAATGATTATTTATTGCAGGGGGTTGCTTTTAATCAGGAGACAACCCTATGTGGCCATTCAATTATAAAAACCATACAGAGGGCAAAAGAGGCCGGATATATGATCGAAATGCATTATGTGGGAGTGGATTCCTCGCAGATTGCTAAGCAGCGCATTGCCCAGCGGGTAAAAATGGGAGGCCATGGGATTCCTGACCAGGATGTTGACAGGCGGTATGAAGAGAGTCTGAAGAATCTGAAAAAGGTTTTGGGATTCTGTGATCTGGCAGCGTTATATGACAATACGGCCCAGTTCAGGAGATTTGCCATATATAAAAATGGTGAGGCCATAAAAGTATCCCGGAATGTCCCGATGTGGTATAGGAAGTGGCTGGATGATGGGTTTATGGCTATTTGGCAGGAGACACAGGAAGCATTCTGGGGTGAGGCTGAGAAGGCTGGCCTGAGAGATGAACAGGATGTCGTGGAGATGATTAAGGAAATGAGAAAGGAAAACCAGTAAGCAGAGCAGCAGATTATGTGGTGTAAGCTTGTCATGAAGTAGGATGGGAAAAGGCATAGTATTTGATGAAAAGAGGGAAGTCTTAACTTGTGAGGGTTGAGCTTTCCTCTTTTTAATCTTAAGACTTCCGTAAGAAAATAAATCTGGAATGCCCTCGACATTGAATGACCGGATTCGATATGATGATTACAGAAGGAGGTGTTTTGCATGAACAAAAGGAATTTATGGAGTCTGGTGATTCTTTGTCTGCTGGTGTTTGGGTGTCCAATATCTGTGTTTGCGGAAACCTTTGAGGAGACGTCTTCGGGATGGCGTTATCGGAAGGATGAGGGGAATTATGCCAGGTCGGAGTGGGTTCTGGATCAGGGCGTGTATTATTATCTGGATGGGAACGGGATTATGATGGCGGATACTACCACGCCGGACGGGTATCTGGTAGGCAGGGATGGAAGCTGGGTGACGGAGAAACAGGTTACGGGAGGGTATGTGAGAACGCCTTATGATAACTGTCCGTATTTTTATGACCCGAAGTGGCAGACGTTTATCTTTGATGAAACAACAGATTATGCCGGGGTAAATGATACTCTGGTGATGTCGGCGGTCAGGGGAATTATTCCTGTTTCAGAGCTTTCCGAAAAGAATAAGGCCGTATATGAGGAAGTCTGCAGGTTTTTGACCGGATTCGACTATGGAGCCAGTGATTATGAAAAGGCAAAGAAGGTTTATGAGGAGATCACAGGCAGGGCAGTCTATCATGAGGGAAAATATGTGCAGGCGGATGATGAGGCATACAGTATCCTTGTTACAGGAACCGGAAAATGTGTTGGTTTTGCCAGGACCTATAAGCTGCTTGCCAATGTGGTGGGCCTGAAATGTGGAATCCGGGAGGATGGAGCCCATATGTGGAATGCGGTTTATGTGGACGGAGAGGACATGGTGATTGACGCTTCTACCATTGGGACTTCTGCAGATTTTTACCTTGGGAGGCAGAAGGCGGAATGTCCGTATTGTGGGCATAAAAATACCTTCGGAAACCGGGAGACAGGGCGGCCTTGTGCAAACTGTGGGATTCAGATTCAGAATCCGAAATATAATTAAACCACTCCATGGAGTGGGGAATCAAAAAATAAAATATAGTGATCAGGCACATCTGCGGACGTGGGTGTGCCTTTTCTTTTGGAAATGAGGGAAAATATGACACGATTTAATCATCTTTTTCAGAGGCTGAAACGTGGAATCGCCTTTTTATTGGCAGTGATTCTTACGGTTCAGCCTTTTTTGGGTCTGGATTTAGGTTCTATCTCTGCTTTTGGGGCGGAGACACAGGGAAGGAGCAGCAGCTTTGCTTATTATGATTCCAGCAACCTGTTAAAGCCGGGAGCCAGTTTTCCTTTCTACGGAAAAAACCATAACCGGGTGGGTTTATGGCCCTATGGCTTGACGAATGTGGAGGGAGGCCGGCCGGCTCCTGGCTATTGTCTGGAACCAAACAAGTCTATGCGTACCGGGACAGGAGGAACTCTTGTAACCTATGACCTGGATTTGGATGGGGATAACCTGCCACTTGGGTTAACCAGGGAGGAGGCGGAGATTTTGTGGTATGCCTTGTCCTCTTCGGGAAACTTTGAGGGCTATCAGAGTAACGTGGGAAAAGTGGGGCAGGGCCATTATATCCTTGGCCAGTGTGCTACCTGGGCGATTATGTCCGGGAACTGGGCAGGGCTGGATGATTTCAGAAATCAGATGGAAGTTCTTATGGCGAATCTGAAAAGTCCGGTTCTGGCGGCACAGACAAGAGGGGCCTTGGAGCAGTTTTTTAACCAGACCAATGGAGCGGTGGAGGAAGGGGCTGTACCGCCGTTTGCCTCTAAATATAAGAGTACGGCTCCTGTACATGAGATGACTCAGAATGATGACGGAACCTACAACATTTCATTGAAATATGGTGAGGGTTTTGACTGGCGGCAGTCTACCTTAGTCTACGATCTGCCGGAAGGGTGGAGTTTTACAAGGGAGACAGACGGGGTGACATTCATCTGTACCACTGGAAACCCGGATATTGGTCTGGTGAAGGGGCATTTTGAGGAGGGTTCCGGAGGCGCGAAATACTGGGTGAAGCCCAATACCTTTAAGATCTGGTATCCCGATGGCTGGACAGAGGGCAGCGCGGTGGAGGGAAAGCAGGCTATGATCACCATGGCTGGGGAGCAGCAGACCTGGGAGGTATGGCTGTCCTTTGGAAAAGGGAATACCCATACGGAAACCGGGGACGGAAGCTATGAGATTCCTTATACCCAGTATCTTCATGAGGAGACTTTTAAAAGGGATTATAAGATAGAGCTGGAAAAGCAGTGCGATGAGACGGGGAAGACCCTGGAGGATTCTGCCTTTGAGATTCTGGAGCAGTTTGATTTTTCCCAGCTTGACGGGACGAACCTGGAGGAAGAACAGTTTCGTAAAAGTGTGGCTACATCGGAAGGGGGATTTGAAAGTTTAAGTGTGTGCCAGAGTGAGATTACCACGGACGGCAACGGCCACTTTGAGCATTCGGATCAGAAGACCTATGACTACACGAAAACCTATTGCGGCGGCCACCCGGACCCAATCATTCATTATGTGGAGAGTGATGGGGAGGATGATGAGGCGGATGAGGAAAATGAACGTCTGGAACGGGAAGCCTGGGAGGCCTGGCAGAAGTGTGTGGACTGGTGTGAGCAGAACTGTGATTTCCACTCTATTGATGAGGGCGCAGCCAGGGATGATATGGAGGCTGACCGGAATCAGGCGTGGGAGACGTTTATCCATTTAAAGAGGATTTATACGGTGCGGGAGATTCAGGCAAGGAAGGGCTATATTCTTCATGACCTGCACAATGATGATCTTCCTGTTGAGATTGTGGAGTTTATGTCTTCCCAGGCGGAGGGAGACGGGGAGATTACCGGCCATTATCCGGGGAATAAGAAAGAGGAAAATGGGAGAAATGGTGCGGAATCGGCAGAAACTCTGGAAACTCCGAAGGTGAGTCTGTCTTTGAAGGAACGGAAACTGGTTCAGGCGGCCGTGGAATCTTCGGAAACAGGTTCTGAAAAAGAAAGAATGGATTTGGGGAAAAGAAATGACGCCGGGGCCATGGAGAAAAGGGAAAGCGGCGGAACGAAATCAGAGACGGGAGAAATGGAGCCTGATGAGACAAAGAGAATGGGAATAAAATCAGGTGAAATGGAATCAGAGCCGGGAAGAATCGCGGATGATAAAGCGAAAACAGTTGAGTCAGAAGCAGTAAAGGTAAAATCAACTCAGAAGGAGGAACGGCAGGAAGGCAGTGAACAGCTGGATAAGACTGAAGAGAAGGGAACGGTAGCAAATGAATCCCAATCCGGCACTCCGAACTTTGGTAATGAGGAATTGGAGAAAGATGAGGCAGATAAAGCAGAACAGGAGGAATCGGAAAAGGCAGAGGAGGAATCCATAGAGGAAACAGAACCGGAGATCATGCCAACAGAAGCGGAGCCGGAAGAATCCGGCCAGGTTCAGCCAGGAAGCGCTGATAAGGGCAAGGATTCCCAGGAAACATCTGAGAAGGAAATGGAGGAACCGGAGTGGCAGGATGAAGAACAGGACATGGAGTTAATCAATGACTTGGTTCCTGCTACAGCTTCTAATGCCAGGGAATGGTTTGACTTTGCCACGCCTTCCAATGCGGTTCCCTCATTCTTTGCTGTGAACCGTCCTATGGGGATATCAGAGGATGATGACGAAGAGGGGGACGGCTCCGGCGGAAGCTGGGAGTGGGACGGAGTCCAGGAGGAAAGCGAAGTGCCGCCTATTAGTCAGTCGTCTTATCCGTCTGATTACACCGGATATTCCTATGTGGTAAGGGACCACCGAACAGAGGGAGAGCTTCATATTAATAAGCGGGATATGGAGCTTTATGAGCAGGATGGGGAGGACAGCTACGGGAAATCCCAGGCAGACGCTACTTTGGAGGGAGCCGTGTACGGGCTTTATGCAGTGGAGGACATCATCCACCCGGATGGGAAGACCGGGAAAGTGTTCTCGGCGGGAGAGCTGGTCTCCATTGCTGCTACGGACAAAAACGGGGACGCTTCTTTTGTGGTTATCACGGAGACTTCGGAGACCTCTAAGGATGTGCCGAATCTCTATTCTGACAACGTAGAGAAGAACGGGAATGGTTGGATTGGGCGGCCCCTGCTGCTTGGCAGTTATTATGTGGAGGAGATTTCCCGTTCCGAAGGGTACGAACTTTCCAGGACAGGGAAGAACTTATCAGAGAGCAACCGCACGGGAAAGCCGGTGGTGCTTGCGGAGTCAGGAAGTGCCCATACGGAAGGATTCTTCCACCGGATTAATGAGTGGGAGGGAAATTCCTATGACTTTACGGTGGATTATTTTAATACCAAGGGCTTTGATGTGTTTTTGTCCGGGCTGCCGGAGGGAGTGACGGTTTATGAGGTGACGGAGAAAGAGGGCACAAAGACGGAGCAGGTAGCCACTGGGAGCAGCCGGGTGGAGAAACGGGATTCTGCGGGAAATATTATCTACCAGACAGCGAAAGGCGGGGAGTATAAGCTGGACGGCGATGGGAACAAGATCATAAAGAAGGATTCCCAGGAGAATGTTGTTTATTCGGACAAGCCTTTTATGGAAACGGTTACTGCGGTCAACCGGCTGAACCGGTATGTGTCTGCGATTGAGAGGGAGGCCCCTTCCGACATGGGCCTGGAGGAATCGGGGGCTATGAATCAGAATTATATCCTGCAGGAAGTGTCTTCGGCTCTTTTAAATTCCGGGTATAAAGGCGGCCTGACGGATGGACCGTGGACTCTTTTAAAGCTGTCGGGGCAGACCAATGGGGAGAGAATTGAGGAAGTTCTTCAGTACTGTGCTTCGGACAGCTTTTGGGACGCTTATGAGGTGGATGAGATTAGCCAGAGGGGCGGAAGCTGGTACGCAAAAATCCGCTATGGCTATAAAGGGATTGGGAACCGGAATGCAATCTATGATAAGGGGACTGGCCGTCTGGTGGTCCGCAGGGAGTATGAGAATGGTTATTACTACGTGGTTTATGAAGCGGATCAGTATGAGAGGGACGGATACCGGTTTACAGTGGAGAAGAGGGAACTGGACAGGGAAGCCCTTGAAGCCGGGGAAATCCGATTAAAGACGGTATACAGCCCTGTGTATGAAACTTATATGGAAGGGGAGTTTATTCTGGATTCCCAGGGGCAGAAGGTTCCGGTTATGGAGACAGTGCCCCAGTACACCACCCAGGAGACGCTGACCTTTGAGGAGATTCTGACGCCAGTGAAGGTATCTTATGATAGAGACAGGAAGTGTTCCGTGGTTCATGTGGATACATCAGGGGAGAACTTTGGCACGGAAAACAGCAAAAAGACCTTCCGGGTTGTGGTTGACGGGGAGATCAGCCGGTATCGGGAAGCGGCGGTGAATGTGAGTACCCGGAAGGAGGAACTGGATGAGGGTTCCTATGTGAAATATGCGGTGCTCCTTTATCCGGGACAGTACCAGGTTTATGAGGATTCGGATACCAGGGTGAGTCCGATTGTCGTTTTGGAGAGGGTTATCAAGCAGGCGATCAAAGTGACCAAGGATATTGCTCTGGATTCCTATGAGCATAATACTTATGAGATTCACAGGGACCCATTTACGGTGCTGTTTGGGGGCTACAACGGAAAGCAGGAGACAAAGACGCTGCCGGGGTTCTATTTTAAACTGTATCTGCGTTCTGATTTGGAAAAGACGGGGAAGCTGAAGGAGAAGGAGGACGGCTCCTATGACTATGAGGGATTCTTTAAGGAGAATCCGATCTTTGCTTCTGACCTGGCCCTGGAATGGGATATGGAGAAGTATGACGTGGACGGGGATATGACAACGGTTCATGCCAGCCGGGGCGGCGGTTCGGATGATTACTGGGGGCAGAGCCGTATGCTGCCTTACGGTGTGTATGTGCTGGTAGAGCAGCAGCCAACGGCGATTCCTCAGAAGGCTTATGCCATTGATTCTCCCAAGGAAGTGGAGATTCCCTTTATTCCCCAGGTGGATAAAGACGGGACGGTTCATGACAAGGTTCCGGACCGGTCATATCTCTACGATTCCAGGCTGACGCCGGAGCAGCTTATGGAGCGTTACCAGATCCGGTTCAATGAGGAGAGCCACATCATTTACGCCCACAACCATGACGGGGATTTTGAAGTGTTTAAGTATGGGCTGGAGCCGGACCGTGTGAGGGACTGCCAGAATGAGACGGTGGCAGCTTACTACCACTATGGTTCGGTCAGTGAGGACGCAGGAACGAAAGACGGGGTGTATTATGAGACTTATTATGACCGGGACGGGAAGATTACGGATTACGGCGTGACCCTGGACGGGGTGGAGACCATGACCGGGAAATCCACGGCGGTTGACCGGAAGTTTGCAAAGGCCCTGATTCCCTGGAGCGTTTTGGACCCCAGGTATGGAGAGGTTATCAATGACAATGGGGACATTGGGAACCGGGAGCCGGGGCATGAGGGGAACGGCGGGTTTAATTTCGTTTCCTTTTCCAATACGGATTTTGAAAATGAGCTTTACAGCTCCAGGCTGCGGATTGAGAAGCTGGATTCGGAGACCGGGGAGAACATTCTCCATGACGGGGCCTTGTTTAAGATTTATGCGGCAAAGCGTGATGTCAGCGGGGACGGAGCCGATGGCGTGACGGGAAGCGGGGATATCCTGTTTGATGGGAATGGGGTGCCTCTCTATGATGAAAAGGAGCAGATTTTCATGCAGGATGATACCGGGGCGGAGGTTGGCATTTTTAAGGCTTACTCTACGGTTCGGGACGGGGAAGTGACCGGGCCGGACGGGAGTGTCCACACGGAGAAACAGACGGTGGGGTATCTGGAGACCTATCAGCCTCTTGGGGCCGGGGCCTATGTGCTGGTGGAGGTGGAAGCGCCGGCCGGGTATGTGAAGTCCAAGCCCATTGCCTTTACGGTGTACAGCGATAAGGTGGAGTATTATGAGGAAGGAAATAAAGACAAGAAGGTTCAGGCGGTGAAGTACCAGTACATGCGTCCCGTTGGGGCGGATGGGAAGACCGTGGCGGAGGACATGCACCAGATTGTTGTGAAGGACGCTCCTACCAGGATTGAGATCCACAAGGTGGAAAAGAGGCAGGACAGCCTGACTTACCGGGTGGAGGGGACGGAGGAGCAGTTAAAGGCCAGAGGGGATGTGGAGCTTCAGTACCGGCCCAACGGGGAGTTTGCCGGGGTTGGGTTTGTGACGAAACGGCTGGAGGAGAAGGGGAATCCCTATGTGGCGAATGCTACTCTTACCTTGTATGAGGGACTGGAAGTGAAACGGACAGGGGAACATGGGTATGAGGGCGTGAAGGTTACCCGGAACCTGTTTGATTCGGTGACGGACATCACGGCATATGAGACCGGGGTGGATACGGATATAAGGAAGACCGGAACGGATAAGAATAAGCGGGAGGAATGGGACATTACCCAGGAGAAGAACCCGCCGGTGAAGCTGTGGCGGTTTGATCTGGATTATGACCCAACGGAGCTGGATACGGAGACCGGGATTTTATACGGTCTGGACGACTGGGGGAACCGGCTGTGTATGGTGGATTCGGAGACGGGCATGGCTTATGTGACGGACAGTAATGGGGCTGTGATCGTGTGGCCGCTGGATGAAAACGGGGACAAGATTATTTCCCAGTCTGTGGAAGTGTTTGTGGATGAGAATGGGAAGCAGACCATTAATACGGACTTGAAGCCGGTGGCGGATGAGAACGGGCTGCCGGTTTATTATGAGGACGGCGGTGTCATTTGGCTGGAAAATGAGTGGGTAACGCCGGAAGAGGGAGCTTTTGAGATCGCCAGGGTGAAGCAGGGGGCTTATATCCTGGAGGAGACGGCGGCTCCATTGGCAGACGGGTATGTCCAGTCCGTGGCTTTGGGGCTGATTGTGAGGGATACCGGGGAGCTACAGTCTTTTACCATGGAGGATGATTATACGAAGCTGGAGGTGTCCAAGCTGGATATGACTTCCAGGGAGGAGATTGAAGGGGCTGCACTTACGCTATATGAGGCGTACCGGGTGTATGACGATTCGGACAGAGGATGGCATTTGGAGATTCTCCGGGACATGGACGGAAAGGAGATTGTGGCGGAGACCTGGGTTTCGGAGGGCGGTAAGCCTCACTGGATTGACCATATCATGCCGGGGGATTACATTCTGCGGGAGATAAGGGTTCCCACGGAGGCCGGGTATGTGACTTCGGAGGATGTGGAAGTGACCATTCTGGAGACTGGAGAGGTACAGGGATTTGCCATGGAGGATGACCATACGGCGGTGGAGGTGCTGAAAACGGACGCTGTTACGGGGAAGGCCATGGACAATGAACACAGGGCGGAACTGGCCCTTTATCCGGCTGTGCTGAATGAGGCCGGGGAGCCGTTGTATGATGAAAATGGGAAAATTCGGTATGACGGGGAGAAAGCGGTTTATAAATGGCAGACGGATGACGGCAGTGAGGTGAGGAAAACGGCCCATTCGGTTACGGTTCCGGGAGGCCACAGTTATACGGCTTATGATTATGAGGTGGAGCGGATTCCTGGGACGAAACAAGCGGTGTGCTATGTGACGGAGACCGGGGCCCTGCGGTTTGAGTATCTGCCGGTGGGGAAATATGTGCTAGTGGAGGAGAAGGCGCCTGTGGGGTATCTTCTGGCAGACCCGGTGTATGTGCCGGTTCTGGATGTGGGGGCTAAGGAACGAGTGCAGTCCTTTACCATGGAGGATAAGCCGATCCGGGTGCTGCTTTCCAAGGTGAATGTGGCAGGCGGAAAGGAACTGGCCGGAGCTACGGTGTCGGTTTACCGGGCAAAGGAGGACGGCGGCATTCCTAAAGAGCAGATGAAGGATGAAGCCGGGAATCTTCTGTTTGTGACGGATACGGAGGGGAACCTTTTGAGGGATGATAAGGGGGAACTGATTCCGGCCATGGAGTATGATGAGGCTTACCTGGTGGACCGGTGGATTTCCGGGGCTGACGGAAGATATACGAAAAAAGATCTGGAAGAGGGACGGATTCCGGATGGGTATGAAGTGGGGGATTTAAGGCCTCATGAGCTTCAGAATCCGGTGGCTGGCTCTTATTATTTTGTGGAGGAGCAGACGCCTTTTGGGTATGTGCGTGCCGTGGAGCTGCCGTTTGCCATTGTGGATACCATGGAGGTGCAGCGGTTTGAACTGGTGGATGAGCTGGTTATGGGGCGGATTGAGATTGTGAAGGCGGATGAGAAGAGGACGGAGGAGAAGCTGGAAGGGGCCAGGTTTAAGTTTACCAATCTGGATACTAACGTGTCGGTGATTTTGATTACGGATAACGAGGGCCAGGCGGTGAGCAGTGAGGTTCCTGTAGGTTCAATAGGAGAGGATGGGGCTGTGAGTCTGTACCGTTTCAGCGTCCAGGAGGTGAAGGCACCGGAAGGATATCTGCTGGATACAAGGGTACATACCTTCCAGTTTAATGTGAATACGGACCGGTATCGCAGACTGACTTATGAGTATCAGGCTTTGGACGCTCCCAGCAAGGTGATTATTTCTAAAAAAGCGCTGACTACCAAGGAGGAACTTCTGGGAGCCAGTTTGGAGGTGCGGAAGGTGACGGAGACTTCCGGGGAAGACGGGGAGATCGTGAAGGTTGAGGGAGATGTGGTAGAAGCATGGGTTTCCACGGATGAGCCTCATGAGATCGAATACCTGATGCCCGGGGAGTACGTGCTGATTGAAACCAGGGCGCCGGAGGGGTATCTGGTGGCGGAGAAGGTGTATTTTACGGTGAAGGAGAACATGACCGTGGAGGAGATTCCGCTGGTGGAAATGTTTGACGATGATACGAAGACGGAGATTGTGAAGGCGGATTCGGAGAGTAAGGAGCCTTTGGCGGGAGCGAAGCTGCAGTTGATTTCTGTAGTGGATGGTAAGGTGATCCGGGAATGGGTGACGGATGAGACGGGAACCAAGGAATTTTTGGGGCTTCCTGCCGGGGAGTATCTGGTGAAGGAGTTGGAGGCGCCGGAGGGGTATCAGCTGCCGAAGGAGCCGTTTAAGCTGACGGTGGTTAAGGATTACAGGGTTCAGACGTTTACTCTGGAGAACAGGAAGATCGAAGTGTCGATGGAGAAGCGGGACATGGAGACCAGGGAGTTTGTGGCCGGGGCGGTCCTGGAACTTTGGAATGAGAAGGGGGAAAAGGTTGCGGGCTGGACTACAGGTGAGAAGCCGGAGAAGATTCTGGGGCTTATGCCAGGGAAATATATGCTGAAAGAAGTGAAGGCGCCGGAAGGGTATCTGGTTCTTTCTAAGCCTCAGGAGATCGTGGTGACCAATGTTCCGGGTGTGCAGACCTTTGTGGTTGTGAATCAGAAGCTGGAAGTGGATGTGGTGAAGAAGGATAAGGAGAGCGGGAAGCTTCTTACGGGTGCTTCCATGAGGCTGGTGAGAAATTCGGACCAGGCGGTGATCCGGGAGTGGGTCAGCGGCCAGGTGCCGGAGGTGTTTCAGGGGTTAGCGCCTGGAAGTTACACTCTGGAGGAGAGGAAAGCGCCGGAGGGGTATGCGGTTGCGAAGAGCCTGACCTTTGAGGTGACGGAGACGGAGGCGAAGAAAGAGGTGGTCGTGGAAGATGAGAGGATTACGGTGGATTTCCGGAAGACGGACGGAGTGAGTGGGGAACCCTTAGAAGGGGCTGTGCTGCAGCTGGTTGAGAAGGCCGGGACCAAGGATGAGACGGTGATCCGGGAATGGGTTTCCGGGAAGGAGCCGGAGCGGTTTGTGGGACTCCATGCGGGGACTTATGTGATTCGGGAGAAGAAAGCACCGGTTGGATTTGTGCTGATGAAGGATCTGGTGGTTGAGATTCGGGAAGATCAGGCGGTGCAGACGGTTGTGATTCGGAACCAGCCTATTCAGGCGGAGATTGGGAAGTCGGACGGCGACAGCGGGAAGCTGTTAGGCGGGGCGACCCTTCAGTTGGTGCGTAACCGGGACGGAAAGGTGATCCGGGAATGGGTGTCCAGGGAAGGACAGGCGGAAGCGTTTAAGGGCCTGGAGAGTGGGCGGTATACGGTGAGAGAGTTGAAAGCGCCTTCTGGATACCGGAAAATGGAGCCTCAGGAGATTGAGGTGAAGGAAACGGAAGGGGTTCAGGAGTTTGTGGTGAAGAATTATAAGATCCGCCATTCAGGCGGCGGTGGAGGCGGAGACAGGCCGAAGCCGGAGAGGGAGTACATGGAACTGTATAAGGTGGACGGGGCTACGGGGAAGCAGTTAGCAGGGGCCACGATTACGGTTTATAAGCCGGACGGCAGCGTGTATTTTGAGGGCGTGACGGGTGCGGACGGAACGGTTAGGTTTAAAAAGCCTGGAAGCGGGAGTTATGTATTCAAAGAGACGAAGGCGCCGGAGGGGTATTATCTGAATGGGAATGTGTATCAGTTTGTGGTTGGGACAGACGGGAAGGTGGCCGGGGAGGATACGGTTCCTGACTATAAGAAAACCACGGTGATTATTTCCAAGGAGGATGTGACCACATCGGAGGAACTGCCGGGAGCGGAGATTGAGATCACGGATAAGGATGGGAATAAGGTCTTTGAGGGAACCAGTGATGAGAACGGGAAGGTGTATTTTGAGGTTCCGGAGCCTGGGGAATACCATTTCAGGGAAGTAGTGGCTCCGGAGGGATATGAGTTAAATGAGACGGTCTTTACTTTTACAGTCTTTGAGGATGGAACGATCATAGGGGATTGTACTATAACTGACCGGAAGCATTATGGCAGGATTACGGCTTCCTATGAGACAAAGCGGAAAGGTGACGGTGATGTGGCTGTGGGAGAACTTCTGCATGCGCCGAAGACCGGGGATACCAGCGGGCTGGCAGGGCTGTTTGTGGTATGGCTGGCTTCTGTGGCTGGGCTTGTCGGAATGGTGCTTTGGAGAAGGAAAAGGAAGAAAGGGGATGATGGGACGCCGCCGGGAGGCGGCGGAGCGTCCGATGGTTTGGGCCGGAGATGGAAAGAGATAGGGAAGAAAGGGAACCGTGGAAAGGATTGTGAGAAACATGGCAATCAGGCTGGTAAGAGAAGGAATAGTGGGCTGGGTGAGTTTGCTAAGAAAGAAATGGGAAATGTGGGAAGGGCAGGGGAGTTTATAAGGCGTTCCGGGGCATTTCTTCTGGCGGTATTCCTGGCGGCAGGCGTTCCGGCTTTTACGGTGAAGGCAGCTTCTAATACAGAGGGTGAGGTTTTGGAGAATCTGTATGAGGAGCACCAGTATGTTACGGAGAATCCGGATTCGGATGAGGCTCAGAAGCTGTTTGAGAAGGAGATTGAGAGGGACGGTACGGCTTACCGTCTCTCGGAGATCCGCACGGAGGTGGTGAAGGAAGAGCAGGCCAGGGGAAGTGAGGAGACGTTGGAAGTTACCAGCAGCCCGTTTTTGAAGGATGTGGCGGAGACGTACAAGCCGGGGGAGACTTATGAGAAGGACGGGGTGGTTTATCGCCTGGAGGGAAGCTGGATTGAGGAAATGGCGATTCCGGCTCATGAGGTTCCGGTGACAGAAGAAGTGGTGTATGAGGCTGTGGAGGCGTTGGATCGGATTCCTTCTAAGATTTCAGTTACCGTGACGGATGAGGGTACGGGGCAGGAAATGGAAGTGGTGGCAGCGGCTGACCGGCAGGTGTCGGGGGAGGAGCGCTGGGAGGATACGTTTTCATTTCCGGTTACATTTCATGAGTATGGTTTGGAAGGTTACTGGCTTGGGGACAGAGTGTTCACGCTGGATGGGGATGTTCCTGATTTTACGGGGTATGAGAAGGAGCTTCTGGCATTGATTGGGGCCAGTGAGGAGGATTATCAGGTGGACTCGGTTTCCTGGGACGGGGAGGCTTATGAGGACGGAAATGGGATACGGTGCAGGAATGCGGTGGCTAAGGGAAAGAAGCTGGTGCGGGACTGTACGGTGACTTATGTGGGGCGTGCGGTATTCCCGGAGGAAATGGGGGCACGGTATGTTTCTGCTTATGTAAAGGAAGGGGGGAGTGAGACAGGGACGGTGCAGTATACCATGAAAGCGGTAGGGGTGTATGTGCCGAAAAAGGGGAACGGAATGGCGCTGGCGGCGGTGATCGGGATTACCGGTGTGGGTGCTGGGGCTGGGACGGCTGGATATGTCCATTATAGAAAAAAGAGGCGGATGGGTGCTGCCTGATAAGTGATTTGATAGGAGGGAGGGAGCCGGGGAAGAGGGGCTTTCTCCCTGTAAGGAAAGTTTAAAAAGTTTTTCCAACTGTGCGGTTGCGATTCGGAAGGTCATTTGCATGCGATTTATGGCAATGCAAATGACCTTCCGAATCAGCAGCCCACTTATCAATGAGCAAAAATCGGCTGCGTTAGCAGACGTAAAAGTGCGTCAGCACGGTTTTTGCGAATGGATAAGTGGGTTGGATGATCCTTGGATCATCCAACCGCACAGCTGGAAAGTTTTTTGGAAATGCCCTTGAAATTTGGAAGGGGGATTTTTTAGAATGGAATTAGGTGACAGGGAGAAGGCTGTTCTGACGGATCTGGTGATGTGGGAAGGGGCTGGCAGAGGGCTGTGATTGTTTATAAGGAAAGGGGAAGTGCGGAATGAAGAACAGGAGAAATGGAGCTAGGATCAGCGGATATAAGAGTGGGTATGGACGGAAGAAGGAGGCAAAAGCGGTGAGGGCTCCGGTTTGTCCTTATTGCGGAAGGGTGTCGGTTTTGCGGCCGGCGGAGTATGTGTATGGGGAGAATACCATTGTGGAGGGGAGCCTTTTGTATGTGTGCAGCGGCTATCCGGCGTGTGGGGCTTATGTGGGGGTTCATGAGGGAACAAAAAAGCCTAAGGGGACGTTGGCGGATTCGGAGCTTCGGAATAAGAGGATTCGTGCCCACAGGGCCATTGACCGGATCGTGAAGGCTGGGTGTATGAGCAGGGATGGGGTATATGTGTGGCTTTCGGGGAGGCTGAATCTGCCGTATGAGGAGACCCATATCGGGTATTTTTCGGATTATCTGTGTGAGGAGACGATCAGGGAGTGTGAGAAGGTGATGGAGAACTGGAATGGGGACCGGGGAGGGAGAGCAGCGTGAGGGAGGAGAGAAACGAATGAGATTGGAACCGTCTGAAGAAATGATGTATAGGAGGATGGACTGGAAGGAGCGGCTGCTCCTTCTTTTTCCGTTATTGGGGATTTTGGCGTCTGTGGGACTGTTGATGATTGGGTCTGGGCGCTGGAGGGGATATGGGGTGGTTGTTGTGGGGCTGGCTGTTGGTGCTTTGATGGTTATCTGGGTGGTGTATCGGGGGATTCAGCGGCGGATTATGCCGATTGTAAACTGCTTTTTAGAGGTTCAGAGGGACTGCTTTGTGGCGGTGCAGCCGTTTCGGGATGGGGAGTATGAGTCTTGCAGGATTTATTTTGAGGAGATTGAGGGGATGATTGAAGGGAAGAAAGGGAAGGGATTTTATGTGAGGATTTCTGGGGAGGGGAGGAGTGTGGTGCAGAGGAAAGAACGGGGGAGGGTGATATTTGTTAGTTCGGAGGGGTATGATAGGGGAAAATTTGGTGTGCTGTATGAGAAGATTGAGGAAAAGGTATCAAGAGAAATAAAAGAATATCATAACTAGAATGGAAAAAATATTGATTTTTAACTGACGGTGTAATATAATTGTCTTACAAGAGAAAAGGGGGATTTATCATGGCTACTTCGCTATTGCAGGTTCGTGTAGAAGATTCATTGAAGGACGAGGCTGCCCAGGTCTTTGAACGTTTAGGAATTGATACTTCTACTGCTGTAAGAATGTTTTTAAAACGGGCAGTTATGGAAAATGGTATTCCTTTCAGAATGACACTTCCGAAAGCTCCTTATAATGCTGAGCGAGGATACCGTGCTATGGTCGAAATTGGAGAAGCCTCTAAAAAGAATGGCCTGTCAGATATGACACTAGATGAGATCAATGCCGAGATTGAAGCCTCCAGAAGTGAACGGCGGGCATCTAGCCAATGAAATATTATGCAGTATTGGATACAAATGTCCTTGTCTCCGCTATGCTTAAAACCGGCTCGGTACCCGGACAGGTTGCAGCGGAGGCATTGAATGGTGATATTATTCCTGTCCTCAATAATGAAATTATTGCAGAATATGAGGACGTTCTAAGACGACCAAAGTTTCGCTTTGATAAAGGGGCGGTAAAAGTTCTTTTGGATGAACTTAAGAAAAGAGCTGTCTATTCTGACTATGGACTAATTGAGGATGAAATACCAGATCCAAAAGACATCGTGTTTTATGCAGTGCTAATGGAAAAGCGTAAAGAAGAAGATGCTTATCTCGTAACAGGAAATATAAAGCACTTCCCGATACAAACATATATTGTTACACCACGAGAAATGCTGGATATTATTGAGGAAGGCAAATAGAAATAAAAAGAAGGATGGAAAATATAAATGGCTAAATCGCCACTTGAGAAAGCTATAGAAAAGCAAAGAAAAGAAGCACAAAAAGCGGCTCAAGAAGCACAATTGCGTGATAGAGCATCAGAAATTATAAAAGGGTCCGAAATTGTAAGTGGTTTTCGTGTAATGGATAGAGAATCAGAAAATATGTTACAAGCTATCTTAGATCAATATGATGGCAATGAGAGAAATTATATTAGCTTTGAGGTAGAAAAACTACCCCGCTATTTGTGCGATTCTTTTTTATTAGAGTGTGAAAAACTTCAAATGTATGGAATGTTATCTTCTGTAAGAAATTATGTAACAGGGGCAATGATTACATTATCTGAAAGTGGAAAACAATACTTTTCAGATAAAGAAAAAGCATATAAGCGAGCTGAGGAACAACAAAAGAAAGATGAAGATATAATTAAGATAGAAAAAGGTATACGTAAGAAATATGATGTTTTTATTTCTCACGCAAGTAAAGATAAAAGTGATTATGTTGATTTACTTAATATAGCAGTAAGAAGACTAGGCATTAATGTATTTTATGATACAGATGTATTGTCATGGGGAGATAATTGGAAAAAAGTTATTTTAGATGGTACATCAAATTCAGAGTTTGCAATAATAGTTATATCACGAAATTTTTTTGGTAGGGAATGGACAGAAAGAGAACTTAATGAATTTTTAAATCAGCAAAACGAAAGTGGACAAAAAATTGTATTGCCATTATTACACGGAATCACACTTGAAGAATTACAAAAGAATTATCCGGAATTAGTAGATATTCAGTGTATTAATTCAAAAGATTATGACAAAAAAGAAATTACGATACTTCTGGCAAAGGAATTGATTAAACGATATAAGTAAAATACTGGGATTAGAAACCCACGAATTTTTGGAAATGTAAAGAAAATCGGTATTATGTTATCCAATATAATTTAAATATTTTAACTATTGTTTTAACTACTAAAAAAGTACTATAGATATATTAAAAGAATTATCAAAATAAAATCAAATCAAGAAATGATTTCTGAGAATGATGTAGTAAAAGTTATCGTCGAATGCGCAAATGAAAAAGGAGAATGCGATCCAAAGGACGTAATGAACTATTTACAGGTAGGCGATTTGGAACTGCTGCCAATTATTAGATCATTAAAACGTAAAGAATATATTGCAGAAGATTTAACCTTCTTTTATGTTACAAAAAGAACATTGGAAATATATAGCTATATTAAGTAGTATTTTTTAATGCGAAATGGGAGCAACTTTCATTGGCTGTTTACAAAAAGTTCTTATATTTATAGTATTAATATGAAAGTGGGTATTACAGAAATTAATGTAGTATCTTTGAAGCGTATTTATATATAGACTTGTTTCGATATATAACATATATTCTAAATGAGGATAGAATTGAGAAAAATAGTGGAGCCATTATAGAAAGGCGAAAGGGTGGGATTAGCGTGGGAAAAATTATTAGAGTTATTACTGAAACAGTATTTTTCGCTGGAATTACTGCTTTCGCAGCAAAGTCTAATAAAGCAATCGTACAATTAATTTATATTATTGGTTCTGGTGTGGTTAGTGCAACTGTGGCTTGTTTATATGAATATGTAGATACGAAAGGACAAAGTTTTTTAACTTGGTTTAAGTCGCAGATTCTTTATAGAAATAAAGATGTTTATTTGTCTTTTGCGTATTCTTATAAAATTGAAATAGATGGTAAGTATCTTCTTATTCGTGGAAATCGAATGAAGGATAGATATCAACCAATCGGAGGTGTCTATAAATATTATAGAGAGGCAAAACCAGCACTAGATGAATTAAAATGTAAGCCAAGTACTGTGATGGGGAATACGGATGAAACGGATGACTTAAGGTTATATATATCTGGAAAAAATGTCTTGAAATTTATAGAGTGGTTTAGTAAGATGGAAAATCGTGAATATGATCCAACAAGAGAATTTATAGAAGAAGTTTTAGAAACAGGTATATTGCCCAAGGACAAATTCCAAAAAATTCAATACCGCAAAGTGGGTACACATAATGTTGGATTCACATATTTTGTGGGGGCTGAAGGAAAGAAAAAAGAGAGACCAGAATTTATATATGCTGATATTTTTGAAATGATTCTATCAAACGAACAGAAGCGTATTATAAAAGAAGCGGTAGATGATAAACCAGATAGTATTTGTCTTGCATCGATAGATGAAATCCATAGTCGGCGTTATAATGGTTCTGTGACAATGAATTTAGGAAGTAATGTTCCTTGGATAATTGGAGAAAGGTAAGTATATGGCCTATAAAGATAAATTGCTTTTAGGTATTTGCGATAAGTTACAGTTACAACCCCATTTATACAAATTGGCTGAAAAACGATATGGAGTGATTGCAGATATAATTCAAGAAGATGATGCTTTTAGTAATATTGAACTTAGAATTTATCCGCATGGATCTTTTAAGCTAAAAACGACAGTAAGACCGATTGGGAGAAATGAATATGATCTTGATTTTGTCGCTGAAATTCCAGTAAATTCAGATATGACTCCGCGACAACTGTATAATCATATTTATAGAATATTATCAACAGATAAAAACCATAGTGATATGATCGAAAAGAAAACCAGATGTATTAGAGTAAACTATGCAAATGATTTTCATATAGATATAATGCCAGGACAGGCAGTTGATAGAATATCAAATGAAATAATTGTTCCAGATCGCGAACTGAAAGGATGGTATCATCATAGCAATCCGATTGGTTATGCAGATTGGTTCGAAGATCAAGCTAGAACGAAAATTTTACATGCTGTTTATGAGAGTGGACAGATATGTGAAAGTACAGAACTTATTGATAATCAAGAAATCGTAGCACATCTTGAACCATTAAGAAGAGCTGTTCAACTAATAAAAAGGTACCGTGATCTTTACTGTGAGAAAAACAATACAGAACCTGTGAGAAGTATTGTATTGTGTACATTAATGGGAAAGATAAGTAGCCAGTATTCTACTGAACTTGATATTATGTCGGATTTTTGTACATATGTTAATAAACTTATTATTAACGCAGATGGAATCCCTTTTGAGGTAAATAACCCAGTTGTAGATGAAGTGTTGACGGAAAAATGGGAAGAGAATCCACGGAATTATATAGATTTTGTCGATATGATGCAGAAATTCACGAAAGATATTGCAAAATTAAAAGCTGTAAAAAATAATATAGAGATTATTACGCAGGTACAATCTATGTTTGGTGAAAAAATTACAAACGAAGTTGTGAAAGAAGCAGCAGATGCTATGAACACTGCCCGTGCAGCAGGACTTTTATCTATAGGAGAAACAGGGCATTTTAACACAATGCAAGTCGGAGTAGCAGTTAGGAAGAATACATTTTATGGCGAGTAATTATAAAAGACATTTTAAACATAAAGATGGATCATTTCTGGATATGATGTCTCATTATATAGAAATAAAGAAAGAGTATTCAAATGTTTCATATAAGATAAACAGGGATAATATGGAAATATATATTAAGTTACAACCAACAGAAGATTCGTATGACTATATGGTAAAAATTGTCACCCAGCAAGGAAGCACTAATGTGGATATATTTGTAGTAAAACCTAATCTTAAAAAAATAGCTGGAGAAAATAAAATTCCTCATCTGTATTCAAATGGATCACTGTGCTTATATTATCCTAAATATCATGAATGGAGCTATCAAGATTCATGGGCAGAAACTTTGGTGCCATGGACATGTTTATGGCTTTATTATTTTGAACTATGGCTTGCTACAGGAGAATGGTTGGGTGGAGGAATACATTTAGGGGACGAAAAGAAAAGATTAAAGTAGATAAAACTAATTTAAGGAACTGTTGATAAATGACTACATATGAAGAGTTAAGCCTGTTATTTCTGGGTGGTACTTTTTTAGTTGCACTGCTTGCCTATATTGATAGGAATCATAAGCGAAAATAACAAGCCTATCTTGTTTCTTGGCGGATGCAGGTAGGCTTTAGTCTATAGCAGAGGTCAACCACTTTGTGGGCGGTTGCGTTCCTTATGTCTAAAAAATATAACACAATTGAAGGGGGATTCACCCCCCCCTTTTTATTAGTGAGAAAAATGAAGCAGCTGTCTAGATGTGGGAAGCATATAAAAGTTTAAATACGGAAGGTAGAAAATAGCTATTGTTATCACCGTTGTATAAATTCTGTATATTGACACTTTTAGTTCCCTGTGATAAGATAATTCAAATAGAACATATGTTTGCAAAGAGAAGATGGTAAATATGGATTGGACTTTTTCGGAGATTATCAATACATTTAGTGAGTATATTACTGAGAATAAGTATATAGATATCTGCAATACAAAGTTTGGATATGTGATCCTTCATTATGACCCGGCTGCAGGTGATTTTGCCTATATACCGGAGGTTATTGAAACGCCGGAAGAACTGCTTCAATGTCTGAAAGAGGAGATCGTCATGGATGTTTTGCAGGACACGGAACATGATTTGGAGGATGCGACAGAAGCGGAACTAACAGAGATAGATGCCATGACAGGGAAATATATGACAATATTAGAAAGAATGAAGTCTGCTGTCTGACAGGGACGGACAGGATTAGGGAGAGGTTACATGGCAGTAGAGAATGGTGAGTGGGTTATGTATGGACTGGATTGGGACAATCCTTATCGAATCCGCAGTTACCAGGAGTTGATCAACTGGATTAATGAGGTGGGATTTCTTCCGCTGTTTAGAAATGAGATTGAGGGCTTTTCAGCGTAAGAACATACGTCTCCTCGGTTTTGGTGGACGGGAGACAGGGAGCAGGACCCCTGGGAATGGCGGGAGATCATTGCAAGGACGGGCACGGTGGCCTATGGGAAGTTTTTTAACAAAAAGGCGGGATTTATTTCTAAGAAATGGTTTCCGTATTTTGCCAATTACAGAAGGCAGGGGTATGATTTTGACAGCCGGTGGGAGGATGAACTAGCCAGTATCCGCTGTAAGAAGATCATGGATCAGTTTGAACAGCAGAAGGAACTGTATTCTTTTGAGTTAAAGAAGGCTGCGGGATTTGGGAAGAATGGAGAAAAGAACTTTGAAGGTATTGTGACAGAACTGCAGATGCAGACCTATCTTATTCAGAGGGATTTCAGACGTAAGATGAATAAAAGAGGCGAAGAATATGGGTGGCCGGTGTCGGTGTATTCTACGCCGGAGAGTTTGTGGGGATATGATGTGGTTTCTGCGGCTTATAAGGAAGAACCAGAGGAATCAAAAGATAAGATTTTTCGGCAGTTGCGGCAAAACTTTTCGACCGCATTCGAGAAAACAATTGTAAAAGTGATTGGATAAAATACATAATTGGAATAACTTTTAATTCGTGGAAGGTATAATTTTTTAATAGAAAGAAGTGTTTTATGTAAGGAAATTGTTATGAAAAGAAATAGAGGTTTCATTTATTGTTTGTTTTACTAAATGAAGGATGGTGAGATGGAGATTAATATGAATAATAGATATATTATGGGGTACAAGGTAAATAGTAATATAAAATATTTTCGGCCAAACACAATATTATTTGAAAATGAGCACAGTAAAATTTCTGTATCGATGATAAATGATGCTTTAGATTATATTTTAAGTATAATTTCAATCCATTTTCCTCCAGCAGATTCTTATAAGAAAGCAAGAAAAGTATTTAATGCTGTGAAAATGATATTGGCAAATAAACAGATAGTGCCATTGAAAAAAGAAGAATTAAAATTGGCGGTTGATGTGTTAGAGGAAGTAGTAAATTTATCGGCCAAATCGAATGAAGAAAAGCAGAATAATGCAAAATGTGCTGGACTTTGTAAAATGATGATAGACAAATTCAGCTCAGATGCAAATATATAAGAATAATAATGGGATGAAGTATGATTAATATAACCAGATTGTTTCAGAAATAGAAACGTATTAAGAGGATTGGAGGAATTGGAAGATGGTGCAAGCACTTTCTTTAGAGTTATTGAGGAATTCTGTAAAGGATAAATATGATATAGACCAAAGATGTATTGTTGGAATAATGCTTGCTAGATATGAGTTGTTAAAGACACAGAAATTAATTAAAGAGAATTACCGATATTGGAATAATAATACGGGAAAGCGCTTGGATATATTTTGGGCAGGCTACGGAGCTTATTTGCCGCCAGACAAAGAATCAGATGAAAAAATCATTGTAGATTTTGATGGTAATAGAGATCGTGTTTATTATGATTCACTTGCCTTTAGTACAATTAAGAATGAATTATTTAAAACATTAGGTCAGCACTATAAAGATCATATTGAATTAGTACTTGTCAATTATTATAATGGCGATTTACATTTTGGGGAGTCTTTTAGAATAGATTTGGAGAGCAATTTAGATAAAGACTTATGTTCGATTCGTACTATTATGGAGTGGTTAACTGATACATGTGGACAGGAGTTCGATGTTAAGACAGTATTAATGAAGTTGAAGAAAGAAAAATTCCTTGAAAAAATTAAAGGCGTTTCGGTTAGTGACATTATTAGTGTAGGAACAGGAATTGTAGGAACTTTATAAACAAGAAAGCACAATATATAGAAAAATAAAATTGACAAACACAATATATAGTGTTACAATAAACCTGACATTGATTTCTGTGCGTTCACAAGAACCACACCAAATGCTTTTGTTCCGGTAAAACGCCGGAAGTCAAAATTTCAGGCAAAGAGCCTACATATGTGCAAACCAGGCAGAAAGTCTGCCTGTTAAGTAAGGTATCAGAAATTTTTATGAGTTTCTGGTGCCTTATTTTTTTGCGCTAATAAGAAAGGGGAGAAGAAATGGAATCAGAGAAATGGTTACAGGAGCTGTTTAACAAGCTCCGGGAACGTTTGGGAGAGGAGTATCAGGTAACAAAGGTAGATAAGCCGGCGCTGAACTCTGCGGGCAAAGTCCAGATCGGCATTGTGAAAAACGGGGAGCGCACCGGGATTCTTCTGAATCTGGAGCCGGGAAAGGTACAGCGGCTTAAGACTGGAATCGGCCTGGAGGAAGAGGTTGGTTTCCTTGTGGAAAGATACTTGGAGAAGCGGAGCGTGCTGTGTAAGGAACTGCTGGCTGGCCAATGGTTTGAAAGGATGAAGGAACGGATTGTCTATGCCCTGGAGAGAAGGGAAGGAAATGAGGAGGCCCTGAAGCATATTCCGTGGGAGCCATACCTGGATATGGCAATCGTATTTTACCTTGTGGAGACACCGGGAGGGGAGACCAATTACCGTGTGATCAGCAATCGTGACCTGGAGGTGTGGAAGGTGAGCAAGGAGGAAATTTTTCAGATTGCCAGGGAGAATACATCCAGGCTTGGTGTGCCTCTACTTCTGACCCCGGAGGACGCGGTTGGGGAGAATAAAGAGGGGGAGGAAGAATCCTTAAAAGATATGGAAGGGTATCTGCTGAAACATACCTATAAGGGAGTCTCAGCCTTTGTTCTCACCAATCAGTATGGATTTTATGGGGCTTCCGCGATTCTGTATGACGGTCTTTTGGAACGGATTGCCTGGGCATGGAGGGATGATGTCCTTGTGATTCCAAGCAGTATCAATGAGGTGATGATCGTTCCCGCCTGTGGAAGCACAAAAACCATACAGCAGTGGAGGGAGATTATTAAGGAAATGAATCAGGAGGAAACTCAAAAAGAGATGGCACTGTCGGACAGTGTCTATTTTTATGACCATAAGGAGGGGAAGCTGTGCATTGCAACGGATGACTACAAGATGATTTTTGATTAGAGAGGGTGTTTTGGACATATTTCATAGCCTGGGATATGTCCTTGAAAAACCATATCAAACAAAAGAAAGGAAGGGAAAACGAATGAAGCGGGAAGCAAAATGGGAGAACCCTGGGAGAGATGGGCTTTCTTTGCAGGAGATCATGGAAATGTATGAGGACGGTTATGAGTTCGTTGTCCAGGCAGGCCATGTGGTTGCGGTGCTGGTGGACTTTTAAGCGGAGGGAATGGCATGAATTATCGGGATGATTTTTCGGCGGCTTTTCCGGAGAAGGAGGGATTTCTGGAGTTTTTGGATGAGATTGAGGAGCGCGGGTGCTGGAGAGTGTTTCCCACCAATGAGATTCAGGTGTTTGCTCTGACGGAATTCCCGGAACTCTGCAGGGAGATTGAGGCAGAAAGGGAAGGGGCGGATATCTTACAGGATACCAGGGCCAATACGGGACTTCTTTTAAAGGTGGGGGAGGAAGCTTATCCCTTAGGGGCAACGGCTATTAAGACTTTGGAGAACCGGGCCCGCATTTCCGGGTATGCCCTTCAGGATTTAGGCAGAGGGAAGCTGGCCAGGGTGTTAAATGACTGTCTGGAGGTGACAAAAGGAAATGCTCTGGTGCGGATTCATGAAGGAAAGGCTAGGGCGGTCCACGGCGGGGACAAGAGTGATTATGCCGTGCTGCCTATGCCGGAGCTGTTTGAGGCTTCGGCAATCCACATGGAGGAGCAGTATGAAAGGGTCCGGTTTCTTTTGGGGTATTTTGATCACTGGCTGGTGACGGCTTCCTGGGAGATTCAAGACAGGCGACTTCTGGACACTTACTGGGACATGCTTTTGCAGTATGGGCAGGTGGCAGACCCTGAGCTGTCGGCGCAGATCAGGGTGCATTCTTCCGATGTGGGAGTCAGCGGGGCAAATATTTTCTATTCCCTGCTTATGGGGAAGGAGAGAAGGCCGCTGGTTCTTGGGGATGCGCTGAGGCTGGAGCATTCCGGCGGGGCCGGTCTTGCGGATTTCTCACGGAATTTAAGCCAGGTGTTTGCAAGATACCGGGAGGCGGTGGAAGGACTTTCCGGGCTGTTTTCGGAGTATCTGACGTACCCGGCAAATGTGATTGCCAGGGTGATGAAAAAGGCTGGTATCGGAGTGGGACTGACAGCCAAGACGGCGGAGCTTTTTAAGGCGGTCCACGGGTTTGGAGGCTGCAACGGATATGAGGTGTACTGCGGAATCTGTGAGTGCATATTTCTGGCCCAGAGTGAAGGGGCAGGCGTCCGGGCGCTGACGGATCTGGAGGAAAAGGTGTCACGGTGCCTTGCGTTTCCTTTTAAGGAGTATGACATTCCTGGGGAAGTACGGTATTAAAGGGAAAAGAAAAGGCAGAGTCGGGGCGTGCTGTGGCTGTTCGCAGGATTGGAACAGGTGCGGCTGTCTGATTCTGCCGGAAAGGAGGAAGAGAGGGCATGGCAGGCCGAAGCTATGAGCCGGAAGTAGTGGTGGAGGACATCACGAAACTGACGGAGAAGGAGTGGAAGGAGTACCGTTATCAGGGAATCGGCGGCAGTGACGTGGCGGCGGTGTTTGGCATTTCGCCGTGGAGGACAGCCAGGGATTTATATGAGGAAAAGATGTTTGGCAAGGACTCGGAGTCCGAAGATGACGGCTGGGTCGCCAAGGAGATCGGGAAGCGGCTGGAGGAACTGGTGGTGCAGATTTTTATGAAAAAGACGGGGCTTAGGCCTTATGCGGTTCGGAAAATGTTCCGCCACCCGGATTATCCGTTTATGCTGGCAAATGTGGATTTTTTTGTGGAGGTCAATGGGGAAATCTACATTATTGAGTGTAAGACTTCTTTTTCCTTCCACATGGAGGAATGGGAGGACGGTGGGATTCCCAGGCATTATGAGCTGCAGGGGAGGCATTACATGGCGGTGACCAATGTGAAGGGTGTCATTTTCCTGTGCCTTCATGGCAACAATGAGAATACCTTCATCATGCGGAGCATGGTCCGTGACCTGGATCTGGAGGAGGAATTGATTGAGCAGGAGGACTGGTTCTGGAACCATTGCGTGAGGGAAGGGAAACCGCCGGAGTACACGGAACCTGTACAGCTGGTGCTTCGGAGTATCCGGGACCGGCTGGGGGTGAAGGATTCCCAGGTGGTGGAGCTGCCAAAGGAGCTTTCGGGGTGTGTGACGGAGTACCTGGATTTGAAGAAACGGAAATCGGAGCTGGATAAGCAGTCTAAGGAGATTGAGGAACGGATGAAAAGCGCCTATGCCCCGGTTCAGGAGGCTTTGAAAGGGGCGGAGAAGGGCGTGCTGGTTCTGGGGGACGTGCGGTATCAGGCAGGGTATACCAGGCGGGTGACTACTTCCATTAACAAGGAGAGTCTGGAGGCCATGGGGATTCTGCACCCGGATATCTGCAGGGAGTACGCAAAGACCAGTGTGTCCCGGAGTTTTTATATTAAGCAGGAGAAGGCTGGATAAAGGGCAGAGAAAGGAGGGATTGTTTGACTGCCGGTGAGCAGGCATTTTTACGGTTGGAACTGGAGGTGCTGTTAAAGCGGCTGAAGCGAAATCTGGACCAGGCTGGAGTGGAGGTGCTTAAGAGCACGTACAGGAAGGGATATGGGGAGCTTTTGAGGGAGATTCAGGCGAAGGCGGAGACCTATATGAAGGAGGCTGTTTTTAGCGGCATGGGAGGGTATTTTTGCCGGGATGAGATTCCGGACCTGTGCAGGGAGTTAAACGGCGTGGTAAATGAGGCAGGCGTAAGACACCAGCTGAGTGTGGCTCTTTTTCAGGAGCCGGATATGGGGAAGGTGGAAGGTCTGGTTCAGATAATCAGGGAGAGGGTACAGCGGATTGTTCTGGAGTACCAGGCCCATATATAAGGAGGAAGGCAAATGCACAGCATTTTTTAAAGGCCTTCCGACGTCCTGCCGCCGAACCTTCGGTGAGGGGGCGCTACATATTATACTAGGAGGAATGTGATATGGAGAATAAGAGATTGACGCTTCAGGAAAAAATGGTGCGGATTCGGGCAAGGATTCCGTCTCTGGTGAAGCAGGCGTACAGTGAGGAAGTAAGCTATGATTTTGTGAAGATTGATGATATTTTCCGGTATCTGACGCCGGCTATGAATGAGTACGGGGTTAATTTTGACATCGTATCGGAGACAGCTACTAAGAAGGATGAGAGGGGAAATCCCATGTTTGTGGAATTTATTCCTCTGTACCAGATGTGGATTTATGAGGCGGATCTGATGTTTCAGTGGACCAATGGGGAGAATGGGGAAGACCAGTTCCAGGTGACGACCCATGCCATTGGTTTTCACCAAATGCCGGAGAAGGCAAAGGGAAGCGGGTGGACGTACTGTCTGAAATATTATCTGTTAAATAAGTTCTGTATCAACCAGGGCGGAGACGACCCGGATATGAGAAATGTGGTTCCAGGTACTGATATGGGCCAGGGAGAAATGGACGGGGCTTTAGACGGAGCGTGGAGTTATGGGGAGGAGAACGGGTATCCCCAGGGAAATGATATGGAGCCGGCGGCATTTCGGGAGCCGGAAGAGGAATTTCCGGAAACGGGGGAACCCGTAGAGAATGGAGCTGTGTTTGGTCAGGAGATAGGAAATGTGGAAGGTGAAGCGATAACTGGTTTGCAGGAAGCGGCTGGCGGTTTTCAGAATGGGGGAGAAAGAGCAGAAGAACAATCGGGGGAAATGACGGAGGAATATCTGTCGGAAGAACTGGAAGGTTATTCTGTGAATCAATCTCTGATAGGACCGGACCAGGGGACTATGGTGACGCTGCCGGAGAGTGCAGGAGAACCGCTGAATTTGGCGGAAACCGGTTCTGTGGGTGCAAAGGCGAATGCTAATGGCGGCAGGAATCGCCAGAAAGGAAGCCAGAGCGTTCAGGGGAATGCGGTGAATCGTGGAGATATGCCCAATGGAGCAGAGACAAGGAATGGGGCAAATGCTGGGAATGCAATAAATACGGCGAATACAGCGAATGTACCAAATGCGGCAGGAGCCGGAATGTCTCATGCGCCTAACAGGTTTAGTGCAGGTAACATGACGAATACAGCAGCCAGACCCAATACAGCCAAACCCAATGCAGCCAGACCGAATGCAGCAAGCCAGGCAAATCCGGTAAATCCAATCAATCCGGTAAAGCCGCCTATAAACACGGCAGGAAGCCAGGGCGGCATGACGGTGGAGGAGGCCAGCAACGTGATCTGCAACTGCGGGCTTTACCGGGGGAAGACCCTGGGTGAGATCGCCAGAAGCGGGGAGGATGGAATCCAGAACCTGAAATGGTTTGTCAACTCCTACCGGGGCCGTAATGAGGAACTGAGAATCGGGGCAAGGGTTCTTTTAGAGGCAGCAATGGCGGCATAGGAGGTTAGAGACAGCCACACATGAAGGAGGAAAAGCCAGAGGGTGTATGAACCGAAATTCGATATTTCAGAAGTGGCAGACCTTTTGGGGATTGAAAGGCTGACGGAGGGAAATTCCTATAATGTTGTCTGTCCGTTCTGCGGAGACAGGAGGGGAAAAATGAATTTCCGTGTCTTGAAGGACGGGAATCCCTGTAATACATACCGCTGTTTTAACTGCGGCTCCCAGGGCAACATGCTGACCCTGTATGCGGAAATGCAGGGTATCTATGGGGAAGACCGCTACAAGAGGGCTTACCGGGAGATTTTGGAGGCTCTTGGGAAATCAGGATATGACACCGTGTCTCACAGAACCTACAGACCGCCTGTGGTTTATGTCCAGAGGGAGCAGGAGAAACCGGATTTTGAAACAAGGAGCCGGGTGTATGAAAGCCTTCTGGAACTTTTGACATTGACGGAATCCCACAGAAGGAATCTTCTGAACCGGGGCTTTGGCAGGGAGCAGATTGAAGAATTTCAGTTTCGGAGTACGCCAGTTTCCGGTACGGAAGGGATTGCCAGGAGGTTATTGAAGGAGGGACATTCCCTTAGGGGAATCCCAGGCTTTTTTGTCAACAGCCGGGGAAACTGGGACGCTGCCTTTTATGTCCGGAACCATGGGATTTTATGTCCGGTTCGGAGTATTGGCGGGTATATAACCGGTTTTCAGATCCGGCTGGATTCTCCTTATGACGGTAGGAAATATCTGTGGTTCAGCAGCACCAATAAACCTGAGGGTACAGGCAGCAGAAGCCCGGTTGGATTTTTCGGGGACCCTTATGGAAAGGTGGTGCGGGTGACGGAAGGAATCCTGAAAGCGTCTGCGGCCTATGCCATGTCCGGTTACAGTTTCCTTGGCGTACCTGGGGTGAACCAGTATAAGGAGCTGGAAAAGAGCCTTGCGGAGTTAAAGGAAAATGGTCTTGAGGAAGTTCATGAGTATTATGACATGGACAAGCTTATGCCGGTTTCCTGCCAGGGAGATTACAAGGAGCCGGTCTGTGAGAAGTGTGTGGGTGCGGACTGGGAGATAGGAATCTATGAGGATTTTTTGTCCTGCCCCCATAAGAGAGCAAAGCGGGACCAGATACAGGAGGGGTGCCGGAAACTTTATGAGATCTGTCACAGGCTGGACTTGCGCTGTATCCAGAAGCGTTGGGACTGCGGGCCGGAGGGAACCTGGAACGGAAACTATAAGGGGATTGATGATTACTGGTGGGGACATTTAAAACTGAGAAGGGAGCAGGAAATGGAAGATGTATTTTGCAGAGAGGCTGCTTTTGGAGGCGGTATACCGTCATGGGAAAAGGCAGGTTTTGGAGGATGAGAGGAAAGAGGAACGGTTAAAGAGGGCCATTGTGGAAGCTCTTTCGGATATAAAGAGAAAGGCGTCCGGTGAGGTTGAAAGGGGAATCCTGTTTGAACTGGTTCTGGGGATGGCACAGAAAAAGAGCCGTATTATTTGTGAGGCAGAGAGCATTTCCCAGTTAAAGGAAATAGTGAAACCGTGTGAGCCTTACTGGAGCGGCGGGGAGTTTAAGACCGGGCCGTACCATGTGCCGGAGGAGGAGCTTCTGATCTGGTCGGAAATTTCTTTGGAGATGGTTCTGAATGACGCTGGTTATAGGCGGTATGCAGAACTGTTTATGGAACTGTTTCCGGAAGAGGGAGAAGAAATATTTGGAAAGAAACTATTTTAAATTATGAGGAGGAGAAAGAATGAATTTATGTACATTTGTAGGAAGAGTCACTAAGGACCCGGAGATCCGTTATTCTCAGGACAGCCAGATGGCCATAGCAAAGTTTGTCCTTGCGGTGGATCGGAGTTACAAAGCGGCGGAGGGAGAAGAATCAGCGGATTTCTTCCCATGCGTTGCCTTTGACAAGCGGGCGGAGTTTGCCCAGAAACATCTTTACAAGGGAATCCGCATTGCTATTAATGGAAAAATGAGAAATAATAATTACACCAACCGGAACGGGGAGAAGGTGTATGGCAATTCCCTGTATGTGGACAACATTGAGTTTGCGGACGGGAAACGGGATGAGGGACAGGAACTGCCGGCAGAGGCAGCAGGAATGGCAGGAACCGGAGGTCAGGCGGCAGGGGCAGCCCAGGGAACGGGCCGGACATCTGGTGCAGGAATGTCCCAATCAGCAGGCCGCACAGCGGCAGCAGGGACAGGGCAGGCAGCCAGAGAAGGAGTGAACCAGCCGGCAGGCCGGGCAGGAACGGGAAGGACGGGAACTATTCAGGCGGCAAACCAGGCAGCCAGGACGGGAACGGCTGGGGTAGCAGGCCAGGCAGCAAGAACAGGAGCAGCAGGCCAGGCAGCCAGAAGCGGAGCAGCAGGCCAGACAGCCAGAAGCGGAGCAGGACAGGCAGGAGGAAACGGGAGCGCACAGGCGGGAGCCAGAAGTGCAGCTGCCGGACAGAGAACGGCTGCGAACCGTACCGCTGCCAGAGGGGCGGCTTCGGGAGTAGCGGCGGCCGGAAGGTCCGGAGCAGCCAGAGGGACAGCGGCCAGAGGAGTTTCTTCCTATGGTGATGGTTTTATGAGCATTCCGGACGGGATTGAGGATGAAGGGCTTCCTTTCCACTAAAAAGATGGAATAAAGGGGAGAATGAACAGCGGGTTTATGGGCTGGCAGAATGGAGGGATCTGTTCTGTCAGCCTTGTTTTTCATTTGGAAGTATAGAAGTTTATCATTTGTGCCAGAGTGTGGCATGGCTGCAAGAGTGAAAAATAACAAGAGAGAAGGAGAGCGTTATGAGTATAGAGAAGATAAGAAAGACCGGAATCATGATTCTGGCATGTGTATTTGGCATGGTAATCATCCAGTTGGCGGCTCCCATAATCCTTGGGGTTCTGGTGCAGGGCATGGCCCTGGTGGTTCCGCTGGCTGTCTACCACTTTTTTGTGAAGGAGAAGTGGAGGCTTAAGCTGGTTCAGGGAAATGGGGAAGCCCAGGGAGAAAGGCAGGAAAAAAGTGAATATCCATATGAGTATGCCCCAGGATTTAGGAATGTGAATCCGGATGGGAGGGAGACGCCCTTTGACCCTATAAAAGACTTAGATGAGAAAATGCAGGAAACCGTACCGGAGGCTGAGACATCCGGACAGGACATGGCAAAGAGCAGCCGGACAGCAGCCTGGTATGAGGAAGTGGGAAAGGATAAGATCATGGCGGTTGCCATGAAGCTGATGAAGAAAGAGGTTGGTGAATTCTGGATAAGGAAAGACGGGATCTGCAACTTCCATACCGGGAAAGGCTACCGAAGAGCCGGGGCCATACCGGGATTTTCCGAAGCTGACAGGGAGACCCTTGTTGGACTTCTTAATGATGAAGGATTTATGGCAGAGGATCAGGGGAAATATCTGTATCTCACATGGGTAGTTTAGGAGGAACGTAATAAGAAAGAACGGAGGGCAGAAGCATGATTGTGTGTCAGCATGAATGGCAGAACTACAAAAATCCCGGAAACGGGTATACGGTGGCAGTCTACCGGACAAGGGAGAGAGAAAAGATTCCAATGCCCGCAATCAAGGCGGATCAGGGAAAATGGGTCTCCTTTACGGCAGTGGGCATGGAGCTTCCTGACCTGGAGCATGTGGATATCGAACTGGAAGGAACCTGGGAGGACAAGGAACGGTTTGGAAAGCAGTTGAAGGTGGAAGGGTTCCATGTCCTTCTCCCAAAGACCAGGCAGGGAATCAGCAGTTACCTGTCTTCCATGGTAAAGGGAATCGGGCCGGTACTGGCGGAAAAGATTGTAGACCGGTTCGGGGAGAATACCTTTGCGGTTCTTGACAAGGAGCCGGAACGGCTGCTGGAGATTAAGGGAATTACGGAAGCCAGGCTGGAGGCAATCAAAGAATCTTACGGGGAAAGCGGGGAGATCCGGGAATTAATGGCCTACCTTGCGCCCTATAAGGTAACTCCCAAAAAGGCGGAGAAGATCAAGGAGCATTTTGGCCTGGAGGCGGTGGAACTGATCCGGAAGAATCCCTACCGGCTCTGTGAGATTAAGGGCTTTGGGTTTCTCACCGTTGACCCAATCGCAAGGGCCGGCGCCGGGTTTTTGCCGGAGGCACCGGAACGGGTGAAGGCGGCAGTCCGGTTTGTGCTGGAGGAGGCTCAGAAGGAAGGACATCTGTATCTGGACAGCGGGACGGTGATTCAAAAGGCGGAACGTCTCTTAAACAAGGGCTTCGGACAGGGGAGAGTGGAACGCTCTGCCATTATTCGGGCCGGAAATGAGATGGTTCTGAAGGAGAAATCCCTGCAGGCAGACGGAAACGCCATTTTCCTCAATAAGAACCGGGAGGCGGAGCAGACAGCGGCCGGGAATCTGGTGCGGCTTTTAAGGGAGAGTGGAAATGGTTTTGATGTGGAACGGGAGCTGGAGGTGGTCCAGGCGGAGCTTGGCATTGTGCTGGCTGAGAGACAGAAGGAAGCGGTGCGCATGGTGTTTCAGTCCCAGGTTTCTATTATCACAGGCGGACCTGGAAAGGGAAAGACAACGGTTCTGGGAGTGATATTGAAAATATTTGAGAGGAAGGAGCAGGGGAAGCAGGTTCTTCTCTGCGCTCCCACGGGACGGGCCAGGAAACGGCTTTCGGAGAGTACGGGCTATCCGGCTCTCACCATTCACAAGGCCCTGTATCTGACCGGGGAGGATGAGGAAGCTTCGGAGGATGAGATTCTGGAGGAAGACCTGGTGATCGCGGATGAATTTACCATGGCAGACATGTGGCTGGCGGCTGTCCTGTTTTCCAGGATAAAAAGCGGCGCAAGGCTGGTGATGGTGGGGGATGTGGACCAGTTGCCGTCTGTGGGGCCGGGGAGCGTGTTTAAGGAGCTGATTGCCTCTGGGGTGATTCCATTTACGGTGCTGGACGTGTTCTTTCGGCAGGCCAAGGATTCCCGGATTATCTTAAATGCGGACCTGATCAACCGGAATCAGAAATCCCTGCTGTTTGGGGAGGATTTTCAGTTCCATAAGGCGGAGGATGATAAGGAGGCAGCGCAGATCATTGGCGATCTTTACAGGAAGGAGCTTGGGAATTTTGGAGGTAACGCGGATATGGTACAGGTGCTTTCGCCTCTCAGAGTCAACACGGAGGCGGGAGTGAATGCCCTCAACCGGAGGCTGCAGGAGATTGCCAATCCGGGTGCTTTGGACAAGGGGGAGTGGCGGTACGGTTCCACGCTTTACCGGGTAGGGGACAAGGTTATGCAGACCCAGAACACGGAGGAGATTTCCAACGGCGACATCGGGCAGGTGACAGAGATTACTATGCAGCCAGATGGGAGCAGGGAAATGAGCGTTAGTTTCGGGGATATAGCAAGGAACTATCAGGAGGAGGAACTGGCTGTGCTGGACCATGCGTATGCCACCAGCGTCCATAAGAGCCAGGGTGGTGAGTATCCGGTGGTAATTATTCCGGTTTTGAAGTGCTTTTATCCTATGCTGAAGCGGAATGTGTATTATACCGGCGTCACCAGGGCGAAGATGAGAGTCCACTTGGTGGGGAGCCGGCAGGCCCTTGCCATAGCGATCTCCAACACGGACGCAGGGAAGAGGAATACCCTTCTGGCTGTGCGGCTGCAAAAGGAAATGGAGAGGCAGAGGCTGGGGGCGGTGCCTTCAGTGGCGGCTTAGGGAGAACGGAGCGATTTTTGGAAAGGTAATGAGCTTGGAATGATTCCCGCGAGCAATAAGCCAAGTGCCGCGCTTGCACGAGCATCTGGCGAATGCCGTGAGGGTGTCACATATCCCGCTGCTCTGCAGCACAGCAAGATTAATGTCTCGTTGCTTGCAGCGGAGTTGCTGACTGGATAACAGGAATAACAGAGGGAATTTTATTCTGGTAACATTGAAGAAAGAAGGAGAAACGAACCTATGGGAAAAACGAAGATTCTGGAGAACTGGACATTTACCCGTTCCATGCCGGCTCCTTTTGACACGGAAGTGTTGAGAAGGGGAAAGAAGGATTCAACGGAGGAATCCTGCCTGTCTGTCCACAACAAGATGACAAGGGGAAGACGGGCCACTTTAAACAGCGTCACGCTCCGGGGAATGCTTCTTGCGGCTGATATCATAAACGGAAAAAGCAAAGGCGCTATGGGAGTGGAGACGGAAAATGGGCAGATCTGCCGGTATTATGTGGAGACAGTGAATTCTTCCGGGGCTGCGGATGAGATACGGATTTTCATTTATGACCCCAAAAAGGGAAGCTGGAGGGCCGTTGTCAAGAAAGGAGAGGTGCTGTCCCCATATCCCAGGATTGGGGAGAACGGGGCCAGTGGGAAGGAGATGTTTCTGCTCTTGGCTTATGGCAGTATGGTACAAGGCCCTATTCATGACCAGGAGTTTGAGGACAGCTTTCGGACATTTGTGAGAGAAAAGGACAAAGGGTTCCCGGACATGGACCTTGCCATGGAGTGTGCTTTTTTATGCTGCGACAACCTGTACCGGAGATTGGAGAACCGGGACAGCTTAGGCGCGGCGGGAATCCCATTTCGTAATGATGAGATTGCGGCGGGAAATGTGACCGTGATTCCCACCGTCCGTCTGAAAAACGGCCGTTACGCGGTAACCAGGACGGATTACGGGACGTTCCAGGTGCTGGAGAGAAAAGAGATGGTGAAAACTTCCGGGACTATTGGAGAACTGAAATCCGGGTATAACCGGAAGTTTCCATTGGATGAACGGGAGAAGGATCTGGTTCCTGCCCTGCCGGAGAACTACCAGGTTCCGGTGGAGGTGACAGAGATTGTGGAGGCAGTGCTGCACACGCCTATGCGGGTATTTATGAGCGCCGGGGAGTCCGGCACGGGAAAGACGACCAACGCCAAAATGGTGGCACAGCTTTTGGGAATGCCTTACTATTTCTTTACCTGCGGTGAAGGGACGGATGAGACGGACCTGGTGTCCACTATGATTCCCAATATTGGGGGGAAAGAGATAAGGCCGGAGGAGGAACTGCCTACCTTTGAGGACATGGTTATGGACCCGGCTTCCGCCCTGGAGCGTGTCTGCGGAAACTATGAGGAAGAGATTAGTCAGGAAGAGGCGTTTCAGAGGATTTTGTCAACCATATACCAGACTGGTTTTCAGAACGGCCAGGGGGAGAAGGATTATGTGATGGTGGAATCCAGTATTGTCACTGCCTGCAGGAGACCTTCCGTCATTGAGATTCAGGAGCCTTCGGTGATCACGAAGCCGGGAACCCTGGTAAAGCTCAACGGGCTGTTGGACGATGGGGCGGCCATTACCCTTACAAGTGGGGAGGTGGTGAGAAGGAATCCGGAGACCGTGATTCTTCTGACTACCAACATGGGCTATAAGGGCTGCCGTGGATTTAATGAGTCGGTATTGTCCAGAATGCGGATGATTCACTACTGTGAACCTCTGACGGCAAAGGGCATGGTGGAGCGTGTCCTGAAACGGGTGTCCGGCATGGAGAGGAAGACTTTGGAGAAAATGGCGGAGACCGTATGTGAGATTCAGAAATACTGCCGGACGGAAATGATTACCGGAGGGGTGTGCGGATACCGGGAGTTTGAGGACTGGGTATGGGCCTCCCTGGTGCAGAAGGATATCTGCGGTGCTGCCCAAAGGACGGTGGTTGCTAAGGCGGCGCCGGAGGCGGATGAGAGAGAGGAAATTTATAAGACCCAGATACTTACCAAATTTGAGGTGGAGAGCGGAGCTGGCGGTGTGAAGGCTGCGTAGCCGGAGAGGGATAATTCGATGTCCATATCCACAGAAGTGGTGGTTTGATTGGTGAAGGCAGGATAAAAAGGAAATTGGAAAACCTATATTTGGTTTTTATATGTGCCGGAAGAGATTCCTGATGAAAAACTGAAAGAGCCGGAACATTGGCACAGAAGGGAGAATCTATGAATGGAGTACAAAGTAAGCGGAAAGAAATGAAAAAGGTCCGGGAGCATATGACAGATAAGGAATTGTTTCTGTCAAAAGCGTACCAGGATTCTTTAAGGAAATTTGCGAGAGTATTGGGAGGGAACCAGGCTGTGGGCCTGGTTCTTGCCTACACAAAGGAGGAAGATTCCAGGATTGCTCTCACGGACGGAAGAACCATATATTTAAACACGGCCAACATCGTGACAGAGCAGTTTCAGAATCGGACGGAAAAAATGGCAAGCCATGAGGGCCTGACGGCCCATGAGTGCGGTCATATCCGCTATTCGGATTTTGACCGGAGGACGATCTATACAAACGGGTTCTCTCAGGGGCGTATTTTCCCAAGGCCGCCAGAGGGGCAGACGCCGGCGGAAAAACGGGCGGCGGAGGAATTAAAGCAGTTTGTAAGACGGCGGGACAAGGCAGCGGTGTCTGTTATTGGCACGACAGCTTCTAATCTCAATAACATATTGGAGGATGTGTATATTGAGAGCAAAATGTGCCAGAGGTATCCGGGAAGCGTCCGGACGTCTATTCAGAGGAATGCGGCGGCTCTTCTGGGGCAGATTCCCACGGCTGCGGACCGGAAGACGGAAAAGAACGATGGTCTGGATATCATGACCGACTTGATTCTACGGTATGCCAGAAGCGGTGAGACAGAGGAGGAAAAGGCGTATGACAGGCAATACCGGACTTGTCTTGCGGCCTGTCGGAGCCGGATTGACGAGGCGGTGGGAAGTGACGACCCGGACATCCGGTATCTGGCTGCCAATGAATTACTGCTTAAGATATGGAAATATGTCAAGAAGGCAATCCAAAGGGCAAGGGCTGATCTGGGCAGGGATTTTATGAAGTTGCCGCCGCATGAGCAGGAGAAGAAAGCCAGGGAATACTTAAATGAGAACCTGAAACTAAGTTCTTTATCCGGCGCATATGGAGGATGGCGCAGAGAGCGCAAAACCATAGAGGGCTGGGATGGCAGCCTGGATTCCGAAAAAGAGCCTGGGCAGGAAGGAAGCAGACAGGAGGAAGAGAATGAGAAACAGGATGGACAGACAGAAAAAGAGGGGAACGAGAGTCCGGGTGAAAGCGGACGGAATGAGGGAAAGGAGAAGGAACAATCTCAGAAAGGGAACGGCCAGGGAAGAAATGCCGGGGAGGAAAATAGTTCTCAGGAAAAGATTTCCCAGGGAAAACGTTCAGAGCCGGAAGACGGCGGCTCTCAGGAAGACCAGGGAGAGGCAGGCAAGGAGAAAGAAGGAGGAGGTGAAAACGGTGACAATGGCGAAAATGGAGAAAACGGCAAGAATGGGAATGACGGCTCAAAGGTGCCTTCCCACATCATTCTGCTTCGGCTTGGGCAGCTGGCTGCTCAGGGTGAAGGGGATGATTGCAATGAGGAACAGGGCGGAGAGGTCGGCCTGCCTGGACGGGGAGGCGGTATCAGAACCGGAGAGATCAGCAGGGATCTTTTGGAAATCCTGAACAAAGCGGCAGAGGAGGCTTATGGAAAGCAGGCGGAGATAAAGTTAAGGAAGCGTTTGGAAGATGAGGCGGAGGAGTTGTCTCCTGAGGGAATTCACAAAGGCGTTCTTATCAGAGTTTACCGGGAACTGGAGATTACGCCTGATATGGAGATAGGATATAAAACGATTGAATCGGAAATTAAAAAGGCTGCCGGCCGTTTGAGGCAGACGGTGGAGGAGATTCTGATCCGGAAGGAAGGGGGAGTCATGTCCGGCCTTTACATGGGGAAACGGTTAAGCAGAGGGAACCTTTACCGGCAGGATGGGAAGATTTTTGAGAAGAGGATTTTGCCGGAGGAGGGATTTTCCGTTGCCTTTGGCGTTCTGGTGGACAATTCCGGTTCTATGGTGATTGATGACCGAATCGGACAGGCAAGGAAGGCGGCTCTGGTTCTTTATGAGTTCTGCAGGTCGCTGTCAATTCCCATTACGGTTTACGGACATTCTACTTGTAGTGTTTCTGTTGGCGACAGCTTCCGGGAAGGGGTGGCTATGTATTCGTTTGCTGAGTTTGATTCCGTGGACGGGAAGGATCATTTGAGGATTCAAGGGATGGGAAGCAGCCAATGCAACCGGGACGGCCTTGCCCTGCGGTTTATGGGGAAACATTTGGCCAAACGGGAGGAAGAGGTGAAAATCTTAACCCTGATTTCGGACGGAAGCCCTGCTGGGTTCAACTACAGAGGGGAAGCGGCAAAAGAGGATTTGAGAAGGGCGAAACAGGAGCTTCACAAAATGGGAGTTACGCTGTTTTCGGCGGCTATCGGGGATGATAGGAAGGTGATTGAAGATATTTACGGGGACAGTTTTTTAAATATCTCAGACCTCAGAACTATGCCGCAGAAGCTGGCGGCGCTGCTTTTACGGTATATCCGGTAAGGAAAGCGTGTGTTTCGTGGAGCCTGACAGGGACTGGGAAGCTGCGGTTCTATAACTGGAAGGCGGTTGGACAGGCTGGCGGACATTGGAAAGCATTGAGTGATACATAGAATAGGAGGATTTTATGGCGAAAAGTGAGAAGAAAGACTGGTCACAGGAGGTATCCGGGCAGATCGCGGTGTGCAAGACGGATAAGACGCTGCTGGAATTGTGGGACAGCTTAAAGCCTGCGTCTGAGTTATTTCCGGCCCATATCCATGCGGCCGGGGAGAAGGCGGAAATGGGGGAGCGGTCCCTGATCCGGCTGAACATGCTGGATTACAGCAACGGCACCGGGGAGAAGACGGTGAGCGTTTATGCCAATATCAGCCCGGAGGAGGCCAGGTATGTCTATTCGGCGTTGTTCTGTCATTTGCCTGATTTTGCATTTTCCCAGGATAAGATTTTCGGGGAGCCGGATGAGAAGGGGTACAGCATTGTGACAAAGCTGCAGATTGCCCGGTATGATGTGGACCAGAAGGGGAATAAGCGGAATTATCCCTGGTATGTGGAGATTCAGAATGGGGCCGGGGTTGCCGTGAGAAACGCCAATGGCGGGCGGTACTGTAAGAAGGACAGCTATGTGTGCCATAGGAAGGTTAGGATGTTTTTAAGCGACCGGGATATGTTTGTGATGTTCTGCCGGGCGGATTCTTATATCCGGGCGTTTGAGGTGGAGTATGCTTTTAGGCAGAATCGGGTCGGGAATTTTGCGAATCTGTTTCATCTTTTGAGTAAGGAGATTCAGAAGGTGGTGGATCTGGCGCAGTTTTATGGGGAAGGAGATGGGCTGCGGAAGGTGAGTTAAGGAAAGGAAACAAGGGATGGATTGAGAAAAGTAAGGTGATTTGAATGGAAAGCCTCTCCTGGATTTGGAAATTCGGGGGAGGTTTTTTGGTATTGACAAAAAGTCGCACGATTTTGTTGATATTATCGTTCGATATGTGTATAATTATAATAGGCAGATAGAATTGGAGGTGATTTTGTGTCTATCACAGCAACAGAATTAAAGATGAATTTGGGAAAGTATCTTCTTATGGCAGAAAAAGAAGATATTTATATTACACGGAATGGGAAAATAGTTGCGAAACTTTCTAATCCTTACCAGGACCGTGTGGATGTGGCGAAATCCTTATTTGGGATTATTCCTGATGAAATGACATTAGAGGAAGCCCGTGAGGAAAGGCTGGGGAAAATATGAGGGCTTTGATTGATACCTGTATTATTATAGATGCACTGCAGTCCCGTCTTCCGTTTAAGGACAATGCACAGGAAATCTTTCTTCTTGCTGCTAACAGACAGTTTGAGGGATTTATCACAGCAAAGGCCTCTACGGATATTTATTATTTAACTCATAAATATCTCCACAGTGATAAGGAAACACGGAAGGTATTGAGTGGACTGTATATGCTGTTTGAGCTGTTAGACACGGCAGGGATTGATTGCCGGAAAGCAATTTCTTCAGGAATGACTGATTTTGAGGACGCGGTTATGGTCGAAACTGCGCTTCGCTGCGGAATGGATTGTATTGTTACCAGGAATGTAAAAGACTATGAAAAGTCATTGATTGAGATATATCAGCCGGGTGAATTTTTAGAATTTTTTCATCAGAAGGAGATAGAGTGATTAATCATTCTAAATAAAAAATATATAAATAAATAGCGGGGAAGAAATGGTAGATAGTGGGACAAACAATTTAACAGATGAATCAATTATTGAGATAATAGAGAGATATGTTGATGAACATTTATATGATTATGCGGTTATGATTGATGGGGAATGGGGATGTGGAAAAACATATTTTGTAACACATACTTTGGAAGAAAGATTAAAGGAACATGAAGATAAGAAAGCAAAAAAAATTAAAGGATATAAAAAGAAGAATGTAATATATACTACGCTTTATGGTATAAAGTCTTTAGATGATATATCAAAGCAATTATATATGGAAATATATTTAAAAAAGGATAGAAGGATAGGCAAACTTTTAAGAGGCGGGGCGGGTATTGTATCGTCAATGATACCTATTGCTTTTGATATTGCTAAACCATTTATTGAGGATATAGAGGTAGATAGTAAAGAACTTTCCAAAGTTATGAGTAATTTTCTGTCCATAACGAATAGTATATTGATTTTTGATGATTTAGAACGATGTGACTGTCCGATAAACGAAGTATTAGGTTATATTAATTCTTTTGTAGAACATGAGAAAATGAAAGTTATTTTGGTTGCAAATCAACTTGAAATAGGAAGAAGTGTAAGCGAAGAAGTAAAGGGGATCCAGTACCTTCTGGCAGCTAATGGTGATAAGATTGAATTTGGAAAGACATCAAATACAGAAAAAAATGACATCTCAGCTTTACTTGTATCGAAACCGGATGATCAGGAAACGCTTATTTCGATTGAACAATTGGAGGAAAGGGCAAATGTTTTATTTGGTCAAAGTGCAATTTATGAAAGGTTGAGAGAAAAATTAATAGGAACTACGCTATATTATTCGCCGGATTTAGAGAAGATTTTTGAATCATTAATTCGCAGTTCTTCCATTAATATTGATTTAAAGAATATATTGATAACGGATTTATCATTTTTAGTTCAGTACATGACTGAATCTAAACACAAAAATTTAAGAACATTTTTATCAAAAATAGAAGTATTGTATAAAGCTATATATCAATTAGATAATCAAGCGAAGGAGAAATTTTTTAGCAGTATTCTTCGGAATTGTTTTAAAATATGTGTATGCCATAAAGCGGGAACTTATAAAGCTAAGTGGGAAAAAAGACAGGAATATGGAAATATGAAATTTAGTAAAAACGATCTTTTGGCTACACCATTAGCCTTTAGGTTCGTAGATGACTTTGTTCTATATGAAAATTTGGATTTGTGCCGGGTTGAAAGAATGTTAAAAATGTATGAGGAACAATACATCAATAACAAGTATGATACATCATTTTATAAATTGGAAGGATCCTGGTACTTACTCGAAGATGAAGAAATTGAAAAATATTTGGATACAATTTTAAAAGAATTGTCTGAAAATAAATATGAGGTTAGTGAATATGAGAGAATGATTTTTCTGCTTTTAAGGTTAGAACAGATTGGATTTTCATCTGATTATATGGAAGAGTTTTTAAAAAGTATGCGTTCAAATTTACAGCAATTAGATCATGCTATCAGTTTTGGCGGAAGATACTATTTTGAGGGTGATGATAAAATGAATCAACGGGAGGAAGAAATAATAAAGGAATTGAATTCCTTAATGGATAGCATGTTTAAAGATAAAACAACTGAATTGTTAAATGAAATTATGAAGCATTGTAATGGCTGGGGAGAAGAACTTCATGATTATGTGAACAGGAATAGAAGTAATATATTCAGAGATAAAGAATTTATATCTAAAATAGATATGGAGTTGTTAATAAATCAAATTGAAAATTCAAGCACAAAAGATATGCATTATTTCCATAGCTGTATTCTGGATATTTATAAACCTGGTTATATTAATGAAATAATAGAAAAAGAAAGAGAATATTTGCAAAGTTTTTTAAATTGTATAGAAAGACTTGAACAGAAGGATTTTTGCAGAACAAAGCGAATGCAATTAGGAAGGATTGAGGCTTCGCTAGAAAATGTGCTTAGAAAGGATGTTGGGAAAGTGGAGAATTATAGAGCATAAAGTGAAATAACAGTAATGGTAACAATTTAGGAGATTATGAAAGAGTGTGTAGATTGCGGAAGATAAATATTATGAAATAGAGGGGATAAAATGGATATAAATAGAATTGATAGACTTTGTAATTGGCTCCGGAATTTGGGGAATCGTCCTGATGCGTTAAATTCACCGGTATTTAATTCGGATATGGTTAAAATTCATGAAGAAATTATTTGGATTGCAAAGGATATTGAAAAGGAACAACCGTTATTTAGCTATCGACTGATAGAAACAAAGGACAAGCTCTTTAATGAAAGGAATATAGATTGGAATACCAGAGTTATCCTTATTAATCCGTTTGCTTTTGGAAAAATTATTGAAATTTTAGATATATTAAAAAGTCTGGATACAAATATGCAAGAAGATTGGTGGAGTCTTATTCATCCAGATATTAAGCGTGTATCGAAGAAACTATATGTGGATGGAAGCTATGCAAATGCAGCATGTGACGCATTTATCGAAGTCAATGATAGGGTTAAGAAATTATTTCGTAAGAAACGGCCAGATGATAAAGTGCCGGATGGTGACGCTGCAATGAAAACAGTATTTTCTTTGAATGCTCCATTGATTGAATTTGGTGATCGTACTACTGAATCAGGTGCGAATACTCAAAAAGGGTTCATGGAAATGCTTGCGGGTGCAATGTCGGCTCTTCGCAATCCAAAGGCACATGCCAACATTGAAATAGAGAAGGGTGATGCTATGCGCCGCCTAATGTTTGCAAGCATGTTGATGTACAAAATTGATGAAGCAGTAATCTATTCAGGAATAAGAGAGTAGTTTATAGGACGGATTTTTCTGTTGAATGTGTTATGGAAGATGATAGAGGTTATTTTATTTAAAACACTATATATATCCAGAAAATATTGACAACCACAACATATAGTGCTAAAATAACCATGAAAGTTGATTTATGCAGTCCAAAGACCGCACACACTTTTTGTTCTGGTCCAAACGCCAGAAGCGCAGGGCAGGGAGGATTCCTTAAGCCCGGACACTACATTTCAGCCAGAGACACGTTTGTTTCTGTCTGATAAACATTCAAGAAAACCAAACAATAGCGGCTATTTTGCTGCATATCAGAGAGACATCCCATACAAAAAATGGAACGATGTCTCTTTTTTGTGCGCAAAACCCGCCGGAAAGGAGGAGACAAAAAAGACCAATGAAAAGAATTCAGGGACCAGAGTATACGACATGGACGGCTGTTTCTGCCTGATTATCGCTATTTTAAACGGTGTCGGCGCCAGTACAGCCCGAAGGCTCTATGACAATGGCCCAGGGCAACAGAGCCGGGGCCGCCCTTTACCAAGAGGCAGGCCGCCAGACCAGACGACAGTACCAGGGAGAGCAGAAAGAAACCAAAGAATTCATGTGTTAAAGAAAAAAGGATACAGCTTAGAGGAGATTTCCGACATTCTTGGCTGTGACAGTTCGACCGTAAAAAGAAATCTAAAAAAGCGAAGGAGGAAATGTGAATCATGACACTGGAGACATTTGCAGAGGAAATGAAGATCAGGGTTCAGGAAAAGGCAGGGAACCATTATGAGGTGGACCTGGAGCGAAGCCTGGGAAACAACGGGACAGAGGTAATCAGGCTGGCTGTAAAAAAGGAAAGCCACAGCGGCACTGCCCCGGCAGCGCTGCTGAATGGATTCTATAACCAGATATCGGAAAAGGAATCGGAAGATTTTCTGGAAGAAATGGCTGAGGGAATTGTAAGGCTGTTCTGTTTTTCCGATTTTGTGGAGAACTATGGGGAAACACGGGCAGCGCAGGTCATGGATTACGATTTCTGCAAAGACAAACTCCTGTTTAAGCTGGTCAACACCGGTTTGAACCAGGAACTCCTTCTTGACAGACCCAATATCCCCTTTCTTGACCTTTCCATTACCTTTTATGTGAGGCTGGAAGAAAGGGACGGAATGGAGACAGGGGTTCCGGTCAATGAGTTTCTAAGGGAGACATGGAAGGTGACAGCGCAGGAGTTATACCAGCAGGCATTAAGGAACGCTCCTGAAACAATGCCGGCCAGATTTTCCGAAATGGATCAGATGGCGGCATTCCTGTTGGTAATGGTTGAAGAAATGACACCGGAGATTCAGGATATACTGCCGCCTGTGGAGAAAATGAGAGATGGAACCTTGTACTGTCTGACCAATCATCAGGCCAGAAATGGGGCTTCTGTCTTGCTGTATCCTGGGGTGTTAAAGGAATGTGCCGCAAAGTGCGGAAAAGACTTAGTGATTCTTCCAAGCAGTGTGGATGAGGTCCTTTTAATGCCTCTCAGCGATGAGAATAAGCTGAATGAACTGACAGAAATGGTCCGTGGTATCAATCAGTCGGTATTGGAACCGGGGAAGGTGCTTTCCGACCACGTTTACCGCTATGACTACGAAAACGACCAGATTGTAATGGCGTAGCTTATCAGGAAAGGAGCAGCCGTGCATATCCATAAATACGCGGATTTACCCTGTTTTCAGGAGATCGGGATTGGAGGAACGCTGCCGGCCACAGAGGAGTACCGGGAGTTTATAAAAAAGCTCCACCCGTCCCAGTTCCTCTCCGGGGGAATCCGGGCCACGCTTTATGAGGTCTCCTATTCCTACATGACCATAAGGGGAAATGGGAGGACAGCGAAGAAATACGCGCTGCTGAACCCGGACCATGAGGAGGCATACATAGAGATTGAAATGCAGATGAGTAACTGGGTGGAGAATCACAACGCAAAACGGCCGTACCGGATGATTTCCAACGTGACCATTCTGGAGATCAAGCCATTGGCCTTTGCGAATATCCGGTTTGAGATTTAGAAAGGTTTCATTCCCTCATTTCCCGGGGAAAACTCCGGGTTGTCCCTTAGAGGCAGGGCTACTGTGAGCCCTGGCCTTGAAAAAGAATGGTAAGGGGCGTAAAAAGACACACCGAAGGAAGTATACCCATAGGGCATACCATAATGCATGCCCCTACGAGGCGGGCGGGCTGCGACAGGCGCCCCACGTCAAAGTATGGCTTTTCCGTCAAGAGCAGAATCTATTTTGCAAAGGACGGGAGAGAATGGAACAATATACATTCATAAATGAACTGCCAAAAAAGACTGCCAGGGCCATAAGCCTATTCCAGATGTTTGAGAAGACAGCGCTGGGATACCGGCCGGAGGGATATTACCTGGCATTCAGCGGAGGAAAGGACAGCGTGGTAATCTATTGGCTGGCAAAGATGGCCGGAGTAAGATTTACAGCCCACTACCATTTGACAACCGTGGACCCGCCGGAAGTAGTCCGGTTTATCCGAAGGGAGTACCCTAAGGTGCAGATAGAAAAGCCGGAACTTACCATGTGGGAGCTGATTGTAAAGAAACAGATCCCGCCTTTGAGAAGGGCACGCTATTGTTGTGAGGCCTTGAAGGAGCATGGGGGTGAGGGAGCGTTTACCGTAACCGGAGTCCGCTGGCAGGAGAGCAGGAAACGAAAACAACGAACCAGTCTGGAAATTCTGACTTCTAAAGATCCCATTTACCTGAATTGTGATAATGAAGAATCCCGCCGCCAGGTGGAAACCTGCGCCCTGAAGGGAAAACGTGTGCTGAATCCCATTATCGACTGGACAGAAGAGGAGGTGTGGCGGTTTATCCGTACCTATGGTCTCCCTTACTGCGTCCTATATGACCTGGGGTTTCAAAGGCTTGGCTGTCTGGGATGTCCCCTTGCAAGCACGAAAAATAGGGAACGGGAATTTGCCCGTTATCCCCAGTATGCCAGAGCCTATATCCGTGCCTTTGACCGGATGGTGGAGGCACGCAGGGCTTCGGGCAAGCCCAGGGGAAGCTGGAAGGATGGGGAGAGCGTGTTTTGGTGGTGGATGTATGGAAATGGGAAAAGGGAGAGACAGATTGACGGACAAATAGAGTTAGAGTTTGGAGATAAGGCCGGAACAACGGCATAGGAAGGAGGCACCGATCTTTGTGGAGAAACATTCATGCAGGACCTGCAGGAATCTGGAAAAAGAAAGGAAAGAGGTGATGGAAGGCCGTCTGAAAGGGCGGTACCGCTATGGGTGCAGCGGCCAGGGCAGCGGATATGTCTGCGGCTTTCTGGCTGGCGATGAGGATTTGGAGACATTGTCCTGCGGATTGTGGCATGGGCAGTCTGAGAGAAAGACGGAGAAGGAAGCGCAGAAGCTGGAGAAGGAGCTGGGAGAGAGCCTTCAGGGGCTGTTTGACCGCTGGAATGAGTGGTACGTCAGGGGCTGCCCGGAGGGGAAGGAGACAGACGGGGTGTATTTAAACCGTCTTCGCCTTGCCATAAAGGGGCTGGTGGAACGGATTGAGGAGGCTCTTGAAGAGTCCCGGTTTCCGGAAAGCTATTATTCCCCGCTGCCGCCGGAGATTGCTAAAGATTATATGGCGGATACGGACAGTTTGGTAAAGGGTGCAGAGAGGGCGTTGTACCAGTACCGGAATTCACCGGATTATCTCTGGCTGGAGTCCTATATGAATGGGCAGAAAGTTAAGAGTAAGGAGACGGAGAAGGCTGCGGTGTTTTTTGAACATGGGAAGGTCTTGGAGGAGGCGATCAGCCGGAACCAGTATCTTCTTATGAAGCAGGAGATACGGCAGGAAGGGATTTTGGCAGAACTGGCAAAGTACCGGAGGGCTGTTTTGCAGAAGGAGCAGAAGGCGGCCAAGAGAAACAAAAGCGGACAGAAAGGCAAAAAAGATATGTCCGGCCAGTTTACATTGTTTGAGGAGAAGGCGTCCTGACAGAGCGAAAGCCTCTGACTAGAAGGCAGGAAGCTAAAGAAGTGTAAGGAGTCAACCGCATGGCAGCGGAGCTGCGGCGGGTGGGAATGGAGTCTGATACCATAAAAGGAAACTAGTAGTCTGTCCTTGAAATATTTGTGCAAATATTATCATATGTACTTGAGCT
>CAJUFP010000001.1 GCA_910585645.1 uncultured Hungatella sp. | reverse complement strand
AATAAAAAAACCCAATAAAATCAATGGGTTTGGCAATTTAACAATTGCCTAAAAACAATAAAACAAAGGAGATAAATGTTATGAAAGGCAGTAAAGGAAAGGGGATTCTGGGCCTTTTGGCAATTTTGCTGTGCATTGGCCTGTTCGGGTATTTCGGCTATGATACCATGGATGATATCAAGCTGGGACTGGACCTGGAAGGCGGCGTCAGCATCACGTATCAGGCTAAGGATGAGGACCCTTCGGCGGAGGATATGTCTGACACTGTGTACAAGCTTCAGCAGAGAGTGCAGGGGTACAGCACTGAGGCGGAGGTGTACCAGGAGGGCAGCAACCGCATAAATATTGATATTCCCGGTGAATCGGATGCCAACCGCATTTTATCGGAGCTGGGAAAACCAGGCTCTTTGTCTTTTATGGACGAGCAGGGCAATGTGATCCTGACCGGCGACCAGGTGGCCAGCGCCAAGGCCGGAATTATGGATAAAAACGGAATTAGAGAGAATATCGTCAGCCTGACGTTGACTGCCGAGGGAAGCCAGAAGTTTGCCGAGGCGACTCAGGCCAATATCGGCAAGGTGATCTATATTATTTATGACAACGCGGTTGTGTCCGCGCCTATGGTCAACACTGCCATTACCGGCGGCGAGTGCTATATTGAGGGGATGCGGGATTATGAGGAGGCGGAGAATCTGGCGGCAACCATCCGCATCGGCTCCCTGTCCCTGGAGTTGGAAGAGCTGCGCTCTAATGTGGTGGGAGCCAAGTTAGGGCAGGAGGCCATATCTACCAGCCTTCAGGCGGCGGCCATTGGATTTCTCATCGTTGTTTTGTTTATGATCGGGGTGTACCGGATTCCGGGCCTGGCTTCTGCCCTGGCACTGTGTTTGTATGTGGGGCTGGAGCTGATTCTCCTGTCCGCGTTTGAGGTGACTTTGACGCTGCCGGGTATCGCGGGCATCATCTTGTCCATCGGTATGGCGGTGGATGCCAATGTCATTATTTTTACCCGCATTAAGGAAGAGATCGGTGTGGGCAAGACGGTGAAGTCTGCGATCAAGACGGGATTTTCCAAGGCTTTATCAGCAATTATTGACGGCAATGTGACCACGCTTATCGCGGCGGTTGTGCTGTTTTGGAGAGGTTCCGGAACAGTGAAAGGGTTTGCCTCCACCTTGGCCATCGGTATTATCCTGTCCATGTTCACGGCTCTGTTTGTGACAAAGGGAGCGCTGTACGCCCTGTACGCGGCAGGATTTCAGGACGCGAAATTTTACGGCGTCAGGAAGGATGTCAAGGTTACGGATTTTCTGGGAAAGAGGAAGGTATTTTTTGCGATTTCCCTGGCAGCCATTGTGGCTGGATGGGTGTTTATGGGAGTAAGCGCCTCCTCCGGAAAGGGAGCTCTCAACTATGGCATGGATTTTAAGGGCGGCACTTCTACCAATGTGACTTTTAATGAAGATATGAGCCTGGAGGATATCTCTTCCAAGGTGGTTCCTGTGGTTGAGCGGATTACCGGGGATTCGGAGGTTCAGACCCAGAAGGTGGCAGGAACCACGGAGGTGATCATCAAGACCAAGACCCTGAATGTAGATCAGAGGCAGGCTCTCAATGACGCTATGGTGGAGCAGTTCGGCGTTGACGCGGACAAGATCACGGCTGAGAGCATCTCCGGCGCGGTCAGCAACGAGATGAAGCAGGACGCGCTGGTGGCGGTTGTGATTTCCACTGTCTGCATGCTCATCTACATCTGGTTCCGGTTTAAGGATATCCGGTTCGCGGCCAGCGCAGTTTTGGCTCTGGTTCACGATGTGCTGGTGGTTCTTACCTGCTACGCGGTGGCAAAATGGTCTGTGGGCTCTACGTTTATCGCCTGTATGCTGACCATTGTGGGGTACTCTATCAATGCCACCATCGTTATTTTCGACCGTATCCGGGAGAATCTGCAGACAAAGAGTCACAAGGAGGATTTGGCGGCTTTGGTGAACCGCAGCATTTCGGAGACATTTACCAGAAGCATCAATACGTCAGTGACCACGTTTATCATGGTGCTTGTGCTGTTTATCCTGGGAGTTTCCTCTATCCGTGAGTTTGCCCTGCCTCTTATGGCCGGCATCATCTTCGGAGGGTATTCTTCCATCTGCGTCACAGGGGCGCTGTGGTATGTGCTGACCATGAAGAAGAAAGAAGTTAAGGCAGAGTAAATGATGGAATACAAGATTATTGCCACCGACGGGCGGGCCAAGCGGGCCCAGGTGAAAACGGTCCACGGGACCATACAGACGCCGGTGTTTATGAACGTGGGGACAGTGGCCGCCATCAAGGGGGCAGTCTCCACGGATGATCTGCGAAGCATCGGGACCCAGGTGGAGCTGTCCAATACCTACCATCTCCACGTGCGCACCGGGGACAGGCTGATCAAGGAGTTTGGAGGGCTTCACCGGTTTATGAACTGGGACAGGCCCATTCTCACGGATTCCGGCGGATTTCAGGTGTTTTCCCTGGCGGGCATGAGGAAGATCAAGGAGGAGGGAGTGTATTTTAACTCCCACATTGACGGCCGGAAGATTTTCATGGGGCCTGAGGAGAGTATGCAGATTCAGTCCAACTTGGGTTCCACCATGGCTATGGCTTTTGACGAGTGCCCGCCTCACCCGGCTGCCAGGGAGTATATGCAGGATTCCGTGGACCGGACCACCAGATGGCTGGTGCGCTGCAAGCGGGAGATGGAGAGGCTGAACGGGCTGGAGGACACCATTAACAGACAGCAGCTTTTGTTTGGGATTAATCAGGGGGGAACCTTTGAGGATATCCGTATTGCCCACGCAAAGACCATCGCGGATATGAATCTGGACGGCTACGCCCTGGGAGGCCTGGCGGTGGGGGAAAGCCACGCGGAGATGTACCGGATTCTGGATGAGACGGTTCCTTTCCTTCCCAAGGACAAACCTACCTACCTGATGGGGGTGGGAACGCCGGCGAATATTCTGGAGTCTGTGGACCGGGGAGTGGATTTCTTTGACTGTGTGTATCCGTCCAGAAACGGGCGCCACGGCCATGTGTACACCAACCAGGGAAAGCTGAATCTGTTTAACCAGAAGTATGAGCTGGATTCCCGTCCCATTGAGGAGGGGTGTGATTGTCCGGCCTGCCGGTCCTACAGCAGGGCGTACATCCGGCATCTTTTAAAGGCCAAGGAGATGCTGGGCATGAGATTATGTGTCTTGCATAATTTGTATTTTTATAATAAAATGATGGAAGAGATTCGCGACGCAATCGAAGAGCACCGCTATGGCCAGTACAAGGCAGCAAAGCTTGCCGGCATGGCGGGCGGGCAAAATTAAAGAGAAAAACCGGATTTTACGCGCGAGGCGGTGAAAAACCGGGTAAGGAGGATTTATAGCTATGGGTGGAGTTGGATTCTGGGTGGTCTATGCCGCGTTTTTGATCGGACTTATGTATTTTGTGGCAATCCGTCCGCAGAACAAGGAGAAGAAACGTGTGGCGGAGCTGATGGAGAGTATTGCCGTGGGCGATACGATCCTGACTTCCAGCGGGTTTTACGGTGTTGTCATTGACATGACGGACGACACGGTGATTATTGAGTTCGGGAATAATAAGAATTGCCGGATTCCGATGCAGAAGAGCGCCATCGTGCAGGTGGAGAAGCCGGAGTAAGGTTGTGGGAAAATCCCCCGTTTTTCAGGTGCGGCCTGGGGCGGGGGGTTTTGTTATGGGTGGATGGTGGTGAAAATGAAAGGAGTCAATATAATTTTAACGGAAAGGGTATATGGATATGATTCGGAATCTGGTGTTTGATATGGGGAACGTGCTGGTGTACTATGATTCGCTGCGGGCGGTGAGGAATTTTGTGAAGGATGAGGACCAGGTCCAGACAGTGAACACGGCGGTGTTTGTGTCGCCGGAGTGGCTGATGCTGGATATGGGAGTGATTTCGGAGGATGAGGCATTAAGGAGGATGCAGAGCAGACTGAAGACGGACGGTGAGAGGGAGGCAGCAGGGCTCTGTCTGGGACACTGGCATGAATACTGTATGTGGCCTGTGCCGGGGATGGAGGAACTGGTTACATACCTGAAAGGGGAGGGGTATGGGCTGTACCTGTGCTCCAACGCGTCTTTGCGCATGCTTAAGTGCTATGAGGATGTGATTCCGGGAATCAGGCTTTTTGACGGGGTGCTGTTTTCGGCGGAGGTGAAATGTATGAAGCCTCAGAAGGAGATGTATAACCATCTGTTTGAGCGGTTTGGGCTGAGGCCGGAGGAGTGCTTTTTTATTGACGACCAGCCTCTGAATATTGAGGGCGGCAGGGCCTGCGGGATGGACGGATACTGTTTTGACGACGGGGACGTGGACAGATTACGAAAGGTGATTGGGAGGCTGCGGTAGGTCTGTGGGTTGACTGCGTTGACCGTTTAAAGGCGCTGCGGCATTGGTGATTTAGAAATTTCGGCAGGCGAATTTTGCTTTTTTGCTTTTGCCCGGCGGGAGGCATCTCCTGTCAGGGTGAATGAATGCCATGGAGAAGAGACCTGTTTTTAGGGCTCTTCGGAATGTTTGGCAATTTTGAACCCTGACAGGAGATGCCTCCCGCCGGGCCTGCGGCAGCCTTAACAAAAAATAATTTGCAAAGGGGAGATGGCTATGGATACAGATCGCGGGGGAATAACTCAGTCAAAGTCCATTGTAAAAGAAACCTTTCAGATGGCATGGCCTGCGGTTCTGGAGTCGTTTTTTGTGGCTCTGGCAGGTATGATTGATTCTCTGATGGTAAGTTCCATCGGAGCGTACGCGGTTGCGGCGGTGGGGCTGACAACCCAGCCTAAATTTATCGGACTGGCCATGTTTGTGGCCACCAATGTGGCGGTTTCTGCAATCGTGGCCCGCAGAAAGGGTCAAAATGACAGGGACGGGGCCAACCGGACTTTGGCGGCGGCCCTGGTGTTCGTGGTTCTGGCCGGGATTGTGGTCAGTTTTCTGTGCGTGGCCCTGGCGGACCCGATTATCCGCCTGTGCGGGTCCAATGAGGATACCCATGACAGCGCGGTGGCTTATTTCCGGATTATTATGGGAGGCATGATGTTCAATATCGTGTCTTTGGTTATCAACGCGGCCCAGAGGGGAGCGGGACGGACCAAAATTGCCATGAAAACCAATGTGACGGCCAATGTGCTGAATATGATCGGGAATTATCTGCTGATCGGAGGGAATTTTGGATTTCCGGCTCTGGGGATTTACGGGGCGGCGCTGGCTACGGTGTTCGGCACCGTGGTGGCCTGCGGCATGAGCATTGCCTCTATTCTGCAGAAGGACAGTTTTGTCAGCATTCCCTATATGATGGCAAGGAAGATTCGGTTTAAAATGTCGGCGCTTAAAGGTATTTTCCAGATTGGCTCCAATATTTTTCTGGAGCAGATTCTTTTGCGGGTGGGATTTATGGCTGTGGCGGTTATGGCCGCCAAGATGGGGACCGACGCGTTTGCGGCCCATCAGGTGGGGATGAATGTGATGAGCCTTTCCTTCTCTTTCGGGGACGGCATGCAGGTGGCGGCTGTGGCCCTGATCGGGCGGAGCTTAGGGGAGGAGAAGCCGGAGCTGGCAAAGGTGTACGGCGGCATCTGCCAGAAGATGGGGCTGGCGATCTCCATGGTGCTGGCGGTGTGTTATCTTCTTGGGGGAGAATTTTTGTTCAGCCTGTATTTTAAGGAGGCGCATATTATCGCCATAGGCGTGGAGATCATGCGGGTGATCGTGGTGATCGTGCTTCTGCAGATTTCCCAGGTTATCTATATGGGGTGCCTGCGGGGGGCCGGGGATGTGCTGTTTACCACCATTGCCTCCACCTTCAGCGTTACCTTTGTGCGGACGATCTGTTCTTACGGCCTGTGCTATACGGCGGGGCTGGGGCTGATCGGAATCTGGTTCGGGGTGGTGTGCGACCAGTTGTGCAGGTTTTTGCTTACGCGGTGGAGGTTTAAGTCCGGGGCGTGGACAAAGGTGAAGATTTAAGTTGGGAGATATTAAGATTTATTTGTATGATATCATGGAAATAAAAAAAGAAACGAGCAGACTTTTCCGGTCCGAAGATTTTACTCAGTAGAAGAGCCCATTTCTTTTATCCATATCATATGCGAATCAGTTTCATTTGTCAATAAAAAAATGCTTAGTTAACACAATAGATGTTGCTAAAAACTGGATGCGAAATAGATCGGTATTGGAATTTTAGGGTACATGGACCAGATTTATAATCCTGCTTTTAAAGTGGTCGAATTCGACCACTTTATTCTTAATATGGCGGAACAAACAAAATTGACTGAATGAAAAGTGATATACCAATATGATGTTTAAATACGATTTAGATTGGAGAGGAGCCATGAAAACATACAGAATCAAAGAGTTTGCAAGAAACGTAGGGGTGACGGAGAAGACGCTGCGCCATTATGAGAAATTTAAGATCGTGGAGCCCTCCGTGGATGAAGCCAACGGATACCGCAGCTACAATTTCCGGGACGCGGAGCGGATTCTGGTTTCCAAGCGTTTCAGCAGCATGGAGTTTTCGGTGAAAGAGACGTCCAAGCTGTTAAGTGAGAGCTCCATGGATGAGGTTATGGAGACATTCAGGGCTCAGTCTGAGAAGCTGGAGCAGAAGGCAAAACACCTGAACCTGGTTGCCCGGCGGATGAGGGAGCTTCAAGAGGAACTGGGGTGGTTTAAGGAGAGCCCTAACAGAGGGTTTGTACAGGAAGGAAAAGAGTGGTGGTTTATCCGCCATGTGAGGAACACGGAGTTTGTCAGAGACAGGGAATCCCTTGATCTTGTCCGTCAAATGATGGACGCCCTTCCCTGCTCCGTGAAAATGATGCCGATTCCCGAAAAGATGACAGCGGACAGGGAAATTATCTGGGGAATGGCCATAGAACCCCGCTACGGCACAGCCCTGGGGATGGATTTCAGGCCCCCTATGGTAAAGATTCCGGCAGGGCCCTGCTATTATTACCCCGCCGTGATTTCCGCAAGAAAAGAGCGGACTCTGGAAGGCGGGCAGGATGTTCCGGGGATTTGGATGAAGATTCGCAGGGAGTTGGAGGAGAGCCGTTTTTCTGTGGCAGCACAGCCCTATGTGATCGGGAGCATCGACACCTTTTCAGGGGAACAGAGGGAAAAACATTTTTTGTTTTGCGTGCCTGTTAAGGGTTGACCTTGCCCTTGGGGCAGGGTTTATACTTTCAATGTTAAGAAAATGACAAGGAGAGGTTGTTATGAGAAAGAGAACTTTATGTTGTATGGCGCTGGCTGCGGCAGTGGCTTTGGGCGGCTGCCAGTCCGGGACACAGCAGGCGGGGCAGACCCAGGCGGCCACAGAAACAGAGACGGAAAATGTTTCCCAGAGTGAGACCAGCCAACAGGAGGAGACCTCCGGCGGCCAGGAGGACGGTTCGGGGGCGGCAGGGTACAAGGAAGGCGTGTACACTGCCCAGGCAAAGGGAAACAACGGGGACGTGAAGGTGGAAGTGGAATTTTCCCCTGACGCCATTGTAAAGGTGACGGTGACAGACCATCAGGAGACGCCGGGCCTGTCAGACCCGGCCATTGAGAAGATTCCCCAGAGGATTGTGGACGGACAGACCCTGAATGTGGATGCGGTTTCCGGCGCGACCAACACGTCCAACGCGATTTTGGAAGCTGTGGCGGACTGTGTGACCCAGGCCGGCGGCGACGCGGAAGGATTAAAAGCTAAGGAAGCCCAGGCCAATACGGCGGTGGAGGAGATGGACGCTGACGTGGTGGTTGTGGGAGGAGGCGCTTCCGGCTCCGGCGCGGCGCTTGCGGCGGCCGGAAAAGGGGCAAAGGTGGTTCTGCTGGAAAAGGCGGCCGGTGTTTCCGGCGCGGGGACCATGGCCGGGGTTATGTTTGCGGACCACAGCTCTCTGCAGAAAGAGGCAGGGAAAGAAGTGGATACCCAGTGGCTGTATGACCAGTATATTACGGATTCCAACTACAATGCCAACGCGGCGCTGGTGACAAAGGTAATCTCAGAATCCTCCGCCACAGTGGAGTGGCTGATGGAAAACGGCGTAAGGCTGACCCTTCTGGATGCAGGATACGGCGCCCAGTACAACCACAAAGGCATGCCGACCACTGCCCACGGCTATGCGGACGGCGGAAGCGCGGCCATCCAGACCCTTCATCAGCGGATAGAGGAGCTGGGAGGCCAGGTGCTCTATGAGACTCCCGGGGAGGAGCTGCTTTTTGACGCCCAGGGCAAGGTGGCCGGCGTGGCGGCAAGGAAAGCCGACGGGACTACCCTGAACATCCACGCCAAGTCGGTAATCCTGGCAACCGGCGGTTTTGGAGGCAATAAAGAAATGATGACAGAATACTTCGGGGAAAAGGCAGGAACCGGACTTGTGGGAACCGCCACAGGGGACGGCCTTAAGATGGCATGGTCCGCGGGAGCGGCAGAGCACGGCAGCCATGTGGCCCAGTGGTTCGGCATGAAGTACGACGGCGCCAAGAGCAAAGAGATGCCAAACGGCACAGGCAGGCTGACGGAACTGGTGCGCAACCCTCTGCTGTTTGTGGACAAGTACGGAAACCGGTTCGGCAATGAGGAGGAGGCCTATGAGAGCGCGGCTCTGGGCACCATGATGTACAACCTGCCGGATGCCAAGATGTATATTGTTCTGGACCAGGGCATTGTGGATGATGTGGCCGAAAAAGGCCTGGCAGATGTATTTGTGGACAGATGGGCCCATTTCTACGGCCAGGGCGTAAGCTATGTGGAGAATGGAAAGACCGTGGATTTGGATGCCAGCACGGAAAATCTGCGGACCCCTATGGACTACACGGAGGCTCTGGAGGAGGCCGTGGCGGCAGGCGTGGCTTACAAGGCAGATTCCATTGAGGAGCTGGCGCAGACACTGGGCATGGACTATTTGACAGACACGGTAAATACATACAACCAACTGTGCGCAGACAAAAATGACACCCAGTATCACAAGGACGCTCATTTCCTGTACGCGGTGGATGAGGGGCCGTACTATGTTGTGGAGACAGCCCTTCGATGCCTGGGAACCCTGGGCGGCGTTAAGATCAATGAACAAATGCAGGCTGTGGATGAGGCGAATAAGCCCATTGACAATCTGTATGTGGTAGGAGCCGACGCAGGCGGCATGTACGGAAACAGCTACGTGATGTTTGAGGGCGGCACGCTGGGGTTTGCGTATATCTCCGGAAGAGTTGCGGGGGAGAACGCCGCGGACCATGCAGCGGGGCAGTAAATGGATGGAAGAGTGATATGGGGAAACGGCAGTAAGCTGTCGTTTCCCCATATTGGTTGTCAGGCCAAGGGCCTGACAATAAGAGAAGCCCATAGGGCTCCCTGAGTAAATGATGTTGCGGCTGGCGAACTTTTCAATGAGTCTTTAGACTCCAGTGCCGGTAACAAGCCCTTATAGGGCGTGAGCAAGCCACCGGCTAAGCCGGTGGTTCTGACTTCAGGCACAATGGAACCGGGACAGATAATAATTAACAGTAGTAACTGATTTCGCCAAAGTGGGAATACCAATCATTAATAATCATATCACTGTTTGCTTCGATTATTTTCATGAGCTTTCTCAATTCCATATTTTTGTTCCGTTTGCGCTTGGCTGTCCTTCGATAACGTGAACATGGATTGGTTCTAAAGGATCATTCTCATTTGACCAGAAATACACGCGATATTTACCAGACCTAAAAATTTGAGGCATCTGTAAATCTCCCTTCCTGTGAAAATTCTATGATCACGTGTGCATTGTTTCTGACAAATTTTTGAAAGAAGTCCATTTCTTCCTCTGAAAATCCATAAATATTTTCCCATTCATATTTGGGCAGATAGCAGGTAGCATGGTGAAATCCGTCTTTTGCGTCGGGTTTTTCAATGTATACTTTTACCCGTCCGTCTTTCTGCATTTCAGAATGGACAATCTCTGTGTCATCGTTAAGTGTCATATATGGAAATAACATGATAACCTCCTAATTCTCCAAGCATATCCTATGGTTTTGGGGAAAGCGGCTGATCTGGACTGCTCAATGGCATATTTTGCAGGGAACGTATCCCAAAGCTCCAAGATCAACAGAATCATCGCTGTAACCCATGTTTTTTGATTTCATATCATTTACGGCCCGGCATGACGGATAGTGATATTTTTTTGTGTTTGTATTTACGATAATCGTATATCCGTCGTAGGGAGAAGAGGAAACACCGGTACGACTCCCCCCGGAAGTCCGGACGTTTTGAGTTTGCGTCTGAGCCGGAGGCTGAGAGTCTTGCGTCTGTGTCTGGGCTGAGGACTGGGACTGCTGGTTTTGTGTCTGGGCAGGAGCGGCGGAGGAAGTGGCGGAGACGGCCTTTGTCTGCACAACTCCATCCACAATCCAGGCCCCGTTTCCGTCAACCGTAAAGCCGTCAGGGGTGGTGGTGTTTACCAGGAAATAGCCGTTCTCATTAAAATAATAGCTTTCCGCAATCCCGTCGCTGTTTCCGTCAATCCACTGCCAGGTGTTTGCCGGATAGGAGTGATCGTCATTCTCATACCAGTATCCGTTGGCATCAAGCTGCCAGGAGCCGGCAAAGACCGGGACGGTTAGGGACAGGGATAAAAATCCGGCTAAAATAAGTGATTTCCATGATTTTTTCATTGTGAAACCTCCTTGTATTATATGTATTAGAATGTGTTATTTTCTCTTATTTGTCAGATCGTCGAAATCATCGGAATAAATCAGAATGGGTTCCGGTACGGTACAACTCCAAATATCCGTCACTGTGACGATAGATCAATAACCAATCCGGTGTTACATGGCATTCTCTGAATCCAGCGTAATTACCAGTTAGATTGTGGTCTTTATTTTTTATGTCTAACGGTTCTGGTATCATCAGTTTTTCAATAATTTTTTCCAAAAGTGAGAAATCAACCCCTCTTTTCTGGCAGGCCTTTAAATCCTTTTTCATTTTTCCAGAATACTTTATGGCATACATCGGTTAATCCTCCAGCATCATGTTTAGAAAATCCGATGCGGAACCCTCAAAGATACTGCCGCCGCCATTACTTAATTCCTCAAATGCTTCTATAGTTTCATCATTGGGGACTTCATCAGGGATTGCGGCCCCCTGTAATACTCCGATGATGTAATACATTTTTGTTTCAGGTATCCGGTCTAATAGCTGTATGGCCAATTCTTTATTGCTCATCATTTATATTCCCACTTTCCTTTTATTTGAATCTGTCAACAATCTTCCTACTGTTTATTATACGGAAAATTCCGAAAAAATCAAGAAACCCCTCTGCTTTTCATCCATTTCCATCCCCCATCCCGCCCCATAACACCAAGTTATACCAAAAATTCCAAATAACTTTAGAATAATTTTGCAAGGATTCTTGAAATATCTCCCCAAATGATATATGATGGAGAGAAACAGTTGAAGAACGACAAAAAGGGAGAGAAAAAGGACATGGATTGCAGGATTGTTACGATTCCGGGAGACGGCATCGGGCCGGAGATCGTGAGGGAAGCGCGCAAAGTTCTTGACAAAACAGGACAGGTATTCGGACATAAGTTTCACTACACAGAGATCCTCATGGGCGGGTGTTCCATTGACGCCTGGGGGGTTCCGCTGACAGAAGAGGCCCTTGAGACCGCAAGGAAAAGCGACGCCGTGCTCCTGGGAGCCGTCGGAGGGGACGTGGGAAACTCCCGCTGGTATGACGTGGCTCCCAATCTGCGGCCGGAGGCAGGACTCCTTGCCATTCGAAAAGGCCTTAATCTTTTTGCCAATATCCGTCCGGCCTACTTATACAGGGAGCTGGCAGAAGCCTGTCCCCTGAAAAAAGAGATCATCGGAGACGGATTTGACATGGTCATCATGAGGGAACTGACCGGCGGCCTGTACTTTGGCGAACGCCATACCAGCCAGGTAGACGGAGTCATGACCGCTGTGGATACCCTTACATACAACGAAAACGAAATCCGCAGGATTGCGGTCAAAGCCTTTGACATCGCCAGGAAGAGAAGGAAAAAAGTCACAAGCGTAGACAAGGCCAATGTGCTGGACTCCTCCAGGCTGTGGAGAAAAGTTGTGGAAGAAGTGGCAAAAGACTACCCGGATGTGGAGTTAAGCCATATGCTGGTGGACAACTGCGCCATGCAGTTGGTGATGAATCCCGGCCAGTTCGACGTGATTCTCACGGAGAACATGTTCGGAGACATTTTGTCCGACGAAGCCAGCATGATCACCGGGTCCATTGGCATGCTGTCCTCCGCCAGCCTTAACGAGACCAAATTCGGCCTGTACGAGCCCAGCCACGGCTCCGCGCCGGACATTGCCGGCAAAGACATTGCCAACCCCATTGCCACCATCCTGTCAGCGGCCATGATGCTTCGGTACTCCTTTGACCTGGACAAAGAGGCGGCTGCCATCGAAACATCCGTGCAGAAGGTATTAACCGAAGGATACCGCACAACCGACATTTACGCCAAAGGCTGCAAAAAGGTGGGAACTGCAGAGATGGGAGATAGGATCGCGGAAAACATAACCAGTTTATAGAGCAGAAGATACACAAAACGCACACAAAACACACAAAATACACCCAAAAGAAGGACGCAGGCATAAAAGCGGAAACCGCCGTGTACATGCCGGCCAACACAAGGAGGGAATCATCATGAGAAGTGATAACGCAAAATCAGGGATGCAGCAGGCGCCGGCCCGCTCCCTTTTCCGCGCCCTGGGACTGACAGAAGAAGAACTGGCAAGGCCCCTTGTAGGCGTGGTCAGCTCTTACAATGAGATCGTTCCGGGCCATATGAATCTGGACAAAATCGTGGAAGCCGTAAAACAGGGCGTCTCCATGGCAGAGGGAACCCCCATCGTGTTCCCGGCCATCGCCGTGTGCGACGGCATCGCCATGGGACACGAAGGCATGAAATACTCCCTGGTCACCAGGGACCTGATCGCCGACTCCACCGAATGCATGGCCATAGCCCACCAGTTCGACGCCCTGGTCATGGTTCCAAACTGTGACAAAAACGTGCCCGGCCTTCTGATGGCAGCGGCCCGCCTCAATATCCCCACCGTATTTGTAAGCGGCGGCCCCATGCTGGCAGGCAGGGTAAAAGGCGAAAAGAGAAGTCTCTCCAGCATGTTCGAGGCTGTAGGCTCTTACGCGGCCGGGACCATGACCGCGGAAGACGTGGAAGAATTTGAGTGCAAAGTCTGTCCCACCTGCGGTTCCTGCTCCGGCATGTACACAGCCAACAGCATGAACTGCCTCACGGAAGTTCTGGGCATGGGACTTCCGGGCAACGGCACCATTCCCGCCGTGTACTCCGAGAGAATCCGCCTGGCCAAAAAGGCGGGTATGGCAGTAATGGACATGTTAAAAAGAAATATCTGTCCCAAAGACATTATGACAAAAGAAGCCTTCACCAATGCCCTGACCATGGATATGGCCCTTGGGTGCAGCACCAACAGCATGCTCCATCTTCCGGCCATCGCCCATGAAGCAGGGGTGGACTTAAATGTGGATATTGCCAATGACATCAGCGCAAAGACCCCGAACCTGTGCCACCTTGCCCCTGCAGGCCCCACCTACATGGAGGACTTAAACGAGGCAGGCGGCATCTACGCGGTGATGAACGAGATTGCAAAGCTGGGGCTTCTGAATCTGGACTGCATGACCGTCACCGGCAAGACGGTGGGGGAGAACATAAAAGGATGTGTCAATAAGAATCCCCAGGTAATCCGCCCGGTGGAGAATCCCTACTCAAAGACCGGAGGAATCGCCGTTCTGCGGGGCAACTTAGCCCCGGATTCCTGCGTGGTTAAGCGGTCCGCAGTGGTTCCCGAGATGTTAAAGCACCAGGGACCGGCCAGAGTCTTTGACTGCGAGGAGGACGCCATTTCCGCGATTAAAGGCGGGAAAATCGTGGCAGGCGACGTGGTGGTTATCCGCTATGAGGGGCCAAAAGGCGGCCCGGGCATGAGAGAGATGTTAAATCCCACCTCCGCCATTGCGGGAATGGGTCTGGGAGCCTCTGTGGCCCTGATTACCGACGGGCGGTTCAGCGGCGCGTCCAGAGGAGCATCCATCGGCCATGTTTGTCCGGAGGCGGCTGCCGGAGGACCGATCGGCCTGGTGGAAGAGGGAGATATGATCTCCATTGACATCAACGCCAACACCATCAACATGGAGGTGTCTGAGGAAGAGCTGGCAAGGCGGCGGGCAAACTGGACGCCTAAGACCAAGGAGGTCTCCGGGTATCTGAAACGGTATCGGAGGCTGGTGACCAGCGCGGACAAAGGCGCGGTTCTTGAAGACTGACAGACAAACAGAACAGTTCAGACAGGTCTGCGCGTTTAGCGCGCTGACCGTGGGAAAGCATAATGGCAGCAGGCATCCGGCCCATCGCCAAAGGCGGTTCTAATTGGCCGGATGCGTAACAGTTCAAGGGGTATCCGAACTGTTAGCGTGCCCAGACAAACGGAACAGTAAGGAGAAAAGACCTATGCAGATTTTGACTGGAGCGGAGATTGTAGTGGAATGCCTGAAAGAACAGGGCGTGGATACGGTGTTCGGGTATCCCGGAGGTTCCATTCTGAATATTTACGACGCTTTATATAAACATCAGGACGAGATCACCCATATTCTCACCTCCCACGAGCAGGGCGCGGCCCATGCGGCGGACGGGTACGCCAGGGCCACGGGAAAAGTGGGCGTGTGCCTTGCCACGTCAGGTCCCGGAGCCACCAACCTGGTGACCGGAATCGCCACAGCCTATATGGACTCCATTCCCGTGGTGGCCATAACCTGCAACGTGGGCGTAAGCCTTCTTGGAAGAGACAGCTTCCAGGAGATCGACATAGCCGGGGTGACCATGCCCATTACCAAGTACAATTTCATCGTAAAAGACATTACCAAGCTGGCTTCGGTGATCCGCCGCGCCTTTGTCATCGCCAAGTCCGGCCGTCCGGGCCCGGTGCTGGTGGACATCACAAAAGACGTGACCGCCAATTCCTATGACTACGAGTACCAGGCTCCGGAGCCGGTGGAAAGGCAGACCGACACCATTGAGGACGAGGACATTGAGCTGGCTCTGATGATGATCAAAAACGCCGAAAAGCCCTTTATCCTGGTAGGCGGCGGAGCCAATCTGGCCGACGCGGCAGACGAGGTGCGAATCTTTGCCGGAAAGGTCCACGGGCCTGTGGGGGACACCCTTATGGGCAAGGGGGCATTTGACGGCACCCATGAGCTGTACACCGGCATGGTGGGCATGCACGGCACCAAGGCGTCCAACTTCGGCATCACGGAATGCGATCTGCTGATCGTGGTAGGAGCCAGGTTCAGCGACCGCGTCACCGGCAACACCGCCAAATTTGCCAAAAACGCCAGGATTCTCCAGTTGGACATTGACCCGGCGGAGATAAACAAGAACATCCGGACCGACGCCAGCGTGATCGGCGATTTGAAAATCATTTTAAGAAAGATCAACGCCCGCCTGGACCCTCAGAACCATGACGAGTGGGTCAACCACATCGAAAGGCTCAAAGACATGTACCCCTTAAGCTACAACAAAGACGTGCTTACAGGGCCGGCTGTGGTGGAAGCCATCTATGAGGCCACCCAGGGGGACGCCATCATCGTAACCGAGGTGGGCCAGCATCAGATGTGGGCAGCCCAGTATTACAAATATAAAAATTCCCGCACCCTTCTCACCTCCGGCGGCCTGGGCACCATGGGCTACGGCCTGGGGGCGGCCATCGGGGCCAAGATGGGGCGGAAAGACAAAAAAGTGTTCAACATTGCCGGGGACGGGTGTTTCCGCATGAACATGAACGAGATCGCCACAGCCACCAGGTACAACATCCCGGTGATCCAGGTGGTGGTAAACAACCACGTGCTGGGAATGGTCCGCCAGTGGCAGACCCTGTTCTACGGCAAGCGGTATTCACATACCATATTGAATGACCATGTGGATTTTGTGAAGGTGGCTGAGGCCATGGGCGCCAAGGCCTACCGGGTCACAGGCAGAGAGGAGCTGCAGGCTGCGCTGAAAGAAGCCATGGAGCTTGACATTCCGGTGGTCATCGACTGTCAGATTCACTGTGACGACAAGGTATTTCCGATGGTATCTCCAGGTGCGGCTATTTCGGACGCATTTGACGATAAAGATTTAAAGATATAAAAATTCAGAGGAGAGTGGGGAACAAGGTATGAGCAGAGTGTACAATTTCTCAGCAGGGCCGGCGGTATTGCCGGAGGAAGTATTAAAAGAAGCAGCAGAAGAGATGCTGGATTACAAGGGCAGCGGGATGTCGGTGATGGAGATGTCACACCGCTCTAAGGTATACGAAACCATTATTCAGGAGGCGGAGGCAGACCTTCGGGAACTGTTAAGCATTCCCGACAACTACAAGGTGCTGTTTTTGCAGGGGGGAGCCCATCTGCAGTTTTCCATGATTCCGCAGAACCTTATGAAAAACAAAGTGGCAGATTACATTATCACAGGCCAGTGGGCCAAGAAGGCATTTAAGGAGGCCCAGAAGTACGGCAAAGCCAATGCGGTGGCATCCAGCGAGGATAAAACCTTCAGCTATATTCCGGACTGTTCCGATCTGCCCATTTCCGAGGATGCGGACTATGTGTATATCTGTGAGAACAACACCATCTACGGCACGAAATTTAAGGAGCTGCCCAACACCAAGGGGAAAACTCTGGTGGCGGACGTGTCCTCCTGCTTTCTGTCCGAGCCGGTGGATGTGACAAAATACGGCATCATGTACGGCGGCGTTCAGAAGAACATCGGGCCCGCAGGCGTGGTGATCGTCATTATCAGGGAAGATCTGATTACAGAGGACGTGCTTCCCGGAACGCCTACCATGTGCCAGTACAAGATTCACGCAGACGCCAAATCCCTGTACAATACGCCTCCTGCCTACGGCATCTATATCTGCGGCAAGGTATTTAAGTGGCTGAAAGCAAAAGGCGGCCTGGCGGCCATGAAGGAGTACAATGAAAAGAAAGCCAAAATCCTTTACGATTTCCTGGACAGCAGCAGCCTGTTTAAAGGCACTGTGGTCAAGGAGGACCGGTCCCTCATGAACGTGCCTTTCGTCACAGGGGACGAAGGATTAGACGCGCTGTTTGTAAAGGAGGCCGCCGCGGCCGGGTTTGTGAACCTGAAAGGCCACCGCAGCGTAGGCGGCATGAGAGCCAGCATCTACAACGCTATGCCGATGGAGGGCGTGGAGAAGCTGGTGGCATTTATGAAAGAGTTTGAGGAGGCACACAAGGCATGAGAACAATCCATTGCATCAACAATATTTCCAAATGCGGAACCGATCTGTTTACCGACGAATACACCATGACCGATTCCTTTGACCAGGCCCAGGGCGTGCTGGTGCGCAGCGGCTCCATGCATGACCTGGAGATGCCGAAGAGCCTTCTGGCCATAGCCAGGGCCGGAGCCGGGGTGAACAACATCCCCCTGGACTCCTGCGCCGAGAAAGGCATCGTGGTGTTCAACACTCCGGGGGCCAATGCCAACGGCGTGAAGGAGCTGGTTCTGGCCGGGCTTTTTCTGGCCTCCCGGGACGTGGTAGGCGGCATTCAGTGGTGCCAGGGGATTAAGGACGACCCCAATATCGCAAAGACCGTGGAAAAAGGCAAGAAGGATTTCGCCGGATGCGAGATCAAGGGCAAGAAGCTGGGCGTCATCGGCCTGGGCGCCATCGGCGCGGAGGTGGCCAACGCCGCGGCTGCCCTTGGCATGGAAGTCTACGGGTACGACCCCTTTATCTCTGTCAATGCCGCCTGGATGCTGTCCAGGGATGTAAAACACATCACATCCGTTGACAGCATTTATGAGGAGTGCGACTATATCACCCTCCACGTTCCCCTTATGGACGCAACCAAGGGGATGGTCAATGAGGAGACCATCGGCAAGATGAAGGACGGCGTGGTGGTGCTGAACTTTGCCAGAGACCTGCTGGTCAATGACGACGCCATGGCAGCAGCCCTGGAAAGCGGAAAAGTGAGTCGGTATGTGACGGACTTCCCCAATCCCAAGTCCGTAAACATGAAGGGCGCCATCGCCATTCCCCACCTGGGAGCCTCCACGGAGGAGTCTGAGGACAACTGCGCAAAGATGGCGGTTAAAGAGCTGATGGATTACCTGGAAAACGGCAATATCCGCAATTCGGTCAACTTCCCGGCCTGCGATATGGGCGTGTGCCGCATGGCCAGCCGTGTGGCAGTGTTCCACAAGAACATTCCCAACATGATCGGCCAGGTGACAGGGACTCTGGCAGCCGCCGGGGTGAACATCTCCGATATGACCAACAAGAGTAAGGATAAGTTTGCTTATACGCTGCTGGATTTGGAGAATGCGGTTGACGACAGTGTGATTGAGAAGCTGAGCAGCATTGACGGGGTGTGCAGAGTCAGAGTGGTGAAGTAGGAGCGGTTCAGACAGGAACGGTTCAGATAGGAACGGTTCACACAGGTCTGCGTATTCATCACGCCGATCGTGCAAACATGCAGTGTTTATTTGAAAGTAGTGATTACGTGAAATAAGAAGTCAGAGAAAAAGGGGAGCTGCAGAGTATACCTGTGGTTCCCCTGATTTTTAAGGGAGGAAGTATATTATGGCGACGGTGAAACCATTTGTCTGCATCAGGCCGGACGTGTCTGTGGTCTCAAAAGTGGCGGCATTGCCCTATGATGTGTACAGCCGGAAGGAAGCTTGTGAGGCAGTGAAGGAAAATCCCCTTTCGTTTCTGAACATTGACAGGGCGGAGACTCAGTTTGGGGATGAGGTGGACACCTACGATGAACGGGTGTACCAGAAGGCCAGAGAGCTTTTGGATGCCAGGATTGAGGACGGAACCTTTGTGACGGATAAGGAGGCCTGTTACTATCTCTACCGGCTGACCATGAACGGCCGGAGCCAGACGGGAATCGTGGCCTGCTCTTCAGTGGACGACTATGTAAACGGCGTTATCAAAAAGCATGAGAACACCAGGGAGGACAAGGAGCTTGACCGAATCCGCCATGTGGAGGTGACAGGTGCCCACACCGGCCCCATTTTCCTGGCGTACCGCCGGAATGACACGTTGGCAGGGATTATGGAACAGGTTATGGAGGACGAGCCTCTGTATGAGTTTGTTTCCGGAGACGGAATCGGTCATAAAGTGTGGAGGATTGCAGACCAGGGGCAGATCAAAGAGATTGAGGATGCATTTGAGCAGGTCCCTGCAACATATATTGCAGATGGACATCATCGGGCGGCTTCAGCTGTGAAGGTAGGGCTGCGGCTGAGAGAACAGCGGGAAAGGAAAGGGGAAGCTGCCACAGGAGATGAACCTTATAACTATTTTCTTTCCGTCCTGTTTCCGGAGGACCAGCTGATGATTATGCCATATAACCGGGTAGTCAGAGATCTAAACGGATTGTCCATGGAAAAATTTTTTACGGCAGTCCATGAAAATTTTGATGTGGCAAAGGTGGGAGTCCAGCCTTATGCACCAGGGGAAAAAGGAACTTTCGGCATGTATATAGGGGGTGAATGGTATCTTCTGAAAATAAAAGACAGTCTTCTTACCAGTGATCCGGTGAAGGGCCTGGATGTGTCTTTGCTCCAGGATTATCTTCTGGGGCCTGTGCTGGGGATCGGTGACCCCAGAGTGGACAAGCGGATTGATTTTATAGGCGGAATCCGGGGACTAAAGGAATTGGAGCGGCGGGTGAAGGAGGACATGGCTGTGGCATTTTCCATGTATCCCACTTCTATTCAGGAATTGTTCGCAGTGGCCGACGCGGGGATGCTGATGCCGCCTAAGTCTACGTGGTTTGAGCCGAAGCTGAGGAGCGGGATCTTTATTCATCGGTTATGAAGAGATGGAGAAAGGGGTTCTGTTTGTAAGAGAGCCTTTAGAAAAAGGGGCATAAAGAGAGGAAATGGTTATGAGTAATAGAGAGCGGGCAATTCCGGCGACGTTGCCGCAAAACAATCAAGATCGTTAGAATTCCATTTTTGTTTGTGAGAAGCGTGGCGTCATCCATGTGAATTTGGATGGCGCCACGCTTTTGTCTTTCTGCTATTCTTAAATAATTAATACTTGACATTACCAAGTAGTAGGTATAATATAGAACTATAAGGAGGATAGAACCGGCATGAACGCGCAATTTAAAAAAGGCGTCCTGGAGCTGATCGTGCTTGAGTCTGTCCGACAGCGGGATATGTATGGCTATGAGCTGGTGGAGGAGGTGTCGAAGGTGGTGAACGTTAATGAAGGAACCATTTACCCTCTCCTGAAGCGTCTGACCAATGAACACTATTTTGAAACCTATCTGCGGGAATCCACAGAGGGCCCTCCCAGGAAATACTACCATGTGACAGCGGCAGGGATTTTGTACAGGGACAGTCTGGAGAAAGAGTGGATGGAGCTGTCGGAGCGTGTGTGGAAGTTTCTTAAGCAGAATATCAGCGATGAAGGCAGCTGAACGGTTACGTTTTAATGACAAGATATGTCGCCATCTGGCGGCAGAATGGAGAGCATTATGGGGAAACATGAATTTTTATCAGAGTTGGAAAAGTCCCTTTCCGTGCTGCAGGAAGATGAATTAAAGGACATTATCAGCGAGTATGAGCAGCATATAGACATAAAGGTGGAAAAGGGATTGACGGAGGAGGAAGCTATTGCGGATTTTGGCAGCCTTGCGGAGCTGACCGGGGAGATTCTGGAAGCATACCATGTGAGGGTGGACTATGCTGCCGGCAAAGGCAGGAACAAGGCGGCGAAGGCTGCGGGGCAGGAGGGCAGTGAGAATTTTGAGAAGCTGAAAAGGATGGGGGAGAAGGGGAGTCTTACCCTGTGGAGTGCTGTGAAGGGGGGCGGTGCCTGGATGGCAGGGACAGTCCGGTGGGTATGGCATCAGGCGCGCAGGCCATTTGTCTGGCTGCGTTCCCGGATGGTCTTTCAACGTTGGGAGTATGAGGAGTGTGGGACAGAGGAGGCGGGAAGCGTTGAGACAGGAGCTGACCTGGAGGCGGGTGGAACAGGTCCGGAGGCCGGAACAGCAGAGCAAGCAGATGCATCCAGGTTGCGCGGATTTTGTGAGGGCGATGAATTGGGCAAGGATACGCAAAGAAGGAAAAAGAGTGGAAAGATGACAGAGAGCGCGATGATAAAAAGTTGTGGTGGATTTGTGGGAACAGGAGTCCATTCCCTGTGCAGGGGAATCAGACGAATGATACAGTGGATGGCGGATATTGCCCTGTGGGGAATACGGCTGGCGTGGAATGGATGTTGGATCATGTTCTCGGTTTTTGCAGGGGGATTTGGGTTGTTCAGTCTCTTCGGATTGGGGCTTTTGACGGTTCTTTTGACCCAGGGCTATCCTTTGGTGGGAGTTACCATTGGCTGCGGGGGATTGGTGTGCTGTATGTTTTCGGCCGCGGGATTGGGGATGACCTTTCTTTGGAGACCCGGCAAAAACGAGGTGATTGCCCCGAAAAGATCTCTGGAAGGGGATATGGGGAGGAAAGGGGAAAAAAGGCCCCAGGAGTACATCAGGCGAAGGATACATAAGCCGGGGCGTCCGCTGAAAGTCGGGAGAAAGGAAGCGTTGGCCGGGACAGAGGAGTTTAAGACACTGCAGGGAAAGGGGGATGGACAGGATGCGTAATGTGCAAAAGGTTTTAACAGGGATTTTTCTTTCAGGTATTCTCATCGGCGGTGTGGGAACCGGGATTGCCATGGTGGAGTATTCGTCTTTGGCTTATGGAGGAGAGAAATTGATCGGGGAGGAGAGTTTGGTGACGAGAAACCTGGATTATCAGTTTGAACCGGATGGAGGAACTCTGGAACTGGCTGGGTTCCGCTATTGGAACCGGGATGAGATTCAGGAGATTGAGATTGACAGCGGGGTTCCTGTGGGGACGGTCCGGTATGAAGTGACATACAATGAAAAATCCGTAAGCCCCAGTCTGGTATTTGAACCGTATGAGGAGGAGATGATGGAAGAAGATTCTGAGGATAGGGAGAACGAAGCGCAGGAAGAACTGGAGATAGAAGTGGATGGGAAGAAATCGGAGACTGCTGATGAGGGTGGAAATCTTACCGTGGATGAGAACTCCGAGACGGTGAGTCAGGAAGCGGCTTACGTTCAGGAAGAAAGTGGGGAACAAAGGGAGGAGAGACCAAAAAAACTTGGGTATCTGTATCTTACGGCATCTTACCATGATGATGGCTTTGCGGTGTTTATGGAGAATAAGGATCGTATATTAGAGGAATTAAAGCAGGGCAAGGTGTCCAGTTATAATATGGCATATGTTACGGATGTTAAGATTAAGGTGAACCCGGAGACGGTACCTTATATTGAGAGACGTTATGTAATCCGGTGACTGGTAGTGACTGAGGGAAATAGTGTCTGATATCTTGAATCTATAGACATTGGATGATATAATATGTCTATAAAAGTGAATGGAGGTAATGGTATGCTGACACTTCAGGAAAGCATCAGACCATCAGCGGATCTGAGAAACCATTATAACGAAATATCAAAACAATGCAGGGAAAACAGAGAGGCAGTTATTATCACAGTAAACGGAAGAGGTGATACGGTTTCATTGGCTTATGAGGAATATAAACGAATGAAAGCCAGGATTGAACTTTTTGAGGTTTTGGCTGAAGGAGAGGATGACGTAAAGAAGGGAAGGGTCGCGCCGGTTACTGAAACTTTTGATGATCTGAGGACGATGCTGCAGGAGGGAGAGAGTTGAATTATCATGTGCTTCGGACAGACGTAGCTGACTCACAGATCAGGAATATCATCTTATATGTTGCGGAAAGTTTTAGAAGTGATGTAGCGCTTCAGAAATTGGATGATCTGGAGAGAGGCATCCTTGCCCTGGCGGATAATCCTGCTATTGGGACAGAACCCAGAGACCTTGTGTTAAGACGTCAGGGCTATAGAGTTTTGATTCTTGAAAAGAATTTGGTTTTTTACAAGATTAATGAAAGTAAGAAGGAAGTGACCATATATGCAGTGGTGGACCAAAGGCAGGATTATCTAAAGATTATTCGGGGATTATAGGATAAATCAGGGATGGGTGGCTCTGTGAGGATTTTTTAGAAAAATAAATGTTCCACCAGAATCTTCCCTCCCAGTACGATCAGGATCACTCCCCCCGCTAATTCCGCCCTGGATTTATATTTGCATCCGAATACATTGCCCACCTTGACTCCGGCCATGGACAGGATAAATGTGATGACGCCGATAAAGGACACCGCAGGCACAATGCTGACTTTGAGGAAGGCAAAGGTAACGCCCACAGCCAGGGCGTCGATACTTGTGGCCACAGCCAGGACCACCATATCCTTAAATGCCACGGACGCGTCGCAGGAGTCCTCATCCGCTCCTAACGCGTCTTTTATCATGTTGCCGCCGATGAGTGCCAGAAGGAAAAAGGCGATCCAGTGGTCATAGGCGGTTATGGTATCCTGGAACCGGGCTCCCAGCAGGTATCCAAAAAAAGGCATCAGGGCCTGGAAGCCGCCGAAATACAGGCCGATGATCAGGGCGTGCCTGTGATTCATCTTCCCCATAGACAGTCCCTTGCAGACGGAGACGGCAAAAGCGTCCATGGACAGGCCTACGGCAATGAGAAACAGCTCAAAAAGTGACATATCATACCTCCTGGTCGGGTGGATATCGGCGCGTTTAATCAGTGATTGTCTGTAAATCCACCGCGGATTTATCATAAAATTATCCATAGTTTAGGCTCTGTTCCATAGGTTGGTCAAGGCTAACTTGTGGTAAAGTCTGCATATTTAGAAAAAGAAAACCTGCTCATTTGTGAAAAATAGATATTGCAATGGGAAACAGGTTATGTTAATATAAGACCAATTTAATGCGGCAAAGCATGAGAAAGGCTGGGAAGGAGACTCTTGCCCCAGGAACTTCGACAGGAAGATGGCGTCACCGACTGAGAGCGCCGTCACGTTGGGCCAGGCAATAAGGGAACACTCCGGAGCCGGTATTCTGAACACAGGGCCGTTCTGGCGCGATGTGCCAGAGGCTTATCAGTAGGGATACCCGTCTGACATTCGTTACATGTCAAGAGTGGAGTTTCGGCTTTTGCATGGAGCCGTTCTCAATGCGGGTGGTACCGCGGAGCATGATGCGTGACGTTTTCTAGTACAGCATTTGATGTCCCGTCCCGGAGTATGTAACAGTATTCCGGGGCGGGATTTTTGTTTTATACAGGAAAGTATTTGACACTCATTCCCACCGGAATCGAAACAGATTACATTCAGGTAAGGAGAGTGCCATATGGAATTTTTGACAGGTGTAAAGGAAAAAGAAACGCTGGAGATCGGACAGATCGTTCAGGGAGATTATGAGGGAAGGGTTGTGAAAATAAACGGCAGCGTCCACAACATCCGGGATATGGGCGAAGTGGCCTTCGTAATCTTGAGAAAGGCCGACGGGTTAGTGCAGTGCGTGTACGAAGAGGGGAAAACGGATTTTGCTTTAAAGGATCTGAGGGAAGAGGCAGCCGTGGAGGTAACCGGGAAGGTGGCTTTGGAGGCCCGGGCGCCTCATGGCTTTGAGATTCGGATGGAGGCAGTTAAGGTGTTGTCAGAGCCGGACCAGGTTCTGCCCATTGCCATCCACAAATATAAAATGCAGGCGTCTTTGGAGGCGCGTCTGGAAATGCGTCCGGTCTCCCTGCGGAATGTGCGGGAGCGGGCAAAGTTTCGGATTCAGGAGGGGATCGTCCGGGGATTTCGGGATTTTCTTCACAGCCAGGGCTTTACGGAGGTTCACACGCCAAAGATCGTGGCCAGAGGGGCGGAGGGCGGCTCCAACGTGTTTCGGCTGGATTATTTTAACAAGAAGGCGGAATTGGCCCAGAGTCCCCAGCTTTATAAGCAGACTATGGTGGGCGTGTTTGACCGGGTGTTTGAGGTGGCTCCGGTGTTTCGGGCGGAGAAGCACAATACGACCAGGCATCTTAACGAGTATATCGGACTGGATTTTGAGATGGGGTATATTGACGGTTTTGAGGATGTGATGGCCATGGAGACCGGATTTTTGCAGTATACCATGGGGCTTTTGGAGCGGGAATACAAAAAAGAGCTTCAGATGCTGGAAGTGACGCTGCCGGAGGTTGGCAGGATTCCCACAGTGCGGTTTGACAAGGCCAAGGAGTTAGCGGCAGAGAAGTATGGCCGGAAGATTAAGAACCCCTATGATCTGGAGCCGGAGGAGGAGCTGCTGATCGGCAGGTATTTTAAGGAGGAGTATGGCAGCGATTTTGTGTTTGTGACCCATTATCCCAGTAGGAAACGGCCCTTTTACGCCATGGACGATCCGGAGGACGAGAGGTTTACCTTAAGCTTTGATCTGCTGTTTCGGGGGCTGGAGGTGACCACAGGAGGGCAAAGGATCCATGACTACAGGGAGATTCTGGCAAAGATGGAGAAGCGCCATATGGATCCGGAGGATATGGAGGCGTACCTGATGATATTTAAATATGGGATGCCGCCTCACGGGGGCCTTGGGATCGGGCTGGAGCGGCTGACCATGCGGCTTTTGGATGAGCAGAATGTGAGGGAGACATCCCTGTTCCCCCGGGATGTGAACCGTCTGGAACCTTAGAGGATAGGATTACTGTAAAGGGCAGATGCGGGAAAGATTTTGAGAACACATTTAAAATAAATGGAGGAACGATCATGGCCAATGTGATTACGGATGAGACCATTGAATATGTAGGTATTTTGGCGAAGCTGGAGCTTTCCATGGAGGAGAAAGAGGAGGCCAAAAAGGATATGGGGCGGATGCTGGATTATATTGACAAGCTGAATGAGCTGGATACTGGCAGCGTGGAACCTATGTCCCATGTGTTTTCCATGAACAATGTATTTCGCCAGGATGTGGTTACCAATGGAGATGACAGGGAGGATATGTTAAAAAATGCTCCGGAGCAGAAGGAGGGGGCCTTTAAGGTTCCAAGGACTGTGGAGTGACGAGCAAACCGCGATCGGGGTTTGCGTGAAGGAGTAAGAAATGGGCGCGCTGTCAGAGGGGATCCGCAAGTCGGCAAAATCTCCTTTGACGGCGCCGGAAAGGAGCAGCGGCATGAGTATATTGGAGTTAAGCGCCCTGGAGCTGGGAAAAATGATAAAGTCCGGGGAAGTGACGGTTTTGGAGGCAGTGGAGGCATGCCTGAGCCGGATGAAGGAGATGGAGCCTGGGATTCACGCCTATGTGACGGCTGTGGATGAAGAGCAGGCCATGGAGCGGGCTAAAGAGGTGCAGGCCAAGATTGAAGAGGGGGTTTTGACCAGCCCTCTGGCCGGGGTGCCTGTGGCTGTAAAAGATAATCTGTGTACAAAAGGTTTGAGGACTACATGCAGTTCTGAAATTTTATATAATTTTGTTCCCACATATACGGCGGAGGCGGTTTTGAATCTGGAGAAAGCGGGAGCCGTGATTTTGGGGAAGACCAATATGGATGAGTTTGCCATGGGAAGCACTACGGAGACATCGGCTTTTGGGGTGACCAGAAACCCGTGGAACACAGACCATGTTCCGGGCGGTTCTTCCGGCGGCTCCTGCGCGGCGGTGGCGGCAAAAGAGTGTTTTTATGCTCTGGGGTCTGACACCGGCGGCTCCATCCGCCAGCCCAGTTCGTTCTGCGGCGTCACAGGGATAAAGCCTACTTATGGCACAGTGTCACGGTACGGGCTCATTGCCTATGGCTCTTCTCTGGACCAGATAGGCCCCATTGGGAAAAATGTGTCTGACTGCGCGGCTGTTTTGGAAGCTGTTTCTTCCTATGATAATAAGGACAGCACGTCCATACCAAGGGAGGACCTGAATTTTACCGACGCTCTGGTGGATGATGTGAAGGGAATGAGGATCGGGATTCCCAGGGATTATCTGGGGGAAGGGCTGGACGAGGAGGTAAGGGCCGCTGTTTGGGAGGCAGCCGGGACATTGCGTCAGCGTGGGGCTGTGGTGGAGGAGTTTGATTTAAGCCTGGTGGAGTATGCCATTCCCGCCTACTATGTTATCGCGTCGGCGGAGGCCAGCTCCAACCTGTCCCGGTTTGACGGGGTGAAATATGGGCTGCGGGCCAAGGAGTATGAAGGGCTCCACCAGATGTACAAGAAAAGCCGCTCACAGGGGTTTGGGCCGGAGGTGAAACGGCGTATCATGCTGGGAAGCTTTGTCCTAAGTTCCGGGTATTATGACGCTTATTATCTGAAGGCTCTGCGGACGAAGGCATTGATCAAGAAAGCCTTTGACCGGGCCTTTGGGGAGTACGACGTGATCTTGGGGCCGGCGGCTCCCACCACCGCGCCGAAACTGGGGGAGTCTTTAAAAGACCCTCTGAAAATGTATCTGGGGGATATCTACACGGTAGCGGTTAACCTGGCAGGCCTTCCGGCCATGACAGTGCCGTGCGGGCAGGATCGACAGGGGCTGCCTGTGGGACTGCAGTTTATGGGGGATTGCTTTCAGGAAAAGAAGATTATCCGCGCTGCCTATACATTGGAACAGTCCAGGGAGGGGAGATAGATGAGCAGACAGTATGAGACGGTGATTGGACTTGAGGTTCATGTGGAGCTGGCCACCAAAACGAAGATTTTCTGTGGGTGTTCTACAGAGTTTGGGGGAGCGCCTAACACCCACACCTGCCCTGTGTGTACGGGGATGCCGGGTGCGCTTCCGGTTTTAAACAGGCAGGTAGTGGAGTACGCCCTGGCTGTGGGGCTGGCTGCCAACTGCCAGATCAACCAATACTGTAAGTTTGACAGGAAGAACTATTTTTATCCGGATAATCCTCAGAATTACCAGATCTCTCAGCTTTATCTGCCCATTTGCCATGACGGCTGGGTGGAGATCGAGACGGCCGGGGGAAAGAAGAACATCGGCATCCACGAGATTCACATGGAGGAGGACGCGGGGAAACTGATCCATGATGAGTGGGAGGATTGTTCCCTGGTGGATTTTAACCGAAGCGGGGTGCCATTGATCGAGATTGTGTCAGAGCCGGATATGAGAAGCGCGGATGAGGTTCTGGCTTATCTGGATAAGCTGCGGATGATGATCCAGTATCTGGGGGCGTCGGACTGCAAGCTGCAGGAGGGCTCCATGAGGGCGGACGTGAACTTGTCCGTGCGGGAGGCGGGAAGTTCTGTGTTTGGCACCAGGACAGAGATGAAGAACTTAAACTCGTTTAAGGCCATTGCCAGGGCCATCGAGGGAGAGCGAAAGCGGCAGATCGAGCTGATCGAGGAAGGGAAAAAGGTAGTCCAGGAGACCAGGCGGTGGGATGATAATAAGGAGTATTCCTATGCCATGCGGTCCAAGGAGGATGCCCAGGATTACCGGTATTTTCCGGACCCGGACCTGACTCCTGTGGTCATAAGCGATGCGTGGATAAAGGAGATCCGGGACAGGCAGCCCCAACTGCAGCCGGAAAAGATGAGACGGTATCAGGAGGAGTTCCAGCTTCCGGAGTATGACGCCGGGATCCTCACTTCCTCCAAGCATTTGGCGGATATGTTTGAGGAGACAACGGCTCTGTGCGGAAAGCCTAAGGAAGTGTCCAACTGGCTTATGGTGGAGGCCATGCGGCTTTTGAAGGATCATGACCAGGACGTGGAGGATATGGTTTTCAGCCCTGGGAACCTGGCAAAGCTGATCGGTCTGGTGGACCGGGGGGTTGTGAACCGGACGGTGGCCAAATCGGTGTTTGAGGAGATTTTTGCCAGGGACGTGGACCCGGAAGCGTATGTGGAGGAGAAAGGGCTTAAGATGGTCAGCGACGAGGGAGCCCTGCGGACAGCCATCGAGGGCGTTTTGGAGGCGAATCCCCAGTCAGTGGCCGACTACCGCAACGGGAAGGAAAGGGCCATGGGATTTCTGGTGGGACAGACCATGCGGGCCATGAAAGGGAAGGCTGACCCTGCCATGGTGAATAAGATTGTAAAAGAACTCTTGACGAAATAGCTTTATTAAGGTAAAGTACAAGGAAATAAAAAGACCAGGAGGAAGAATATGAAACCATACGCGGAGATGACAAAGGAGGAGCTGCTGGCTTTGAGAAAAGAGTTGGCAGGGAAATACAGGGAGTTTCAGGGAAGGGATCTGAAGCTGGATATGTCCAGAGGCAAGCCCAGCGTGGACCAGCTGGATCTGTCCATGGGGATGATGGATGTTTTGAGCAGCGATGATGACCTGACTTGCGATGACGGCACGGACTGCCGCAATTATGGGGTTCTGGACGGTATCAGCGAGGCAAAGGAACTTCTGGCGGACATGATGGAGGTTCATCCGGACCAGATCATTATTTATGGAAACTCCAGTCTGAACGTGATGTATGACACGATCTCCCGTTCTATGACCCACGGGGTTATGGGCAATACTCCATGGTGCCAGCTTGACAAGGTGAAGTTTCTCTGTCCTGTGCCTGGTTATGACCGCCATTTTGCCATAACAGAGTATTTTGGTATTGAGATGATCAATATCCCCATGCTGTCTACAGGGCCGGATATGGATATGATTGATGAGCTTGTGGCGTCGGATGAGTCCATCAAAGGGGTTTGGTGCGTGCCGAAATACTCCAACCCCCAGGGAATCTCCTATTCTGACGATACGGTGCGCCGGTTTGCCAGGCTGCGGCCGGCAGCTAAGGATTTCAGGATCTACTGGGATAACGCGTATACCATTCATCATCTCTATGACTGGGAGCAAGATCATATTCTGGAGATTCTGGCAGCCTGCAAGAGAGCCGGGAATCCGGATCTGGCTTATAAGTTTGCCTCCACGTCAAAGATCAGCTTCCCCGGGTCTGGTATCGCCGCCATCGCGGCTTCCCAGAATAACCTGGTTGATATTAAGAAACAGCTGTGCATCCAGACCATCGGACATGATAAAGTGAACCAGTTAAGGCATGTAAGGTTTTTTGGCGGTATCCACGGGATGATGGTGCATATGAGGTATCACGCGGATATTTTGAGGCCTAAGTTTGAGGCTGTGGACGAGATCTTGAAGCGGGAGCTGGACGGTCTGGGGATCGGTTCCTGGACCACGCCCAGGGGCGGGTACTTTATGTCCTTTGATTCTCTGGAGGGGTGCGCGAAGACGATTGTGTCCAGGTGTAAGAAGGCCGGGCTGATCATGACAAAGGCCGGGGCTACGTTTCCTTATGGGAAAGACCCTCAGGACAGTAATATACGGATCGCGCCGTCTTATCCGCCGCTGGATGATCTGCGGCTGGCTATGGAATTGTTCGCGCTTTGTGTGAAATTGACTAGCGTGGATAAGCTTTTGAAGGAGATGGAAGGAAAAGGGGGAGAAGCATAGGATTCCAAAAGGTTGTGATGGACAAATAATCTTCAGAACCGTGATAAACAGCTTCCAGGCTGACTTGGTCAGTTTTGGAAGCTCAATTTATCAGAAGGTCATCCGATTTTGGAGAAATGCCGCCCATTATATGAGTACTTATGATTCATAGGGAAGGTGCAGGAGTATCTGAAAAATGGGAAAAGCCGGGATGCCGCGATCAAAGGGGGTATGGAAAGCGGTGTACGACAGAATGTGATAATAGAATTCATCGAAAAGCATGGTTCGGAGGTGAGAAATATGTTGTTTACGGAGTTTAATTTGGAGAACACAAAGGAAGTGTAGATGGAAGAGGCCTGGAAAGAAGAAGCAGATCGTATATTGGTTGAGCTGATCGTTAAAAACTCAAAAGAGGCAAGACCCCAGAGGTTATCGCCGATGAACTGGAGACAGATTTGGATAGATTTCTCTGGGGCTAATTCTCTGTAGCTTACTGTAGGGCGTTTTTTGAATATGATTTTTGACTTTAGGGTTGAGTGTGTTTTGTCAATTATTTATCTTCTAATTTAATAACTACAATATCCTGATAGATCTGGATTGAACCATCTGCGGGATAGCAAGGCATAGATTGAACTACAGGATCTGTATTTAAGGCAGACAGAGTTTCATCACTAACAAGTGGAAGCGGATATAATCCGGTGTAATTATGAAGAAATGAATTTCTGGAATATATATTTATCAAACTATTGAGATTTCCTCCATAATTAAAAGTATTATCCCATGGATTACCATGCAAAGGATCAGAAATATTCTCCCCTATAAATGCCCATTCCATAGATGGTTGATAACCATCAGCCATTCTAATTTGAGTGACAAGTGAATTAAGATAGTTGTTGGCCTGTTGTGTGGTATAATACATAGCTGTATAATTGCCATTGGACAGATATATATAATTCCATATTGTAATAGAAAGAAATAGGATTACTCCCGCTTCTGTGGTCTGCAGAAATACTCGCTTTGTTTGGTTTAATATATTAGGAAACAACTCTTTAGTTGCTAAGTCAATAGTTATTATGGGAAGAAGGTAAATGGAAACGGAGCCATAAACCATCAACGTATAGATAGAACTGTGAGGAGCCATAAGCATAATACTGTTTGCGGCAAGCGGAAATATGGCACATAATAAAAGACAGCACAAAATAGTAGTGAAATTTCTTTTTTGCCAAGATAGCAATAAAATTATCAATATAATAGATATGCAAATGAGTATTAATATTGATATTTTTAAAACCAGTGTGCATGATATGCCGTAATAATCCGTAAATGGAATAGAAATAAAACGATAGTAGGCGTTTTTAATTATAGATGGCAGTTCGTGAATGTCGATCTTTCCCATTTCATTAATGTTTTGATAGCCGAGCAGTGATGTCTGTTGAATTTTTAAGCCTATGTGTAGTATTAAAAAATAAATTAGAAGAGAAAAAATAAGTGTTTCTCCAAATAAGAGCCCTTTTTGAAGAATTATTTTTATCTTCGAACCTTGTGTTAGGATTTTTTGTATTAATAATAGTACAAAAAGAGCGATGGTTATAGGCAAGTACGCCTGATAAATTCCCAATGAACATGCACACAACAGTGCTCCAGGTAGAAAACCTAGTTTATATTTGTCGGTTAACCAAACAGCTACAATAGCAAGTAAGATTGCTAGTGAATAGTAGGGAGATGTAAAGGGATAAAAGAACATACTTGTTATTGGGGGAGCAACTATAAAAATACCTCCGGTAAGGACACAAAATATAGGACGTTGAATATTGAATATTATAACAATGGTACAGGCAGCAATAACTAAGATACAGATGGACAAAACATTGTTGTAGAAGGGAAGATTGTAGTTTCCCCAGAATTTTCCTGCTACCTTCCCTAATATAGCTAATAACCATCTGCCTGATATAATTCCGGTTCCATAACCTTTGGGAAGTTCAGATAAACTGTCATGGTTGTGGATAATATTTGTAAGTGCAAATAAATGTGCAAGAATTGCAAAAATGACAGAGGCAATAAAAGTAGTTTTTATGTTTTTAGGAAGCGACAATTTCAATTTATTGAGGTTGATCATAATATAGTCTTACCTTTCTTTTCATATTTGCTGTGACAAAATTGTGGAAATAGTCATAAAAAGTATCGGCAATAGCAAATTGCAGGGAGAGAGTAAATAATATTTTTAAACAGACTAAATTTATACGGCTTTTCCAATATAATAGCATTATCTGTTCAATAGTTCAATGCATTTTTTTCTAAAAGCATATTTTTATCTATATTTAATGAAAACGAGGGCCTAATTCTCTGCAAATTGCTGAAGAGATTTCAATAGTCAAAACTTTATATCTTGCTTTTTCGGTATGATTGTATTATAATAAAATCCGGAAAAACTAATTTTTATATCCAAATTGCTGAAGTATACTAAGTGTTTCTTACTTTGTGTTAAGATTTCAACAAAATCTGTTTTCGGTCAGGGAGAGGAGCAACAAATCTTGTAAAGTACAGATATAATTACACAAAAGTTAGTGTTTATTGGGATTACCAAAAAGGAGAGCGACTATGAGTTTAAAGAAATATGAAAAAGTACATTTATTTATTGATTGGTTTGTCATTATAATATTTCTTGCAGTTATTTTAGGTACTACAACCATGCATGCTTTTTGGGAAAAAACGTTTCGGTTTGGCCCTGTTTTTATTTTTTTGGCGCTTTGTCTTTTATTTTTAAATCATATATCCATTAAAGAATGTTTTCAAAAAAAGGATAAAGAATTCTTTTTGATGAGTGGAGGAATCTTTCTTAGCGGTGTTAATATGATTTTGATTCGGTCCCGTATAGGGGCTATTTTTACGATTGCTGATTTTCTGTTATTACTTTATTTAGCTAATAAGGTTTTCTTTAATAAGATTCAGCTTGGAGTAATTACGTTTATAAGCTTTTCAGTCTGGTTTTATTGGCAGTTTATTAGTCAGACTAATTATTCAAATACTCTTCATAATCCCAATGTAACATCTATGTTCCTTTTTATGCATTTCTGTGTTTTTATATGTTATTTTATTTGCTTTATATCCATACATTTCCGACTTCCTAAATGGTTTTACTATTTTAGTGCTTTTTTGATCATTATGCTTCTTATAATGCGTATTCTTTCATTTAATTGTAGAGGAGTCCTTCTTGGTGCTATCGTATGGGCTGTTACATTTTATATTCTTCCTAAAAAAAATTATACAGTTCCTTTAGTCATCGGAGTCAGTTTATTGATACCAGTGTTATATATTTTTTTGTGGAAAAGTGGCACCGCTGATGGTGCTAGCTTTTTGGGAAAGCGTGTTACTAGTGGAAGGGAAATTATTTGGTATGAATTTTTTAAAGCCTTTACAAATCATCCAATTACAGGTATTGGGTCTGATTTTGATAGAATAGTTCCAGATCTATACTTAAAAGAGATGCATCAATCTCTTTTAGATCTGCTTTTTGTCCATGGCATTCCAGTTTTTTTGGTTGCTATCTATCTATTGCATCAGCGAATCAAGGATATTATTAAGGTTTCTTCCGGATTTACAAGAGCTGTATGTTTGGCATCTATATATGGAATACTTACAATTGGAACATTTGAAAATTACTATATCGTTCCTCCATATAATATAATGCTTTTGGTGATTTTTATGATTCCTTATTCCTTAACACAGGATAAAACGTCCCCAATAATGCCGTAGGTATATTTGTAGGAAGTCTTTGGCATTTAAATCGTAAAATGTAAAATAATATTGAAAAAAGGAGAAAACTATATAATGATTCCTAAAATTATACATTATTGTTGGTTGAGTGATGATCCTATACCGGAACAATTTCAAAGATATATGGATGGATGGAAAGAAAAGTTAGCAGACTATGAATTTAAAAAATGGTCTTTGGATAATTTTGATATTAATTCATCTATTTGGGCTAAGGAGGCTTTTGAGAAGAAAAGATATGCAACTGCAGCCGATGTTGTTCGGTTATATGCTTTGTATACTATGGGCGGTATTTATCTTGATATGGATATTGAGGTAAAAAAGACGTTTAATGATCTGCTTGATAAATCACTTATGCTGGCATATGAGAATCTAAAAGAGGATAGCATCGAAGCAGGAGTTATTGGCGCAGAAAAAGGAAATTTTTATATAAAAAAGTGTTTGGACTTTTATAATGGAAAGCATTTTATTAATTCTGATGGGACATTGCCTACAATTACTCTTCCAGAAATAATGTATAATGCTCTAAAGGATGCTAATTATAAAGGGGAAATTTATCCGTGCAGTTACTTTACAGCTAAATCTTACGAAACCGGTGATATCTATGCTGATGGCCGGACATACTGTATCCATCATTTTGCGGGAGGATGGAAAACAGAGAGGCAAAAGGCATGGCATAGGTTTCAAAAAAAACTTAGAAAGAAATATGGAATGAAATTAGGGGAAAGAATATTACGTTTTCCACCTATACGTCTTTACGGTGCAATTTATATGTATGGTTTTCGATGGACTACAAAGAGACTTATTTCTAAAGTGAAAGGCGGTACTAGTGAATAAGAATGCAAAAGAAACTAATATTCTCACGATTTTTACTCCTACTTATAATAGAAGCTATATTCTTTCAAAAGCTTATGAGGCATTGTGTCGTCAGACCAATAAAAATTTTCTTTGGTTAATTGTAGATGACGGTTCCACAGATGAAACAGAACAACTTGTGCAGACATGGATTCAAGAAAAGAGGATCTCTATTCAATATTATTTTCAGCCAAATGGTGGAAAAATGAGAGCACATAATCGTGGAGTTTTTTTATGTTCTACGGAATTGTTTGTTTGTATTGATTCTGATGACTATCTGGTAGATGATGCGGTTGAAAGTATTATAAGCTTGTGGAATTCTATAGATAAAAAGGATGATTTGGCGGGTATTGTAGCATACAGAGGAAAAGATACTACCCATACAATGTTTGGAGAGAGGTTTCCTTATATCGGAAACACCACAATGCAAGAATTATACCGTAAGGGATTTACGGGAGAGACTACCTTGATATATAGGACAGAGATTCTTGCTAGATTTCCATTTCCTACATTTGAAGGCGAAAAATTTATTCCAGAGGCAGTGGCATTTGATCAGATAGATCAATATTATAGTCTTTATACTTTCCCTAAAGTGTTAACTATTTGTGAATATAGAGATGATGGTTTATCCCGATCTATTGATAAAATTCGTGAGGAAAATCCAAAAGGATGGTTGCTTTACTATCAGCAAAGAATTAGAAACTCTCAGCGCTCCGTTTTATGGTATAAGTATATTGCTCATGCTATATGCTTTTGTTGGAGATTGAGTTGGGATCCGTTTAAAGAGATTCCGGCTCATAAGGTAGAGATATTAATGGGTTTTCCTGGGGCTTTAATTTTAAAAATTATTGGAAAGTTATAGATATAGAATAATCTGAAAAAGTATATAATTTTCAAGTACGATGGCCTTTGGAAACAGGGAGATATGTGAATTTTTAATCCCTAAAAAGGGTTCATTCCCCGCAGCTTTCTGCGGGGAATTTTATTAGTTGATTTTGGATGTGTCGTATGGGCTGAGTTTCAATGTAAGCTGGTCAATGCTACTTGACAAGTAACATATGTTCTGCTCTATATAACTTTCTACCTTTCAGCATATAGTGAATGGCTTGAAAAAAAGACACCTCTTTTTTATACATCATATATTTACGGATAGCATATTGAGCGATAAGAAGCAAAGAATATCGGGAAGTCATTGCATGAAAGCTGGCTCCTCTGGTGACAAAAAAATTTTTGTTAAAGCCTGTATACCAGGTAGATGCTTCTTGGCGTAACTTAGCTATTTTTTGGGGGACATAATATATTTTAAGTCCTTTTCGCAAGCATTCATAGAGAAAGGCATTCTCTTCTCCCATAGGGTATTTGGTTCCTGCTCCAATATGTTCGTTTAATCGGATATTGCGGACGCTATGTCGCCGGAAAGTGATTTCGACGGACAAAGCCTTTCCGCATGTAAGATAACACAGCTTTTTAGAAGACGAATAACAGGGGACAGGATGATATTCCGATTCCACATGAAAAACAATAATATCATACTCAGGATGTTTTTCATATTCCCTTAAGATTAACTGTTCATAATTTTCCAGATATTCTACATCATTATCACAAAATATACAGATATCGGCGTGAGAGTGATCAATGGCCATATTCCGGCTTTTGCTTAATCCTCTCTGAGGGGTTTCGATATAAGTGATCTGACGTCCGTTTTCAGAGATAATTTGCTGATTTGTGTGATCACACTGGTTGATAATTATACAATTTCCTGTTATATTTAAGGAGTCAATGTAGTGATAGTCCTTTAGATGCATAGCTGACAATAAAACGTCCAAAGTCATGATGATTCTCCGCATTATGGTGTTTTCTGATATTGTTTCAAGTTATATTATAGTACAATTACAGATAAAAAGCAAACAAGTTATCTGTTTTGTAAGAAAAAACAATTGTGGAATAGACTGACATATGTACGACAGCAATAAAATGAAGATATCAGTTATAAAAGAGAGGTGATTTATAAAATATGAAAGAATTAAAACGTTTAATAAAGACAACAGGGATATATTTTCTGGGAACAGTGGGAACAAAATTAATATCTTTCCTGCTTCTGCCATTGTATACGGCATGTCTTTTACCAAGTCAATACGGTCGATATGATGTCAATATCACATATGCAACTTTGCTTTCGTCTGTCTGTTTTCTGGATATTTGGACAGGAATTATGAAATATATGTTTGAGAATAAAGAAAATGAGCGGCAATTCAATGTAGTGTATTGTGGTATTGTGATTTTTTTTACTTCTGCTATATTTTACATTTTACTGATGCTGGCTTTTGGTTTCCTATGGAAGACAGAATACTTACTCGGGGTTGTGGCATATGGTTTTTTCTTGTGTCTGCAAAATCTATATGGATATTTAGCCAGAGCATACGGAAAAAATCTCCTGTTCATTTTTACTGGGATTATATCTACTGCATGTAATGCAGCACTTAATATTCTGCTTTTAGTAGTTCTGGGATGGGATTATAGAGCACTTTATGTCTCTTTTTCTACTGGAATTATGGTGCAATGTATAATATTGGAGATGAATCTTCAGTTAATCAAGAGCTTTAGAAGAAAATATTTAGACAAAGATACTATGATATGCCTTCTGCGTTTTTCACTGCCGCTCTGTGTCAATTCTCTGTGTTACTGGCTTTTAACAGGATATAATAGAATTATAATAGAAAAAGAAATAGATAGCTCTGCTAATGGGTATTATGCAGTTGCGTGTAAATTTGGGGGCATTCTGCTGTTAGTATCCTCCTGTTTTTCTATGGCATGGCAGGAGCTGGCTTACAGCAAGTATGGGAAGGATAAAGATACAGGGCGGTTTTATTCCTATGCGACAGAGCTTTATATAAAAGTACTTTTCTGCGGCTTTTTTGTAATGACACCATTAATCTATCTGATTTTTCCCTATCTGGTGGATGAGGGCTATGAGGCGGCAAAGCAGATGATACCTGTTAATATGCTGGCAACCCTTTCAGGTATCTTATTCATATTTTTGGCCAATATTATCAGCACATATAAAAAGAATAATATTGTGTTTCTCTCAACGCTTGCGGCCAGTATTGTGAATATGACGATTCTGCATCTTCTGATTAAGCAAATCGGAGCGGAAGCGGCCAATATCGCGCTGCTGGCAGGATATGTGGTAAGCGATGGAATACGGATTTGTATAATAAGAAAAGAGATCGATTATCATTTAAAGTGGAATATATTTGGCTATTTACTGCCATTTACTGCCGTGATTTTACTAGGATTTTGGAAGGGGCAGAAAGCGGACAATATAGTTTTGATATTCGTCAGTATCATTGTCAGCCTATGGATTCTCTGGTCAGATATAGAACCTTTGATTTTAAAAGTACGGGATAAACTGAGGAGGGGTTAAATTACCAAAGGAGAGCGCTCAAAGATGCAGGGGCTGGTTTTTAAATTGGGGAAAGAAGGGGATAAAAAAAACAATGTTACAAAATATTACAATTAATATCATACTTTTCCCATATGCTAGTAGTAAACCTGCCCCAATTTGCCCAATTCATAAAAATTCCATAAATTATTTGATGCTTTTATGAAGAAAGTATGGTAAACTTGTCGTAATTACACGCAACAGGAGATTACGGCCATGTATCACATAGCAATCTGCGATGATGAGATTAGGGAACTGGACAAGACGCAACGGATGGTAAAGACCTGGCTGGGCAGCCACAAGGACTACGATTTTAAGATAGACCGGTTTGAAAGCGCCAAAGAGCTGTTGGACGCCATAGAGGATACGGAGTATGCGCCTGAGTTTCTGCTCCTTGACATCTACATGCCGGGCAAAACAGGCATTGCCGCGGCAAAAGAGCTGCGGCAGATGGGCAACAGCAGCCGGATCATCTTTCTCACCACATCCAGGGAACACGCCCTGGAGGCTTTTGGGGTGAATGCTGACCAGTATCTTGTGAAGCCTGTGACGGAAAAAGAGCTGAATCCGGTTTTGGACAAAATGCTGGATGGGTTGGAGAAAGAGCAGAAAAGCTATGTCCTGTTCCGTATTGACGGGAAGAATTGCAGGGTGGCGTTTAAAGACATTGTGTGCTGTGAAGCGCAGGGAAAGAATCAGCGGATCCATTTTGCAGACGGCAGTTATGGCCAGATGCGGATGACCATGACCGAGATTTTTGGGGCGCTCTCTTCAAGGGATGAATTTGCCAGGGTGGGAGTGTCCTATATTGTGAACCTGGACCATATTAACAGCCTGAGCGGGCAGGAGATCAGTATGGATACCGGAAAAAACATTTATCTGCCCAGAGGCGCCTACCAGCCTTTGCGGGAACGGTATTTTGCGTACTACTGCGAGGAGGAGCGATGAGAGAGACGATATTTGCAGGCTGGACGGGGGAGGAGTGGAGATGAGTCCATTAGCGGTTTCCATTCTGTACCCCCTTCATGGAGCGGCTGTGATGCTTCTGTGCCGTTCACGGTTTGATAAGAAGAAGACCTGGAACATCTGCATGGGGGCCTCGCTTTTACAGGTGGTGGTCGCCCAGGCGCTTTTTGCAGTGGTGCAGGGCAAAGTGTGGATTTATGGGGTGTTTTCTATTACATTTCTGATACTCATGGCAGAGGCTTTTTATCTGTCTGCAGAAAATTTTCCAAAGACTATGTTTCTGGCTATGACATATGTGCAGGCGTTTCTTATTGTGGCTTTTTTGGCGGGATTGTTGTCTAACTGGTTATTTCGGGGAGCCCTGGGAGCCTCGTCCTGCATCCGCACGGTTCTCCATATATCGGGGCTTTTGATTTACGGGATATTTTTTAAAGAGAAATTTGAGGAAGTGCGCAGTGATGTGATAACCGGCTGGTGGCCTATGTGCCTTTTGTCGATTTTCTATACGATTTATGTTATCTACATAACCTTGACAGCCCAGGCCGTGTATTTCCGCGACGCGGATGCCGTACCGTTTTTGCTTCTGCTGGTGGCTATCATCACCGGGTATGGCGTGATCTTTCATACGGTCCACTATATGAGGGAGGCGGCCTTAAACAGCCAGATTGAACAGCATCAGGCCATTCTTCTCAAGAAGCTGGAGATCATGGAGGAGTCTGAGGAGGCGGCCTGCCGCCTGCGCCATGATTTCAAGCACCATATACGCAATATAACCGAGTATGCCAGAATGGGGCAGACAGAGGAGCTTCTCCGCTATCTGGGGGAATACAAGGAAGAGGTGGAGAATACGGCGAGACAGCGGTTCTGCGCCAATCCGGTCATGGACAATGTGCTGGCTGTGTATGGAAGCGAAGCCCACAAAGAGGGGATAGAGACAGAGTTTGTTATAACCACAGACAGCGACGCCGGAATCGGAGCTGTGGACATGGTGGCCATCCTTGCCAATCTGATGGAAAATGCCATCCATGGATGCCAGGAGTCAGGGAAAGAACACCCATGGATTCGGGTGCGGATGGGGATGAAAGCCGGAAAACTTCTGATCGTTGTGGAGAATACCTGCAGGGAGGAGATCACGTTTAAAGACGGCCTGCCAAATCAGCCAGGGTTCAAACACAGAAAAGGGATCGGTATTTCCAGCATTGTGAGAAGCGTGGAGAAATATGGAGGCGATATGGATTTCAGAAGCGAAAATGGAAGGTTTATCAGCCGGATTATCATTGGCAGACAGGACTAATAGCGGAATATGCCCAAAAACACGCAATACATGCTCTGTCCGTTAAAACCTGCCTCTTTTGTGATATAATGTCTTAAAACAGGCAAAAAAGGGGAAGTTATGTTAGGTGGTGCATTTTGGGTTGCGTTTCTTCGCAACGCCATGGGCGCTGTGTTGGTTTTGGCGGTGTTTTTGCTGCTGGACCGCCCGCGGGTTGCTATGAAAAAGGCTGTTTTGTGCTATTTGACCTTTGGTCTGCTGGCAGTGGGAGGATTTAGCGTCTGGTATATGGTGGATCGGGAGGCGTATCTGCGTTTTTCGGGTATTGCCACGTTTCCGGTTTTGGGGATTTTCTGCTGTCTCATGAGCAGGGGTGGGCTGTATTTGTCCCTGTATAAAATAGCCGTGGGGGTTTATCTGCTTTCCGTGTGCGTGTGTCTGGGCATTGATTTGTCCAGATGGGGATTTGGAGGAAGTATATGGGCGGATATTGTCATACGGCTTCTGTTTATCTCTCTGGTTCTTCTGTTCATTGGAAAAAGATTTCGGAAGATCTTCTTTAAAAATATTGATTTTCTTCAGGCTGAGATGGACCTTTTCAGTATTGTCACCCTGATTGTTTCGGCTGCCATTGCCGCTTTGGCGGCGTATTGGCCGGATGCGCGGGAATTTTCTGTTCTCAGGATGGTGAGGATTTTTGTGATATTGTTTATGGCAGGGACGATTCAGTACCTGATCTTTCACCTGTATATCCATCTGGGAAAGGAACAGCGATTAGAGGCAGAGAAACAGCTGATGGAGATGAATGAGCAGCTGCTGCGCCGCCAGCTGGAGATGCGGGAAAAAGCGGAGCAGAAGGCGGTAAAGCTGCGCCATGATGTGCTAAAGCGTTATCTTTTAATAGAGGAAAGCACAAAAAACGGGGACATGGATAAGGTTTTGGAATACCTGAAACAGTATGGGGAAGACATGGAAAGCCGCAAGGAGAAGCCGATCTGTGAAAACAGGGCTGTCAACGGAATTTTATCTATCTATGAGGAGTATGCCAGGAGCAGGAATATTCAGACGGCTATGGAAGTCCACATGACAGGGGAGGCGGGAATACGGGAAATGGATCTGGTGGCCCTTCTTGCCAACATTCTGGAGAATGCCATCGGCCTGTGCGTGGATTCCGGGGAAGCAGAACGGTATATTGGCATGTCTCTGGCGTTTAAAAGCCATAAAATGGTGATCCAGTGTCAGAGCACCTGCGGTCTGGACGTATCAAAGGAGGCGCTTGGGGATGGGACGACAAAGACCTGGAAAGGCAGCCGGTCCAGTGTTTGTGACATTGCCAGAGCTGTGTCCCGGTACAATGGGGAGACGGATTTCAGGGTGGGCAACCGGGTGTTTTATGCCAGAGTGCTGCTGAATCTGCCTAAGGATGGGGAGACCTGGAAAAAATATGGGTGAAAACAGAGGACTTGACTTTGTATTTTTCTCCGGTTATTATAGTAGGAGCACGTAAAAGTACAGGAGCAAGAATATGATTTCTGCCATATGGAGAAAACTGGGCAATAGAGAAAGCATTACTTATATTATCTGCGGTGTCCTGACCACGGCGGTGGACTGGATCACCCACAGGATCTTGTGGCATATGGGGGCGGAGTATCAGGTGTCCACAGCAGTCAGCTGGGTGGCAGCGGTGCTCTTTGCCTTTGTCAGCAATAAGTTTTTTGTGTTTCAAAGTTTTGAGATGAGGCCAGGGCGTCTCTGGAAAGAGTTTGTTTCTTTTGTGGCATGCCGGATCGCCACCTTTGCCATCACCATGGCAGGGATGGTGCTTATGGTGGGGATGCTGCACTGGAACGAGTTTCTGGGGAAGCTTGTGGTTTCCGCCGTGTCCATGGTGCTGAATTATATTCCCAGCAAACTGTTTATATTTAAGAAGACAGGGGATGGGACAAGCTGATATGGAGAATGATGAGATAAAAAAAGTATCGGAGGAGCTGGAGCGGCTGCTGGACGGATACGACTGGGATGTTGAGACAGAGGATGAGATGGGTTTGGACAAAAGGCGGGACTTGACAGACCAGGGGACCGGGGAAATACAGGAAGAGGAGGATCACTCTGCCAGCCGCCTTGGCAGAAGCAGAAAAAGACAAAAGGGAGACTGGCTTTTAAAGCCCGCGGCTGCCATGGATGAGTATTTCAGACCTTCCGACGGCCTGTGGGCCGCTTTTTGTGTTCCCATTGTGATCATGATCATTATCTTTATCCAGAGAGGGATCTTTCCTTTTGGGGAAGAAAGCTTTTTGAGAACAGACATGTATCACCAGTACGCGCCGTTTTTCTCGGAGTTTCAGTACAAATTAAGTCAGGGGGGAAGCCTGTTTTACAGCTGGGATATTGGCATGGGGGTGAATTTTTCCGCCCTGTACGCCTACTATCTGGCAAGCCCTTTTAACTGGCTGCTGATTTTTTGTCCGAAAAGCCTGGTTATTGAGTTTATGACCTATGGGATTGTGTTAAAGATCGGCCTGGCAGGTCTTGCCTTTGCCTGGTATCTGAGAAAGCGCGGCCAGTCCTGGGGAGGGGAAAGCTTTGGCGTTGGATTTTTCGGGATATTTTACGCCCTTTCCGGGTACATGGCGGCTTACAGCTGGAATATCATGTGGCTGGACTGCATTATCCTGTTTCCCCTTATCATGCTGGGGCTGGAGCGGCTGGTGGAGGAGAAGCGGGGGATGATGTACTGCCTGACTCTGGGGGTCAGTATACTTTCCAACTACTATATTTCCATTATGACCTGCATTTTTATGGTGATCTATTTTGCCGCTCTTCTGATTCTGGGCACAGGGAGAGGAAGGAGCCTGAAAGACTACGGCGTTCATGTGGGGCAGTTTACCTTGTATTCCCTGCTGGCAGGGGGACTGGCGGCTGTAGTGCTGATCCCGGAGATTTACGCGTTGCAGTCAACCGCGTCGGCGGATTCGGATTTTCCTAAGACCATCAGTTCCTACTTTTCTATTTTTGATATGTTTGCCAGACATATCGGCAATGTGGAGACGGAGATCGGACTGGAACACTGGCCGAACATTTACTGCGGTGTGGCGGTGCTGATGCTGTTTGGGCTTTACCTGGGGTGCGAGAGGGTCTCTGTGAAGGAGAAGGCGGTGTACTGCGGGCTTTTGCTGCTGTTTTTTGCCAGCTTTTCGGTTAACGGTCTGAATTTTATCTGGCATGGGTTTCATTTCCCCAACAGCCTTCCGTGCAGACAGTCGTTTATCTATATATTTCTGATGCTGGTTATGTGCTATCGGGCGTACATGAACCTGGCCGGGACGCCGTGGAAACATATGGTTCTGGCGTTCTGGGGAGCTGTCGGCTTTGTGATCCTGGCGGAGAAGCTGGTGGAACAGGAGCACTTTGAGTTTTATACTTACTATGTGGCGATCTTGTTTTTGGCCCTGTACGGAGGGCTTCTCTACCTATATAAAAGGAAGGGGGCAGGCTACGGCGGGGTTATGGCTCTGACCCTGGCGGTGGTGTCCATCGAGGCGGCGGTGAACACCACGGTTACCAGTGTGACCACCACCAGCAGGACCGGCTACACAAAGGACAATGAGGATGTGAGGAAGCTGACCGGGGAGCTGGTTCCAAACGATACCTTTTACCGCATTGAGAAGGTGACCAGGAAGACGAAAAATGACGGGGCCTGGATGAACTTTCCCTCGGTGTCCCTGTTTTCTTCCACAGCCAACGCGGATTTGACGGAGTTTTTTAAGCAGCTGGGGTGCGAGGGCAATACCAACGCCTACAGCATTACAGGGAGCACGCCTCTTGTGGACGCTCTGTTTGCCGTCAGATATGCCCTGTATTCGGAGGAGCAGGAGGCGGATAGCCTTTTGGGGCTTCTTGACCAGAGCGGGGATACGTGGCTGTACCAGAATCTGGCGGCGCTGCCGGTGGGTTTTGTGGTGGCAGATGATCTGGAGACGGACTGGCAGAGGGACGGAGGCAATCCGGCGGAAGTCCAGAACAATCTGTGCGATGTGATCGGGGCAGACCGGGTGCTTCTGGACGCAGGCGGGGAAAATAACGGAACCACCTTCCGCGTGACGCCTCCGGAGCAGGGCAGGTACTATGTGTACGTGTCCAACAAGCGTGTGAAAGAGGTCAAGGTTAAGATTGGGGAGAGTACCCAGACGTTTAAAAATATCAACCGGGGATTTCTGCTGGAGCTGGGACAGTGTGAGCCGGGAGTGGAGATCGTCATTACCAATGAGGAGGATGAGGAGAGTTTAAGCGCCAGAGCTTACCGTTTTTCAGAGGCTGGGCTTTGGTCGGTTTTCAATATCTTGAACCGGTATCCTCTCCAGGTGACCAGGTGGGTGGATACCCGGCTGGAAGGGGAGGTGGACGCGGCACAGGCAGGCGTTTTATTTACCAGCATTCCCTATGACAAGGGCTGGAGTGTGGTTGTGGACGGGGTTGAGCAGGAGGCCGGGAAGATCTTTGATACGTTTTTGAGCGTGGATATTCCGGAGGGAAAGCATGTGATAAGCCTGTCTTATGAGCCTTTGGGGCTGCGGCTGGGGATGGGGATCAGCGGCTTTTGCGCGCTGTGCCTGATTCTTATTGGTGTGATAAATTGGAGAAATGGAAGAACAGGGAAGAGAGGAGAATACATCGAATGAAGCTTTGGGGCGGACGTTTTACGAAAGAGGAAAATCAGCTGGCGCATAATTTTAATGAGTCTCTGTCTTTTGACAGGAAGCTGTACCACCAGGATATTGAGGGAAGCATTGCCCATGTGACCATGCTGGCCAGACAGGGGATCGTGTCCGAGGAGGACAGGGAGGCGATCGTAGACGGGCTGAAAGGGATCCTGGCGGATCTGGATTCCGGGAGCCTTTCGTTCACCAGAGAGCATGAGGATATCCACTCGTTTGTGGAGGCCAATCTTATCAGCCGCATAGGGGAGGCCGGAAAGCGGCTCCACACAGGGCGCAGCCGCAATGACCAGGTGGCTTTGGATATGAAGCTGTACTGCCGGCATGAGATTGGGGAGATTGACGGTCTTGTTAAGGGGCTGATGGAGGAGATTCTGAAGATCATGGAGGAGAATCTGGACACCTATATGCCGGGATTTACCCATCTTCAGAAGGCCCAGCCGGTGACTTTGGCCCACCATATGGGGGCTTATTTTGAGATGTTTTACAGGGACAGGACCAGGCTTCGGGATATCCAGGAGAGAATGAACTACTGTCCTTTAGGGTCCGGGGCCCTGGCGGGGACCACCTACCCTCTGGACCGGGAGTACACGGCGAAACTGCTGGGATTTTACGGTCCTACCCTTAACAGCATGGATTCGGTTTCGGACAGGGACTATGTGATCGAGCTGCTGGACGCTTTGGCTCTTATTATGATGCATTTAAGCAGATTCAGCGAGGAGATCATTATCTGGAACAGCAATGAGTACCGGTTTGTGGAGCTGGACGACGCTTACAGCACCGGAAGCAGTATTATGCCTCAAAAGAAGAATCCGGATATCGCGGAGCTGGTGAGAGGCAAGACCGGGCGGGTCTACGGGGCTCTCATGTCCATGCTCACTACCATGAAGGGGATTCCCCTGGCTTATGACAAGGATATGCAGGAGGACAAGGAGCTGACTTTTGACGCCATTGACACGGTGAAGGGGTGTCTGGCCCTGTTTGGCGGGATGATCGCCACCATGAGTTTCCGGAAAGATGTGATGGAGGCTTCCGCGAAGAACGGGTTTACCAATGCCACAGACGCGGCGGATTATCTGGTAAATCATGGGGTGCCATTCCGTGATGCCCACGGGATCGTGGGGCAGCTGGTGCTTTACTGTATCGGGAAAGGCATTGGGCTGGATGATATGACCCTGGAGGAATTTCAGGCAGTCAGCCCGGTGTTTGAAGAGGATGTATATGAGGCTATCAGCATGAGAACCTGCGTGGAGAAGCGGGTTACCCTGGGCGGGCCGGGGAGGACGGCTATGGAGCGGGTGATTCAGGTGTGCAGGGAAAGGCTGCAGGAGTAGGCGGGAAGTTCTACGGTGAAGCAGGTTTTGCCATTGTCGGTGTCAGACAGGTATATGGCGCCACGGTGGAGTTCTGCCAGTTCTTTGGCAATGCTCAGGCCAAGGCCAAAGTGGTGTTTGTCGGTCCGGGAGGCGTCTGCCTGGTAGAAGCGGTCAAACACATAAGGTTTGTCCTGATCAGGGATTCCGCAGCCTTCATCAATGACCTGGACAGTGAGCAGCTGTTTTTGGGCTCTGGAGCGGATGTGGATGGAACGGCCGCCGGGCGTGTGGGTCTTGGCGTTGTCCAGAAGGGTCAGGAGAAGCTGACGGATCCTCTGAGGGTCGCCGGGAATGTGAGGAAGGGGAGTTTCGGGCAGATCCAGGGTGAGGGTGACGCCTTTTTCCCGACAGACAGGCTCAAAGGACTCAAACAGGTCAATAAGAAGGGTATCCATATCTACGTCCTGGGTCTGGAGACTCCAGGTCTTGGCGTCGGCAGATGCCAGAAGGAGCATATCGTCTATAAGCCGTGACATACGGACACATTCGCTGTCAATAACTGGCAGGAGTGTGTCTTTTTCTTTTGGATTGGCTCCCAGGGCGGCGATTCCGGAGCGAAGGACGGCAAGGGGGGAGCGCAACTCGTGGGAGGCGGCGGCAAGGAAGCGGGCCTGTTTTTGACGGCTCTCCTCCACCGGTTTCAGGGACCAGCCTACGAATTTCCAGCTGATAAGGCCAAGGCAGGCAATGCCAAAGACTGCCAGGGTACACAGATACAGCGCCCTTCCTCCCATGGATTCCCTGGCAGGGGGGATGTAGGATATGGCGCAGATACTTTTCACACCGTTTTTGACGGCAAGAACCAGGACCATGGCATAGTAAGCATCCTTGTGTTCCCCTTCTATGGTCATCAGGGAGCTGGAAACTGCCGTGGAAGATATGGGGGCCTGGTCTATGAAAACCCCCTGGGCTGCCGCCTGGTCCGCTGCCAGCCGGATCAGCCTCTGGCGGTTTGTTGGGGGCTGCCAGGCCCCCTGATAGAGAAGGGGAGTCCCGTTTTCCCTTATATGGACCACCATCTGATAATCCGCCTCTGTCTGGGCAAGAAATCCGTGGGAGACCGTGCTGGAGGTCAGAAACCTGGAGGTCAGGGAATTCCAGATAACCTGAAACTGCTCCAGCTGAGCATTGCGGCTTTCTTTTATGGAAGACAGGAGGAAAGCCCCCATAACAAGGAGCAGGATAGAACCTGTGGTAATCGTATAAAGCCCCGCAAGGCGTTTGCGCAAAGTTTTCATGATCGCAGCTCATCCTTTCTTTGATCACAGTACAGGCTCAGGACAATATGGCCCTTACCTTCCCCTTATTTTACCACCGGATTACCTTCCCTACAACCATTTACAAACCATACCTTAAAAACCGCGATTCATTCCTGACTGCTTAAAACCGTTTATTTTTTTGCTATAATGTGGAAGAGTACCCCCGGAGTCTTCCCTGCAAGCCCTTTTCGGAGACGGAGTTTTGTCAGATGCAACCCCGATTCAATCAACCAACATGCCATGCACGCCTCATAAATAAGTGCATGTCTGACAGAAATCTTCCTGCGGATTTGGGTATAAAGATTTCGAGGGTACTTTGCGAAAGAAAGGAAGGCTGCCAGCCATGAATGAGGTTTTAAGGCAGGAGAAAAAATATCTTCTGAATATCAGGCGCAGTCATGAGTTATGCTATCGTCTTGGCAGGATCATGATGGAAGATAAGCACAATGGCGCCGACGGCTATCGGATCCGTTCCCTGTATTTTGACACGCTGGATGACAACGATTACAGGGATAAACTGGACGGCATGGAGCTGCGCAGGAAGATCCGCCTGCGAAATTACGACCCGCGGGGGGACTTTGCCATGCTGGAGATGAAACAGAAGGAGGGGCCTTATCAGAGAAAGCGCTCTCTTCCACTGAAAAGGGAGGACGGGCAAAAGCTTCTGCAGGGCGACTACTCCCCTCTGTTACAGTTTTCAGAAGCCTTTGCGGCGGAGTGCTACGGGCTCATGAACCGTATGTGTTACCGGCCCAAGGCTGTGGTGGAGTACCGGCGGAAGGCTTTTGTGGCAAGGGAAAACCGGATACGCATTACCATTGACAAGGATATGAGGGCCACAGAAAGCTGTTTTGATATATTTTCGGAAGAACTGATTCAATACCCGGTTTGGGACCCGTTTCATGCAGTGTTGGAGGTTAAATATAACGGGTTTCTTCCAAGCTACATAAAGGAGCTGGTCAGTTCGGTGAACTGCTCGGAGATTTCCGTCAGCAAGTATGGGCTGTCCAGAAGCGTGGGGCTTCATTCTACATAGCAAAGAGGCGTTATCTATGAAAAAAGAGCTTTTTGAAATGTTTGGTTCACCCAGTGATCTGTCCATAGAAGCGATCCTGGCAAGACTGTCCATGGCCACGGTGATAGGCCTGTTTATTTTTCTTTCTTATCGGCTTTCCCATGACGGGAGCATCTACAGCAAGAAGTTTAATGTCTCCCTGGTAACCCTGACTATTATAACTACAACGGTAATGATCGTCATCGGAAATAATCTGGCCATGTCCCTTGGCATGGTTGGCGCGCTGTCTATCGTGCGGTTTCGGACAGCTGTTAAGGATTCCAGGGATACGGTGTATATTTTCTGGACCATTGTGACAGGTATTTGCTGCGGAGCAGGGGACTATATGGTGGCGGCCATTGGAAGCGGGTTTATTTTTATGGTCCTTCTGCTGTTTGGGAGGATCCGCAATGACAACCGGGTGTTGATGATCATCCGCACGGCCCGCATGAATGAGGGACAGGTGGAGGCTTTGATCTTTCAGCGGTTTTCCAGAAAAGCCACGCTGCGGGTAAAAAATTCTACGGAGACTCACATGGAATTTATCTATGAGTTGAATAAAAGAGTTTTTGAGAAGAAGCAGAGGACAGGAAAAAGCATTGTGGATGAGATCTATGCCATTGGCAATATAGAGTATTTTAATGTAGTGACACAGAATGACGATATCAGCAGCTGATGGCGGCTGATGGGGCCGGGCACGGAATTTGCCGGGGAAGAGGGACTGGATATGAAGTACAGGGTGCTGGGCATAGGGATGTCCGTTTTTTTGCTGATAGCAGCCGCGTTTTTTTCCCAGGCAGACACTGTGGAAGGGCAAAACCGCGTCCACCATCACCTGATTGGGCGACGGGATGAGGGCTGTGACTGCGGCGGCTCCGGGCTGTGTTCCCATCTGCCTCTTGTGGTCATTGATACCAGGGGGCAGACCATACCCGGGGCGGTTACTGAGGCGAGGGACCGGTTTGGGCAGATGACTTATACCAAGGCGCCGGACGGAGACACTACGGTGGGCGTGAATCTTACGGTTATTGACAATGAGGATTCCAACAATCATCTGGACGATACGCCCGCGTTTTCTACAGAGTGTCGGCTGCGGGTCCGGGGCAATACGTCCAGACGGTTTCCAAAGACGCCCTATGCCCTCCAGCTTGTTGACGGGGAGGGGAAGAAGAGGAGTATTTCCGTCATGGGAATGGACGCTCATCACGAGTGGGTGTTAAACGGGCCGATCCTGGACAAATCTCTGGTGCGGAATTATATGTGGTACAACATTTCCGGGGAGATTATGGATTATGCCCCCAACGCGCGGTTCTGCGAGGTGGTGGTGGACGGGCAGTATGAGGGCCTGTACCTGATGGTGGAGAGCGTCACAGGGGGAGAGGACTGCCGGCTGAATCTGACTGCCAATGTGAAGAATGCCCAGCTTACAGGGTATCTTCTGCGGTACGACAGGCCTACGGAGGCGGATCTGGAGACTGTGCGGGATATTTACACGTACTCGGAGCGGATGTTCCAGACTCCACAGGATATCGCGATCCGCTATCCGGGGAAGACCAAGCTTACAGAGGAGATGGCAAAGCATATCGAGCTGGACTACTCGGCATTTGAGAAGGCGCTGTTTTCCTTTGATTATGATTCGGACAAGTACGGATATGAGCAGTGGATTGATGTGGACAGCTTTGTGGATTATTATGTTATCCATGAGTTTACGAAGAACCTGGACGCAGGCAGTTATTCTACCTACATCTACAAGGAGGTGGGAGGGAAGTTTAAGCTGTGCGTGTGGGATTTTAACAATTCCTGTGATAATTACCGGGAGGAGGCGGTGGGGCCTCAGGGGTTTTTTATGAACGAGAAAGCGTGGTACTTTATGCTGATGAAGGATGAGCGGTTTGTGAAAAGGATCCAGAGGCGGTATGAGGAGCTGAGGAAGAGTTTTCTTAGCCAGGAGTATCTGACAGAGTATATTGAGGAGACCCTTGCGTTTCTGGGGCCGGCTGTGGAGAGGAATAATGAGCGGTGGAAAGCGGAGATTGAGGGATGGGGCGGGCTGATCCCGGAGGAGCGGAATCTGCGCAGCCATGAGGAAGCGGTGGAGCAGCTGAAAGGGTGGCTGGCTGCCAGAGGGGAATGGCTGGATGAGAATGTGCATGCGTTGGAGCAGTATGGGCATTACTCGCGGAATAAGGTGTATGAGCATTAAGAGGAGAGCAAATATTTATTAATGGAAAGCTGCTGCCTATGAAAAAATTTATCATTACGATCTGTACCCTGATTGTCCTTCTGTTTATAGCCAATACCATTTACTACCGTCACGGCGTCTACATAGATATGGATCCGGATTCTGCCGTTACCTGTCTTGCAACCGTAAATGGAAAAAATATTTACTTAAAGCAGCAAACGGCGAATACCCCTTTTGAGATACGGGGGGTGGATATGGGGGTGGGGATGCCGGGGAAGTGGGCTACGGATTATGCCATTGACAAGGAAACGTATCTTCGGTGGTTTGGGCAGATCCAGGAGCTGGGGGCTAATACCATCAGGGTTTATACGATTTTGCAGGATGATTTTTATGACGCGTTTTATGAGTATAACCAGGGGAGAGAGGAGCCGCTGTATCTGCTCCATGGAGTGTGGATCAATGATTACATTTTTAACTCCCACAGAGATGCTTTTGATGAGGAGCTTTTGGAGCCTCTGCTTTCGGACTGCCGTACCATTGTGGATATTATCCATGGGAAGAAAAGTCTTAATCTGGGGGAGGGAAACGGAAGCGGAAGGTATCGGAAGGATATCTCGCCCTGGGTGCTGGGGTATATCATCGGTGTGGAGTGGGAGAGCAGTCTGGTGGTCTATACCAATGAAAAGAGCGAAGATAAACATGTCTATTCCGGAAAATATCTGTACACAGAGGGGGCCACGGCTTTTGAGGCGTTTCTCTGTCAGGTGGGGGATAAGATGATCGAGTATGAGAGCAGCAGGTACAAGCAGCAGAGGCTGGTGGCGTTTTCCAACTGGCCCACCACAGACCCCTTTGTGTACCCGGTTGTGGTCACCTCCTACCGGTATAAGATCGCCTGCGTTGATGTGGAACATATCAAAGTCAGGGAGGAGTTTCAGGCAGGGATGTTTGCCTCCTATCACGTGTACCCGTATTTCCCCGATTACCTGGAGATCATGAGGGAAGGCAGCCAGTACAGTGAGGAAATGATTGACGAGCGCTTAGGGGAGGTTATCCGAAAGAACCTGGAATACCACACATCCCTGTTAAAGGGGGCCAGGATTGAGGATTATGTGACGGATAAAGACTACTATGATTCCAGAGGGCGGTATAATACATACGCAGCCTATTTAAAGGCTCTGAACCGGTATCACACGATTCCGGTGGTTATCTCGGAGTACGGCGTTACCACGGGAAGGGGCATGGCCCAGAGGGATGTGAACACAGGGCGGAATCAGGGGCATATGACGGAACAGGAGCAGGGGCAGGCCCTTATTGACTGTTACCGGGATATTATGGACGCGGGATGCGCCGGAAGCTGTGTGTTTACCTGGCAGGATGAGTGGTTTAAGAGGACCTGGAACACCCTGCACGCCATAGACCTGGACAAGACGCCTTACTGGAGCGACTGTCAGACCAATGAGCAATACTTTGGGCTTTTGTCTTTTGACCCTGGAAAAGAGGAGAGCGTCTGCTATGTGGACGGGGATATCTCAGAGTGGAGCGGCAGCGATGTGGTGATGACTTCCGAAAACATGGAGCTGTCCATGAAATATGACGAGAAATTTATCTACTTTCTGGTGAGAAAAGAAGGGTTTGACCAGGAGAAGGACACCTTGTATATTCCCCTGGATATTACGCCTAAAAGCGGCAGTACCTGGTGCAGCGACTATGAGGTGGCTTTTGAGCGGGCCTGCGACTTTCTGGTGGTCATCCGGGGGAGGGACCACAGCCGGGTGGTGGTACAGAAACGGTATGAGGCCCTTCTGTCTACCTACGGAGGGCCTTATTACCTGGACGATCCCTACATCAATCCGCCGGAGGTCAGCACGCCCCATTTTGAGCGGATATACCTGCCGCTTATATTAAGCGGCGTTCTGCCTGACCGCAAATCCACCACTCCAACCGGGGTAAAGTATGAGACCGGGGTGCTGCGGTACGGCAATGGGAACCCGAAGGCAGAGGAATTTGACTCCCTGGCGGACTTTATCTTTGCGGGGGATTTTGTGGAGATGCGGATACCCTGGCAGCTTTTGAACTTTTCCAATCCGTCGGAGATGATGATACACGACGATTACTATGAACATTACGGGATTGAAAATCTCCACATCAAAGAGATGTATGTGGGCATAGGGTGGTCCGGCGGAAGCGTTCACCGGATTCCCATGACAAAAGTTCCCTTAAAGGGCTGGGGGAAAAAGGTAACCTTTCATGAGCGGCTGAAGGAGTCCTACTACATGCTGAAAGCGTACTGGGCTCTGGAGCCGTGACGGGCTTTGGCAGGAGGTGACGGGAAATGGGCAGCGAGGTGCTGTTATACGGGTATGGGGCTGTGTGTTTTAGTATGCTGGTGTTCAATATTGTCAACAGTATGGTCCTGAAAAAGCAGGAAATGAGGCTGGAAAGAAGGAGCAGGGCGCTTGCGGCCCAGGTGGAGATTCAGCTGGAGCTTATCCGGCAGGGAAAGGCAGTGGAACAAAAACATATCCGTTACCTCTACCGAAAGCTGCGACGGGTGAAAAATCTGGTGGCCTTTGACCATGCGCTGGAGACTTGCCTGGAAACTGGCGAGTCCCCCGCGGACCTGGAGTACAAAAGGCAGATACAGCCCGTGTTCCTTCAGCTTGCGACGGTGTATCTTGGCCGGGATACCATGCAGTCCGCCTATTATGCCTATTTCCTGTCCAAAAACCAGGCGCAAAGGCATATGGAGGCAGACGCGCTGGAAAAGATTTTGGTCCAGTACATGAGAAAGCAGAACCTTTACTGCCGGGTCAATGCCCTGGACGCGCTGTGCGGTTTTGGCACTGAGGAGAGCGTTGTGGAGGCGCTGACCGTCCTAAACCAGGAAGGCGGGTTCATCCATGAAAAAATACTGACAGACGGCCTTCTGGCTTTTGGCGGGGACCATGACAGGCTGATGGGGCTTTTGTGGGATAAGTTTGAGAGGTTTTCCGGAAAAATGCAGATGGTAATCCTGAACTACATCCGTTACAAAAGCGGCGGCTACTGTGACAGGATGTTCCGGATCATGATGGACCCGGGGCGGGACAAGGAGCAGAGGCTTTTGGCTATCCGGTATTTTGGGCGGTATGTATATGAGCCGGCCAGGGACCCGCTCCTTTTGTTCGCCTCGGACCAAAACCCTTTAAACTGGGAATACGCTGCCATCAGCGTTACGTCCCTGGCCAGATATACAGGAGAGAAAGTGATGGATGCCCTGATCGGGGCGGTTCACAGCTCCAACTGGTATGTGCGCTACAACGCGGCGGTAAGTCTGGAATCCCGGGAGGGGTACGGCTGGGATTTTATGGAAGCTGCCGGGGGCAATGACCGGTACGCCAGAGAGATGCTGATGTACCGTCTGGAACTTAACAACGCAAGGAAGGAAATACAGGGAGGCAGGCCATGAGAGAAGCGTTTCAGGTGTTTTTTCACGGTGTAGGTATCTTTTTTGTCCTGTATATGGTGGGATATGCCAGCTTCCTCTTTCTGTCTGTCACGGTTGGCACCACGTCCCTGTACAACGCGAAGCGGAACAATGCCCTTAAAAATGAACTGCAGAGGGATTATTATATGCCGGTGTCCATCCTTGTGCCTGCCCACAACGAGAGCATTACCATCAAAGCTACCGTTGAATCCCTTTTATCCCTGGACTATCTGCTGTATGAGATCGTGGTGGTGGACGACGGGTCCACGGACGGCACGGCGCAGGTTATGGAGGAGGCCTTTCATATGGTCCGGGTAAACCGCCCCATTCAGAGGAAGCTGCCCTGCCAGGCTGCGGAGGCCGTGTTTGAGACCAATGGATACAAGGCGCCCATTACCCTGATCAGGAAGAAGAACGGCGGAAAGGCGGACGCCCTGAACATGGGGATCAATATGGCAAAGTACCCTTATTTTCTCTGCATTGACGCGGATTCGGTGCTGCAGAGCGATTCCCTGAAAAAGATCGCGCGGCCTGTGCTGGAGGATGACCGGGTGGTGGCAGTAGGCGGCGCGGTGCGGCCCTGCAACGGAGCCCAGATACAGGACGGCAGGCTGGTGAAGTACCGCATGCCTAAAAAGCTGCTGGCCTGTATGCAGGTGCTGGAATATGACCGCTCGTTTCTGGCCTCCCGGATCCTTTTTGACAAGTTTAACGGCAATATCATCGTGTCAGGGGCCTTCGGGCTGTTTAAAAAGAATGTGGTCATGGAAGCGGGAGGGTACGACGTGACGACTATGGGGGAGGACATGGAGCTGGTGGTTAAGCTTCATGTGTACTGCCGGGAACACGGCATAGAGTACAGGATCCGGTACGCCACAGACGCCATCTGCTGGACCCAGGCGCCGGAAAAATTGTCGGATCTGTGCAAGCAGCGGAGGCGGTGGCATATTGGCCTGTATCAGAGCATGGTCAGGCACCGGAGGATTCTGGGCAATCCCAGGTATGGCGCCGTTGGATTCATTTCCTATCTGTATTTTTTGATATACGAGCTTTTGTCCCCGTACATTGAGGTGTTTGGGACCGTGACCATGGCCGCGGCCTGGATGATGGATTTTCTCAACATTCCCTACATGCTTTTGTATCTGGGCATTTATGTGGTGTATTCTTCCATCTTGTCCTTGACGGCGTTTTTCGCGCGGGTCCACACCATTGATCTGAAGCTGACGTTTGTGGACGGCGTCAAGGCTGTGGGGCTGTGCGCGGTGGAGGTTTCCTGCCTGCGGTTTATTCTGGCCTGGGTGCGGGTGACGGCTCTGGGACGGGGGAAAAAGCAAAACGTCTGGGGGCAGATTGAGCGGAAAGCGATTAATTTCAGCAGCAGCAGACAATGAGGTGGAGTGTAGATGATGGGGTTGGATGAACTGAAAAAAGGGTTCTGGAGGCACAAGAAGGAGAACGTGTAAGTGGGAAAAGCGGTCGTCTATGTGGCAGGAAATCCCGATTCCTACCCAGTGGAATACTATGACGCCAGAGAGGGCGTTTACAAGGGAGTGATTCCGCAGCTTTTCCGGGAATTTTCGGAGGGCTGGGACTATGATATCAGGTATTACGAGCCTGGGGAGGAGGACTTAAGAGAGTCTCTGGCCAGGGACAGACAGGTGGATATTATCTCCGGGTGCGAGGGGGAGGAGTCTTTTCGCCACCGTTCCCAGGGGGAAGTTCTGGTGCTGGACACAAGATTGGGGGAGGAGCAGGTTTCCTATTGTGTTTTGATGACAGACGCGGCGCCGGGGCAGCTGAAGACGGACTTGGCGGAGTTCCTTTCCGGGGTTTCTCAGGAGTGCAAGGTCGGGATGCTCATTGGCTGTTCCCAGGAAAAGCCCGCGCTCTGCAGGAGAAGGACCAGGATGGCTTTTGGCGGGCTGGGAGTGGTGATCCTGGGGCTGACGGCCGGAGCTGTGTGGCTGGCAGGAAGGTGTCGAAAGTACCGCAGGGCCGCGGACAAAAGGGATGAGACGGACAGCCTTACGGGAATCGGCAACAGGGAATATTTTTCCCGCAATTATCAGCAGTTTGTTATCCGGGAGAACAGAGCGCTGTATGCCATGGTTTATTTTCATGTGGATACGGATAAAATGAGAAGGACAGGGACCAGCGAGAGAACCGACGAGTTTTTGCGCCATATGGCTTCAGTGCTTTTAAATCATACAGGGGACAGGGATATTTTGGCCAGGGTCAGCGATCAGGGCTTTGTCATGGCGCGGATGTGTCCCGGAGATCAGGAGTTAGGCCAGTGGGTGACCTCTTTATTGAAACGCGTCCAGAGTTTTTGGGAGAATCACGGCAGGTATGTGGGAGCCGGGCTGTGCCGGTTAAAGGACGGGGACTGGGATTTGGATGAGCTTCTTCTCAATGTGAGCCAGGCGGCCCAGGACGCGTACCGGGAGGATTTGGACTATAAGGTCTGCACAGACAGCTGGATCCGCCAGTTTGAGGAGGAGCGAAAGCTGCAGGAGGACATGAAGCGGGGGTTGGAGAACCAGGAGTTTCAGCTGTATGTCCAGTTTTACACAGACGGGGCCACAGGGCGGATCGCGGGGGGAGAGGCCCTGGCCCGATGGGGGCATCCGGAGAAAGGGGTTCTGTCTCCCGGCAGTTTTATTCCCCTGATGGAGAGGGCCGGGCTGATGGGGCAGCTGGACCTTTATTCTCTGGACCAGGCCTGCAGGTTTCTGGAGCGGCTTCACCAGGTTGGGATGGAGGACTTTTTTATGTCCTGCAATTTTTCTCCGGAGACTCTGAAGGAAGAAGGCTTTATGGACCAATGCAGAGAGATTGTGGGTATGTACCAGTTTGACAGGGCAAGGCTGATCTTTCAGGTTTCGGAGCGGGTCCTGAGGGAGGAACCTTCGGTTGTCATAGGGCATATCAGGCAGATGAAGGACATAGGCGTACGGGTCGCGCTGGATGAATTTGGAGAAGAGTTTGCGGCTTTTGCGGAGGTTGAAACGTATATGCCGGATGTGCTGCAGCTGGATAAACGGCTGGTGGACCTTCTGGGAACCAATACGGGCAATGCCATTGTAAGGGCCATGGTGCAGGTGGGCCGTCAGCTGGGGATCACCGTTATGGCGGAGGGCGCCCAGCGGGAGGAGCAGGCAGAGCTTTTGCGGGACATGGGATGTGATATGATTCAGGGGTTTTGCTTTTATCGGCCTATACCGGCGTGGGAGGCGGCCAGAAAATTGTTAGAACAGTCTGTAGATGCAGGGAAAGGCGGTTTATGAGGAGACAGATTTATTGGGCGGTGTGCGGGATCGCGGTCCTGGCAGCCTGGGGCGCGGTACTTGGCTTTGGAGGGCCCGGAGCGGAGCCGGGGGATAACCACAGGGAAGGTTTTGGGATGTTTAGCTGGGACGAGGGGGTTTTGGAGCCGGAGGAAACGCAGACTTTGTTCGAGGTGGCAAAAAAGGCTGACGTGGCCGCCATTTATCAGCAGTTTTCCAGGGAGTGTCTGGAGGAGGAGAAAAGCGCGGATTTTGTTATGGGGATGGAGGAGAGGGGCATTGAGGTGTTTGCCCTTATGGGGGAGGCAAAATGGGCCTATGAGAGGGACGCCAAAACCCTGATCGAGAGGATAGGGTATGTGGCGGAGTACAATGAACGCCACAGGGATCAGGGCAGGATACAGGGGGTTATGGTGGATGTGGAGCCCTACCTTCTGGATGAGTGGGATGAGGGAAGGGAGAAGCGGGGGGAGCTGATGGCCGGTTACGGAGCCTGTATGGAGAGGGCTTACGCCTGCGCTTCGGAAAAGGGCCTTAAGTTTCTGGTGTGCATTCCCACATTTTATGACGCCACCAATATGGATATCCTGGAGCGGCTTATTGCCTATGGGTGCGACGGCGTTGCGGTGATGAATTATAACCGGAAGGACGAGTACGGGCAGATAGCCAGGGAGGTGGGATTTGCCAGGGAGTATGAAAAGGAGATCGTGTGCATTTATGAGCTGCAGAGGCCGGGAAAGCATGAGCTGGAGGAGATCAACACCTACGCCAATGAAGGGCTGGAGGCTTTGCGGCAGTCTGCCTGGCGTTTGGAACGGCAGTTTGGGTATGACAGGCTTCGGTTTGCCTATCATTATTATAAACCATTAAAGGAGCTTTTGGAAAAGGACAGTGACTTTTGAATGCGTCACTGTCCTTTTTCTTCCAGGCGGTAGCCTACGCCGTGGATGGTGGTCAGCTGTATGGGGGCTTTCAGGGATTTAAGACGCCGCCGCAGGAAGTAGATGTAATTGTCCAGGTTGCCCTCCTCCACCTCGCTGGACGCGCCCCACACGTAGGAGAGGATTCTGGCGCGGGGAAGGGTCTGGCCCGGATTTTTCAGAAAGAAGCCGAGAAGGGCGGCTTCTTTTTTGGACAGAGTCAGGGACGCGCCGTTAAAGTCTAACCGGCGGCTGTCCGGAGTCAGGGTCAGTCCCAGGGCGGTGATGCTGGGGGAGATCTGCAGGTTCCCTGGCCTTCTGGTGACGGCCCGGATGCGGGCCATAAGCTCTTCTACGGCAAAGGGTTTTACCAGGTAGTCGTCCGCTCCGGCGTCTAAGCCGTCTATGCGGTCGCATAGTCCGTCCAGGGCAGTGGCCAGGATAACCGGAGTCAGGATGCCGTGGCGGCGGAGGGCTTTTAGGACGGTGAGGCCGTCAAGCTCCGGCAGCATCCGGTCCAGGATGATGGCGTCGTATACCTGGTTCTTGGCGAAAAACAGGCCGTCGTTTCCAGTGTGGCAGATGTCAAAAGCGCAGCCGGATTGCTCCAGGGCCAGGGCGATGAAACGGCACAGGTCCTGGTCGTCTTCGATAATTAGGATTCTCATGGGACACCTTTCGTGAGTTGTTTTTTACTATAGCTGATTATACCATGAAATTCTCTAAAAAATCTTGAAGGAGCCAGGTATTTACAGGTTTTTTAGAGAAATGGGGGGTATGATGGAAGGGAAAGGTACATTTTAAAGTTAAGGAGGCTGTTAAGAAGATGACGGGAAAGTTTGAAAAGAGAGGATTTTGCCAGGTCAAACGGGGGCTGGCGTGGATTTTGATGGGAGGTCTGATGGCTGGCATGCTTGGCGGCTGCCAGAAAAGCGGCGCAGGCGGGGAAACGTCCGGGCGGACGGAGCAGATCGGACAGCTTGAAGACGGACAGGGCAGCGGCGCTGAAGTCAGCCAGGCGCCAGGCGAGGGGAAGAGCAAGCCTGGGGCCATGGGAAGATATGGAGAGATACAGGTTCTGCTTCCGGAAAGCGTGGAGGGACAGTCGTATGTTGGCTTTCTGCGGGGGGAAGGCGGAAATATGGAGCTGTATACCGTAGAGCGGGAAGGAGATGCCGTGAAGGTCACGGATGCTTTCCGGTACATATACAGGGAAGGCGCGTGGCAGCGTGACGAGAGCTGGGAAGGAAACGGGATTTTAAAGGACAGGGGGATTGATCTTGCCAATGTGGCCTATGGGCCGGACGGAAAGTATTATGTGGGAGGAACGGATGAGGAGTATATTTACCATCTGTTTCGGTTAGACGGCGACGGTTCGTCCACAGAACTTCTGGAGGACGTGTTTTTGCCTAAGGATGGGCAAAGCTATGGGATGCATCCGCCAAAGTTTGAGATTTTGGAGGACGGCAGGATAGTCGTCTTTGATTATTATGAGGTCAATGTGTATGATGCTTCGGGGAAACGGATGTTTACCATGGCCAGGGATTTTTCGGGAAATACAGGGGACCGGAGAGGATTCTGCGAGGGCCAGGAGTTTGTGACCGTCTATGAGGGTGAGATCGTCAGGTACAGCTTGCAGACAGGAAAGATCGTGGAGACAGTGAATTTCGATGAGATCAAGGACAGATGGGGGAGTATGGAGCTGTTTGGGGACGGCAATGGGGGCATTTATGTGGTCAATGAGACAGGATTGTCCCATGGCAACAGAGGGGGAACCTTGTGGGAGGTCCTTATAGACGGAAGCCTGACCCGGCTAGGGATGAGGAGCTTGAATCTGCAGAAGTTTCTGGAGGGGGACGACCAGGATTTTTACGGGGTATTTACAGGAGAGTGGGAAAAGGGAATACAGATGTTCCATTATAAGTATGATCCGGACCTGGCAGCCGTCCCGCCGTCGGCCCTTACGGTCTACAGCCTGGAGGACAATTCAACAGTGAGGCAGGCGGCTTCTTTGTTCCAGAGCAGCCATCCGGATGTAAGGGTGGAAGTGCGGACCGCGGTAGAAAATGGCGGCGCGGTGACGGAGGAGATGATTGCGGGGCTGAACACGGAGCTGTTAAGCGGCAAGGGGGCTGATGTGCTGATCCTGGACGGACTGCCGGCTGACTCTTATATAGAAAAGGGGATTCTCATGGACCTGTCTGATGTGGCAGGGGAGCTGGAGGACACAGGGGATATGTTGAACAACCTTCTGGAAGGGTTCAGGCAGGAGGACGGGGCGGTGTACCAGGTTCCGGTCAGGGCTTCTTTTCCGCTGCTGGTAGGGGAGCAGAAGGCTTTGCAGGCGTATTCCAGCCTTGATACTATGGCAGGGTATCAGGGGGAAAGACCTCTTATGCGAATTACGAACTATGAGAATCTTTTGCGGAAGATCGCCCATCTTCGGTATGAGGAGCTGTTCGGGGCAGAGGGAGCCGTGGACAGGGAGATGCTGGTAAAGTATCTGGAGACCGTGAAAGCTTTAGGGGATGCCAATGGTTCTAAGATGGCGTTTACGGAGGATGAGTTTGAAAAATATTTTGTCAGCAATCATGTGGTGTCAGACGGAATCACTGGCAGCGCTACGGAGTATGACAGAGGGGTGTGCGACAGCGGTATTGAGCGCATGGACGGGTACTGGGCGCTGTGCCTTGCCGCGGAGGTTCGAAACCTTCATCCGGAAAGTAAGTTTATGCCAGCGGGCAAGATCTACCTGCCAAAGGGCATGGCGGCGGTCAACAAATCTACGGCCAACGAGGATCTGGCCAAGGAATTTATCCGCTGTCTTCTGTCCTATGAGGTGCAGAAGGAGGACCTTGTAGACGGATTTCCGGTGAACAAAAAGGCTCTGGAGCTTTGGGTGGAGACTGACAGGCCGGAGTATTCCATTGGCTCCGGGTACGGGGATTACCATATTTCCGGAAGCTGGCCGGATATTGAGGCGCGCCGGGAGATCGCTGGTATGCTTGAGGGGCTGACCGTGCCTGTGGTGGTGGACGAGACGATGATGAGGATGATCGTGGAAGGCTCCGGGGATTATCTGGAGGACAAGGCCACAGTGGACCAGGCGGCGGACGGGATCATGAGAAAGCTGTCCATCTATCTGGCAGAGTAGGTATGGCCGGGAAGGAGAGGCGCGCCGGAGGCCGGGGGAGACCGGGACGGGTGAAAAGGAGGCTGGCGCCCTGGCTGTTTCTGGCGCCCAGCCTTGGCGGCGTGACGGTGTTTACGGCAATTCCTTTTTTGGATGTGGTCCGGCGGTCGTTCCAGGACGCCATGGGCAGGCGGTTTGTGGGGCTGGAGAATTACCGGGCAGTGGCGGGGAATCCGGCTTTTCGGCTGGCAGCGGGCAATACGGCGCGGTTTCTTCTGGTCTGTATCCCGCTGTTGATGGTTCTGTCTTTTGGCGCGGCGCTTCTTTTGGCCGGGGGAGAGGATGCCAGTGGGGAGAGCGGGGATTTGGAGGACGGTATTGGAGGAGGCCGGGACGGGAGAAACAGACGGCAGAGGGGAAACAGGTATGGAATCTTTCGGACGACTCTGGCGCTGCCCATGACCATCCCCGCAGCCGGCATGGTGCTGGTGTGGAAAATCCTCCTGTGTCCGGACGGGGTGCTGAACCAGTTTCTGGCAGAGGCTACAGGGCAGGTCTGGGAGGTTGACTGGGCGTTTTCCCGGTGGGCGTTTCCGGTGCTGATCGCTACATATCTGTGGAAGAATATTGGGTATGACATGATCTTGTGGCTGGCAGGTCTTGGGGGGATCTCAGGGGAGCTTTATGAGGCGGCAAAAATGGACGGGGCAGGCTTCTGGGCCAGGCTGCGGTATGTAACAATTCCCTGTCTTAGGGGGACCTGCGGGCTGGTGGGAATTCTCTCTGTAGTCAATTCGTTTCGGGTATACCGGGAGGCCTACCTTCTGGCAGGGTCTTACCCGGACTCCTGTATTTATCTGATCCCCCATCTGTTTGCCCACTGGTTTTTAAATCTGGATGTGCAGAAGATGACGGCAGCTGCCGTGATGCTGACAGCCGCGGCGGTGATTCCCGCCGCGGGGGTGTGGATCGGCAGGAGAGGAGGGAAGGAGTGAGACGGCTTTGAGGAAAGGGAAGATCTGGATTACCGCAGCGCTTTTCGGGATGTGTCTTTTTGTGTGGACGCCCCTTCTTGTGATGGCTGCCGGGGTTTTTATGCCTGAGGACGAGCTGTACTGGAGATATCTTTCGCCTCTGGGGCTGGGGAGAGACAGGGTGAGAGCGGCCCTTTTGCCGTCCTATCCGTCTTTGGAGGCTTTGGGGGAGCTGCTGATCCGGTCGCCGGGCTTTTTTGTGATGTTCTGGAATTCTTGTATCCAGGTGCTGCCTATGCTTTTGGGACAGCTGCTGGTGGGCGCGCCGGCGGCGTGGGCTTTTGCCAGGTTCCGGTTTCCGGGGAGGCGTGTCCTGTTCGGTGTCTATGTTGTTTTGATGGTGCTGCCGTTTCAGGTGACTCAGGTGTCTGATTATCTGGTTCTTGACAGACTGGGGCTTCTGGACACCCATCTTGCTATGATTGTGCCAGGGATTTGGGCTACTCTGCCTGTGTTTATTATGACCAGGTCATTTGAGACGGTTCCCCATGCTTTGGTGGAGGCGGCGCGCCTGGACGGCGCGGGGGAATGGTATGTGTTTGCCCATATTGGGCTGCCTCTGGGGTATCCGGGGATCGTGACGGCTCTGATGTTAAGTTTTGTAGACGGATGGAACGGCCTGGAGCAGCCCATCACGTTTTTGAAGGATAAGACGCTGTGGCCGGTTGCCCTGTATTTGCCGGAGATTGCCGGGGATAAGGCACCGGTGGCTTTTGCGGCTGCTCTGATCGTGTGTCTTTTGCCGGCGCTGATTTACCTTAATTGTCAGGAGGAACTGGAGATGGGGGTGGCGGCGTCGGGGGTGAAGCAGTGAGCGCGCGTCTGGGGAGGAGTAGAATCGAGAAAGGATTATCAATGAAGAGTATCACAAGATTACCAGCCAAAGGCTGGGCGTTACTTCTCTTTTTTGTGTTTATGGTGGCCTGTACTATGATCTCCAGGATTTACGACAGCATGACTGTTCCCAAGGTGCAGACCACCACTGCCAAAAGGAAAACGGTGGAGACGGTGGTGGAGGGCACGGGGACTGTGGTGGTGAAGGAGAAGGCAGGGTATTTGGCAGGGGCTGGTCTGCGGATCGGACAGGTCTTTGTGGAGCCCGGCAGCCAGGTAGCCAAGGGGGAAGCGCTGTTTTCCTATGATGGAGAATCTATGGTTCAAAAGAGGGATGAGATATTGAGGGACATGGAACAGTTGGATTTGGATATGGAAAAGGAGCGGATATCCCGGGAATCGTATGTGGGAATGACCCAGGCAGAGGGAGCCCAGTGGGAGCTTGATATGGCTGTGAGGGAGCTTCAGGAGGGACAGGCAGAGTACCAGGAGGCGCTGGCGGATTATGAAAGAGAACTGCAGCGATTGAAGGATGATTATGAGGACAGCTTAAGCCTTACGGAGGAGGAGCTGTGGCTCCAGCAGATACGGGACTGGGAGCTTGCCAGACAGAATTTGGATTCGGCCAAGGAGAACAGGGACCGGGAGCTACGGGCAGCCCAGAGAAATGTGGAAGATCTGGAGGAACAGATTGCTCTGGCACAGGATGAGGAGACTGTCCGGAGGCTGGAGCGGAATCTGAAACGGGCAAAGGAGGATCTGGAAGATCTGCGAAGGGCCTGGGAGACGCAGATAACCTCGGCAAGCTTTCAGATGGATTTCGTGGAGGGGCAGGAAGAGCGGATCCAGGCAGGCCAGACTACAGCCCAGGAGGCGAAAAGGGAATCTTATGAGGCGGCTGTGAGACAGCAGGAGGACAGCATAGAGGCAGCGGGGGAGAAGCTTGCGGATCTGCAGAAAGCAGTGGAGAAAGCCCAGTGGCAGGCAGAGACAGCCCGGAAGGAGGATTCGGCCGCAGCGATGTCCCGGGAGCAGAAAGAAAGACTGTCTGATCTGACGGTGAGAGGACTGGAAAATGCCAGGAAAGTCAAGGCGGCGGAGCTGGCCCGGCTGGAGGATCTGATGGCAAAGGGCGGTCAGGTGCAGGCAGAGGAGGACGGTGTGGCTGTGGATGTGGAGGTTACAGCCGGGAAGACGGCTGCCGGGGAGGAGCTTGTGACGTTGGCTGTGGGAGGCAGCCGGTTTGAGGGCAGTTTTGAGAAGGAGGAGCAGAAGATTTCCAGAGGGGATACCATAAGCATTGCTATCCCGGGGACGCCAAGGAGTAAAGAGACAATGATTAACACTATGAACCTTCTGGGTGACGGGGACGGAACCTTTCAGGCGGATTTGGGGGACCTGGAGCTGGATCTTGGGACTGTGACCAGCTATACCTGCAAAAAGCAGTCGGATATGTTTGCCAAGGTGATTCCCCTGGAGGGGCTTCGAAAGGATATGAAAGGGTACTACTGCCTGGTGGCGAGAAGCAGGCCCTCCATACTGGGGGAAGAGTTTCGGGCGGAGCGGGTGGAGGTGCAGGTTTTGTACCGGGGCAGCAGGGAGGCTGCCATTGAGGGGGCCGTGGCTGAGGAGGACAGGATTATTGTCAGGGAGAATCAGACGATCGGGGAGGGAGACCGGGTGAGGGTTGTGAGCGGGTGGTGAGAAATTCCTATCTTGAAAAAGGTGAGACAACCATGCTACAATTAAGTGTGAAGGTGATTAACATAAACCTGACAAGCGCCCATCCATTATTGTCTGTCTGCCGTCCCCTCTATGAGTATTCCTGGTTTACCTGGAAGGTGCGGGAACATTTATCAGAGAGAAAGAGCAGGGACGATGCATTGGCAATGGCTATGGACGAGAGCGTGCGGCAGGGAATCATGACAGAGTTTATTGCGGAACATGGTTCGGAGGTGCGGAATATGCTGTTTACGGAGTTTAATCTGGAAGACGCCAGGGAAGTGTGGCAGGAAGAAGCGCGGGAGGATGGAAAAGCGGAAGGAATCCTTGTGGGAAGAAACTGTACGCTGATTGAGCAGACCACCAGAAAATTAAGGAGAGGAAAAACTCCGGAGGTGATTGCAAAGGAGCTGGAGGCTGATGAGGGAGAGATTCAGGCTATCTGCAGGGCAGCAGAGGCATTTGCGCCGGATTACGATACGGAGGCAATTTTTGAAGCTATGAGAAGGGGAAGCTGACAAAAACAGACGGAAATAACAGGGATGGATGAGAGGATGGGGCAGGGAAGAGGAAAGAGGAGAGCAGTTTCCTGGTTTCTGGCAGGGGTCTTGGCAGCGGGTATACTGGCGGCTTTGGCCGCGGCAGGGCAGTATTGGCTGTTTGACAGGCCTTACCGCGCCTGTGAGGACTGCAGAGGACAGGAGATTGATGTGGAGACCATGAAGAGGTGGGAGGAGAGGGCACAGGACGGATCCCTTGGCATTGTGAGAATGGCAGGGTGGCGGACAGGCCCGGATGAGACCGTGACCTCCGTGAGTACCGGAAGACGGCAGAGAGCCGGGGTGACATGCGTGTACGGCAGTATGGAGCTGACGGACAGGGGCGATCTTCTGTGGGGGCGTATGGGGATTCAAGGGGAGGAAGACTTTTGTGTCATAAGTGAGGAGCTGGCCAGGAACCTTTTTGGCAGTGTGGATGTGGTGGGAGAATGTGTGAAGGCAGGGGACAGGACCCTGGCGGTGGCAGGGGTTATGGATGAGGACGGGGAGACGGTCATGATCCCTGTTGCGGAAGGGAACGTGGAATATCTGTCCGTGGAGTTTGACGGGAGGATGGGGGCGGAGGGGAAGATGAAGCGGCTGCTGGAGGAGTATTGACGGTATAGGGAAGGATTTAAGGGGGGAAGGCGGGTGGAGATGAGAAGTATACAGAGCATTGAGTTTTACGCCGGAAGCAAGGAAGAACTGCTCCCGGATTTTGAAGGGGATTTTCCTTATATTGCCTCAAGGTCAGAGCTGGACAAGTATGTAGGGCGATTTGTTCCATGGCATTGGCACAGGCCGGTGGAACTTTTTTATATGGAGAGCGGCGCTCTTGAGTATTCCACACCCGGCGGAAGGGTGGTGTTTTCGGCAGGAAGCGGCGGCATGGTCAATTCCAATGTGCTTCACATGACAAAGGCCGTAGCGCAGAGCGGGAAAACCATTCAGCTCCTCCATATTTTTGATGTTTCCCTGATTGGGGGCCAACAGGGCAGCAGGATCGAAAAGAAGTATATCACTCCCCTTGTGACTGCCCCGCAGATTGAGCTGGTCCCTCTGTTTCCGGAAAATGAAAAGGAAAAAGAGGTCTTAAGGCGGATTCGGGAAGGGTTTCTGATTTCCGGCGACGGATTTGGATACGAAATAAAGCTGCGGGAGGCATTGGCGGACATATGGCTGATGCTTTTTGAGCTGTGCGGGCCAGGATTGGAAGACGGCGGGGCGCTAAAGAGGGGCAACGATAAAATAAAGCAGATGATGGTTTATATTCATGAGCATTACCCGGAAAGGATCTCCGTGTCCCAGGTGGCTGCGGCAGCTTACTTAAGTGAGAGGGAGTGTTTCCGGGTGTTCTGCAGCTGCCTGCACATGACTCCTGTGGAATATATCAACAGCTACCGGCTGCAGGCCGCCTGTCAGATGCTGGCAGAGAGTGAAGAGCCCGTTACGGCTGTGAGCCACGCCTGCGGACTGGGGAGCAGCAGCTACTTTGGGAAGGTGTTTCGGAAATATGCCGGCTGTACGCCGTCAGAGTATCGGAGAAAATGGCGGAATCGTGATAGTTAATGGCGGTAATCGTATATTTTTTATCTGAAATCTGCGCTATAATGATACCTGTAAAGTCAATGACGCGTTTACGGGAGGTGGATGTTAATGGTAAAGCTGAATATTCTGAACATGAAAAATTTTCTGGATACGGTGGACGCATGCAGGGAAGAGGTTTGCGTATTCTGTGAGGACGGTACAAAGAGGAACATCAGAAGGGACAGAGAAGCGCAGAACCGTTTGTGGGAACAATACCGCCGGAACAGAAATTGCCTGGGGATTCGCCTGGAGATTTCCAATCCCAAAGATTACATGAGTATTGTGTCGTATTACGCCGGGGATTGTTAAAAGGCCTGCAGGTACTTCATCATAAAGGGGCTGGCTGTTTGAAAAGGAGACAGGGGATTTACCATGGAATTAAACAGACAAAGAGCGGAACAGGCGCTGAGGGAAGCGGCAGAATCCAATCCGGGGGCATGGGCTGACCATTCCAGGTATGTGGCAATGGCATGTGAGAATCTTGCCGCCCGCTGTGAGGACCTGTCGGAGGAGAAAGCTTACCTGTACGGGCTGCTCCATGACATTGGACGGTATGCGGGAGTCAGTTCGGAAAAACATCTCATAGACGGGTACCGCTTCTGCATGGAACGGGGGTGGGAGAAGGCGGCGCAGATCTGTATTTCCCACGCCTTCATGATTCAGGATATAGATACGTCGATCGGTGAATTTGATGTGTGTGAGGATGATTACCTGTTTATGAAAGAATTTGTGGCCAAAGCGGTCTATGACGATTATGACCGTCTGGTGCAGGTGTGCGACGCCCTGGCCCTGCCCACAGGGTTCTGCCTTCTGGAAAAAAGGTTTGTGGATGTGACCATCCGGTACGGTTTTCACCCGGCGACCATAGACAGGTGGAAAAAAATTCTGGAGATAAAGGCAGAGTTTGAGGAGAAAATCGGATGTTCGGTTTACGATCTGCTGCCGGGGGTTGTGGAGAACAGTTTCAAATAACAGGAGGAAGATCATGTACTATGAGGACAGCGACTTTTTGGAGACCGCGGACAGTGAGAAGCTGGAACAGATTGCCCGGGCAAGGGAACTGACCCGGGAATATTATTTTTCGGATTACAGGGACAGTGAGAGGAGAGACGCTATCCTCCGGCAGCTGCTGGGCAGTGTGGGGGACAATGTAGCCATTGACACGCCGTTTCACTGCGATTACGGAAAGAATATCTTTGTGGGAAATGATGTGATCATCAATATGAACTGCACCTTTGTGGATGATAAGGAGATTCGGATCGGAAACAGGGTTCTGATCGCGTCAAACGTGCAGATCTACACGGCATCCCATCCGGTTCTGCCTGAGGAGAGGCTGGTGGAGGGCTGGAAGGGCCGCCAGAACACATTTTTCAGAACCTACGCCCGGCCGGTGGACATAAGCGACAATGTGTGGATTGGCGGCGGGTGTATCCTTCTGCCGGGTGTGACCATAGGGGAAAACAGCGTCATAGGCGCGGGGAGCGTGGTGAACCGCTCCGTTCCGGCAGACTGCGTCGCCGTGGGGAATCCATGCAGGGTTATGCGGTATTTTGACAGGAAAGGATAAAGAACAGAAGGCTGCCGCCTGATTTGCGGCAGTCTCCTTATGGCGAAAAAAATCTCTGGTATTCTTCTGAAAACAGATCTCCCCCCATGCGGCGCACGCCGCCGTATAGATGACGCTTTAAGAGGGGCTCAATAGCGGAGAAATTTCTGGTTTCGATAATCTCTATCAATTCTCTATGTTCCACCATTACATCCGGCACATTGCGGCCTTTTACAATATCCAGGCGGATAAAGCGGGAGTAATCGGCCTGAGGGCGGGTCAAATTCTCCCAGAGAGGAATCTTGTCCATCACCTCAAACCAGACTCTGTGCATAGACAGATCCGTGTGGAGAAATTCGTTGATGTCAAACCGCTCCGGCTCATGGCGCATCTGATCAACAATCTTCTGAAGCAGCTGCTGGGAATAGTGGACGCGGGCAATGTCCGTAGGGGTGCAGATGGTGATAAAGTCCCGTAGCACCATGGTCTCCACAGCCATCCGCTGAAAGATCCACTGACTTGCAAGTTTTAAGCTGATAGGGGTCACGATAGTTCCTTTATGGGGCACGATCTGGACAAAACCGTTTTGCTGCAGGCGCTGCAGCACGCTGCGGATCGGGGTCCTGGAAATGTTAAAACGCTTGCACAGTGAATTTTCACTGATGGTTTCTCCAGGCAGAATCTTTAGCTGGGCAATCTCATTTTCTAAGATATCATATATTTCACTGCTTGTCAGAATATGTTCCAAGAGAAGTTCCCCCGTTCTTTCCAGATGTATATCTCCTTTATTATAGGCGGAAAAATCCAAACTGTCAAACACTGTAAAAGCAGAAGTTAAAGATACTTGTATACAACATGGAGAAATATGTGGGACGAAAGTAGAGGTATTTACAGATTTACTCTGAAAAACAGGAGGATATCGTTTGCATATAGGAAAAATAACACAATAAATCTATGGAAAACAGTATAATATAACCAAAATTGATATTTATATCAGGAAATAAGAAAGCTGATATTAAAAAATGCACAGAAGGATATTACAAAAAAGTATTGATTTTAAGACGGTTATGTGGTAAGATTCAAACATAGTTGTATACAAGATGAAACGTTAAAAATAAGTTAAGGAGGATTCGGGTATTATGAAAAAGAAACTTGCGATGTTATTGACATTGGCACTTGCGGCATCCAGCCTGGCAGCCTGCGGAGGAAGTGATTCTGCGGCAACCACAACAGCGGCGGCAGCGGAGACTACCGCGGCGGCAGGCGGTGAGACAAAGGCGGAGGGGACACAGGCAGCGGCGTCAGGGGAGGACGCGTTTGCGTCTTTGGGCGATTTTACCATGATGGTAGGCCACGCGCAGCCTGAGGGCAATCCCCGTTACGTTTCCATGGAGAAGTTTGCGGAGGATGTTGCGGCTAAGACCAACGGTCATGTGACTGTGGAGGTCTTTGGCAACGGCCAGCTGGGGACCGAGAAAGAGATGCTGGAGCAGGTGGTTGCAGGGACCGTTCAGGGCATGAGAGGCGGACAGTTTGATTTCAGCCCCAGACTGCTGATGTTTACCCTTCCGTTCCTGGCCCAGAACCGGGCTCAGGTTACAGCCCTTCTCCAGAGTGATTTGGCGAAAAAGGTATGCGCGGAGGCAGAGGCTGAGACAGGCACTGTGATCATCAACCTGTGCGATGCCGGCGGCTGGAGACAGTTTTCCAACGGCAAGCACCCCATCACCAAGCCGGAGGACCTTCAGGGCTTAAAGATGCGCACCAACGGCATGAACACCATTGACAAAACCTTTATCGCTCTGGGAGCCACCACCACCACGATCCCTTATTCTGACTTGTACATGGGCCTTAAGACCGGCGTTGCCGACGGACAGGAAAATCCCTGGGTCAACGTGGAAGGCATGAAATTCTATGAGGTGCAGAAGTATTTTACAGAAGTAAACTATCAGTTCCATCCCGATCCGTTTTATGTAAATGCGGCATGGTGGAACGGGCTTCCCCAGGAGTACAGAGATATTATCTCAGAGTGCGCCACAGAGATGGGAACTTACAATGACCAGCTGATCGACGAGAATCAGGAGGCTGCCAAGCAGGTAGTCATCGACGCGGGCTGCGAGGTGTATGAGCCAAGCGAAGAGGAGTTAAAGGCATTCCAGGACGCGGTTCAGGTTGTGTATGACCAGTGCGTGGAGGAAGGCATCATGACTGCCGAAGAGCTGAAGGAGATGCAGGACATCGTTGCCAACACCAAATAGAGGGAGATGATCCCATAGTCATCAAAAAAGTTGCTTAAAATCAGAAACTCCTGGAATCGGCTGTCCCGGACAAACCGGTGTATTCCGGGAGTTTTCCTGGTTTTGGGTAACGTTATTTCGGATAAAGAATAACCGCCCGTCAGGGCGGAAGCAGGAAAGGGGCTGGTTATCATCGAAAAGTTGAAAAAGATCGGGGAAAAGGTATTTCAGGTGTATTTTGGAATCGGCGTGGCAGCCATGGGCCTTTTGGCGGTTTTGGTAATTTTTTCCGTAATTGCGCGGTACTTCTTCTCCCTCAGTTGGAAAGAGCTGTCAGAGTTTAATGTGACCCTGTTTGCCTTTACCACCTTCTGGGGCATGGGGATCAATGTTCTGAAAGGCGAGCACGTGATCATTGACATTGTCTATGACAGGATAAAGCCGGATATCAAGAGATGGCTTACAGTCGTAAATTATCTGATCATGCTGGTAGTAGACGTGGTGTTTACCTGGCAGGGTATTAAATATGTCGGCGTGGCGGGAAAGCAGATCAGCCAGGGCATGGAGATCCCCATGAAATATATGTACGGGATCATGCCGGTGTCCGGGGCAGTCTGCGCGCTGTGCATCGTGATCAAAATCGTTGAGTTTGTCACAGTGGACGTTTCCTACTTTGCGCCCAAGAATCAGGTGCTTACCAAAGAAACCCCATAAGTTCAGAAAGGAGCTGAGTATCTGTTATGGCAATGATTATACTTTTGATACTGCTGATTTTCTTCGCGGTTCTTGGCGTGCCTCTGGCCTTTGCCATCGGAGCGTCCTGCGTTACCTATATTTCCACTAATGCCCCCACGTTTATGTCCATGGTTCCCCAGAGGATCTGGAACGGCGCTTACAGCGAGCTGATGATCGCCATGCCCCTGTTTATGCTGGCCGGAGAGCTGATGAACACCGGAGGCATCACAAAGAGGATCATTAATTTCTGTCTGCAGCTGTTAAAGCCTTTTCGGGGCGGCCTTGGAGAGGTGAATATTGTGGCTTCCATGATCTTTGGAGGTATCTCCGGCTCTTCTGTGGCGGACACCTCTGCCCTGGGAAGTATTCTGATCCCTGCCATGGAAGATCTGGGGTACCCGCCGGACGCCTCCGCAGGTATCACGGTGGCGTCGTCCACCATGGGAATGATCATTCCTCCGTCAACGCCTATGATCGTCTACTCCATGATTTCCGGTGCTTCCGTAGGCGCGCTGTTTATGGCAGGCGCGGTGCCGGGGCTTCTGATCGGCGCGACCCAGCTGGTTTTGGTGTATATCATCAGCCACAGGAGGGGATGGCACCCCAAAAGGACTCCCTTTGTGTTTAAGGAATTTGCGTCCGCCATTTTGTCGGGGATTCCTGCGCTTTTGATGCCGCTGTTTATTATTGTATGCGTTTCCTTTGGCGTATGTACCGCGTCTGAGAGCGCAGGGGTGGCGGTGCTGTATTCTCTTCTTGTGGGATTTTTCGTGTACAAGGAGCTGACCTGGAAGGCTGTTCTGGAGGCCCTTAAGAAGACTTTGATCTCTTCCTCCTCCATCATGATTATCATCGGCTTTACTACTATTTTTACCTGGGTTCTGACCATGCAGAAGGTTCCCCAGATCGTGGCCAATTTCTTTATCGGGCTTAATATGCCGGCGTGGGGGATTGCCCTTGTGTTCTGCGTGATGATCCTGATGATCGGTACGTTTATTGACGTGAGCCCGGCCATCCTTCTGCTGACGCCCATTATGCTTCCGGTCATGCAGAATTATGGTTTTTCTGCTCTCCAGTTTGGCGCTATGATGATCACCGGTCTGGCCATTGGCCTGGTGACTCCCCCTGTGGGCATGTGTCTCAATGCCTGCAATAAGATTAACCGAATGCCGATTATTGCCATCTTTAAAGGGGCGCTGCCCTACCTGATCTGCAATATCATCGTGCTGCTGGCCATCAGTTTGTGGGGCCCCCTTACTACATGGCTGCCTTTGATGCTGGGGTACAGTCTGTGATTTAGTGCTGAAAATAAACAGAGAGGACACGGCTTTTTTGCGGGCGCAGGAAGCGTCGGCAGGGAGGCCGTGTTTTTGGTTGGGAGAAAATGGCGGGGGCGGCTGTTTTACGCGGCAGGTTCGGACATGGTGAATGTGGGAAAGAGGCCGGAGCAATGTGGATAGAAGTGGGAAGATCCATGGAAAATGTGGGTAGGCAGCAAAAAGGTAGAAGTTGTCCTGAAAATGTGAAATAACCGGAGAAAGTAGTTCGTAAAATGTGAATAATCATAGCGAAGTCCCCCTGAATATGTGGAAATCCCATTGATAATGTGCGGGAAAAACCGTATAATATAGTAAGAATACGGCGACTATAGCACAGGAAAGGCGGGGACAGATGTACAGAGAGGCAATGAAACAGTTGGAGGCGTGGCAGAGGGATCCGGACAGAAAACCGCTGATCATCCGGGGAGCGCGGCAGGTTGGGAAGACGTGGCTGATGAGAGAGTTTGGGAGAACTCACTACCGTTTTTGCGCGTATGTCAGTATGGATGAGAATGAGAGGATGGAATCAGCGTTTCGGGACCCATTTGACGTCAAGAGGATCGTAGAGTCTGTTGAAATTGAAGTCGGATTCAAAATCGATCCGAAAAATACGCTGATTATTTTTGATGAGATCCAGGAAGTACCCAGGGCTTTAAAAGCCTTAAAATATTTCAGGGAGTCCGCGCCCCAGTATCAGATCATTGCCGCAGGTTCTCTGTTGGGAGTCGCGCTTCATGAGGGTACTTCATTTCCTGTGGGAAACGTTGATTTCTGCGATCTGTATCCCATGACATTCCGGGAGTTTCTCCTTGGCTGCGGAGAGGAGGACCTGGCCTGTATGCTGGCGGAACAAGATTTTGACATGATTAAAATATTTAAATCCAAATATACAGATTATCTGAAATACTATTATTACGTTGGCGGGATGCCGGAGGCAGTTTTTGATTTTGCGGCTAAGCGGGATTTGAAAAGAGTCCGGTCTGTTCATAACAGGCTTTTGATCGCCTATGAGAATGATTTGTCAAAACATGCCCCCAGGGAGCTTGTGACCCGCATCCGGATACTGTGGAATTCTATTCCTGCCCAGCTTGCAAGAGAAAACAAAAAGTTTCTCTACGGACTGATTCGGGAAGGCGCCAGGGCGCGGGAATATGAGGTGGCCATAACCTGGCTGATGGATACCGGACTGGTATACAAGATTAATCGGATAAAGAAGCCGGATTTCCCTTTAAGGGCATATCAGGATTTTTCGGCGTTTAAATTGTTTGTCCTGGATATCGGGCTTTTGGGAGCCATGTCCAGGCTGGACGCGAAGATTATTTTAGAGCGCAACCGCCTATTTGAAGAATTTAAAGGGGCGCTGACAGAACAGTATGTACTGCAGCAGCTGATCGTGAATCCGGAAAATGACATTTTTTACTGGTCAGCGGACAATGGCACGGCAGAGCTTGATTTTCTGATTCAGACGGAGGAAGAAATGATTCCCGTTGAGGTAAAAGCTCAGGAGAATCTTCAGGCAAAGAGTCTGAGAACTTTTGTGCAGAAATACCATATGCCGGTGGCAGTGAGAACATCCATGTCTGATTTCAGAAAGCAGGACTGGCTGATCAATATTCCCCTCTGCTGCATCGGAAGTTTGGCGAACCTTGGCGAACTACTTGCAAGTAATTGTGCAGATGTGCTAGAATAGAAAGAAGCAGCTTTTATAATTTCGGCAAAATGAGGGAAACAGGACATCAGAGGAGGAATGAAAAAATATGTTGACAAAATTCAAACAGCTATTTGCCCAGGTAGACATGACACAGGGGCGGCCCTGGGAGAAGATCATAGCGTTTACCATACCCATGCTCATCGGCAATATCGCCCAGCAGCTTTACAACACCGTGGACAGCATCGTGGTGGGAAAATATGTGGGGGACAATGCCCTGGCCGCCGTGGGAAGCGCAAGCCCTATGCTGAACCTTCTTCTGGTATTATTTGTGGGCATATCCATGGGAGCCAGCATCATGGTGTCCCAGTATTTCGGCTCCAGGGACAGGGAGAATCTGTCCCGGACCATCGGAAGCACCATCACCCTGACCGCGGCGGCTTCCGTTTTTCTCATGGTTTTCGGGTCCATGATCATCCGGCCTGTGCTGCACATGCTCAACACGCCGGACAGCATTATTGACTGGTGCGCGTCCTATCTGTTTATTCTGCTGATCGGCATCGGCGGGGTGGCCTACTACAATATTCTCTGCGGCGTGCTGCGGGGGCTGGGGGACTCCCTGTCAGCCCTGGTATATCTTCTCATTGCCACTATCATCAATATTGTGCTGGATGTGTGGTTTGTGGCAGGGCTTAACATGGGAGTGTCGGGCGTTGCCCTTGCCACAGTGATCGCCCAGGTGATTTCCGCCATATTGTGCGTGTTTAAGCTGCGAAGAATGACGGATTTATTTGATATGAAGATAAAATATTTAAAACCCAATAAAGGAAACCTTATGACGGTCTTAAGCCTGGGACTTCCCTCCGGCGTGACCCAGGCCATCTTTTCCCTGGCCATGGTGGTGGTCCAGTCCCTGACCAACAGCTTTGGGGAGATCGTCATTGCCGCCAACGTGATTATCATGAGGGTGGACGGATTTGCCATGATGCCCAACTTTTCCTTCGGCACGGCCATGACCACCTACGCGGGACAAAACGTGGGAGCCAGGAAGCTGGACCGGGTGAGGCAGGGGGCGAAACAGGGAACATTGATTGCCGTGGGGACTTCCGCGGTGATTACCGGGATTATTGTAGTGTTCGGTCATCTTCTTATGGGGATTTTCACCAACACGGAGGAACTGGTAAATTTAAGCGCTGACATGATGAAAATTCTGGCGGTGGGGTATATTGCCATGGCGGTGACCCAGAGTTTATCCGGAGTTATGAGAGGCGCCGGGGATACCATGACTCCCATGTGGATCTCCATGATTACTACGGTTATCATCAGGGTGCCCCTGGCCTACGGCATCGCGGCGGTTACCAGGACGCCTGAGCTTCCTCAGGGGCGGTATCAGTGTATCTGGATTTCCCTGCTGATCTCCTGGGTGCTGGGCGCGGTGATGACTTTGGTTTCCTACCGGGCTGGAAGATGGAAGAAAACAGCGGTGGGGGAATAAATTTTCAAATCTGCACTGGCCCGGATAAACCGGAACTTTATTTCGTCATATTGCTGTTTTGTTTAGAGAGAACGTGGGATTTAGACACAGGCCAACAAGGGAAGAAAGGGGCTGTTGGGCGGATGGTTAGGAAACCATCCGCCCAGCAGCCCCTTTCTCACAGTTTTCTACCTGCAAATCCGCAAGATGGGGATCTCAGAGCCGTTACTGGCTTTTTTTACACCTGCCGCCTTTAGCTCCCGTCCCATGTACGGAAAGCGTATTTGTCTGCGCAGGCATCCTCCGTTCCCCGACCCCATTTCCTGTTTCTAGTAAATATCATAGAATAAATAATAGAGGGCATATGAGGCCCTTTTTTAGTTTCATAATATTTGATGAAAAAGATCATATAAGATGCATAAAAAAATAGAAAAAATCTTTTATTTTAATTGCATAATACACAAAAAAATATATTTGCTTTATCTACATTTACCATTGTATTCCTGTATTCTTTCGCCATATAATAAACACATAACTGATTCGGCTAACTGATTCGACTAATCGGTTATGCAAATGAAGGAATGGAGGCCAAAAAGACATACACATGACGATTGGGTCAGAGTGTAAGGAAAGGAGAGAGACATGAAGTTTGATTTTATTTCAATCATGGATCGAAAGGGTATGGATGCTACGGCGGTAGATGTCCCGGGAACTGTCAAAGGCGCTGGCTTTTTTGTGGATGGAGATTTGAAGGAGGGATTTGACGTGATTCCCATGTGGGTGGCAGATATGAATTTTCCCACGGTTCCAGCTATCTCTAAGGCCATAATCGAAAGAGCAAAACATACGGCATATGGATATTTCAGACCCAGAAAGGAGTATTATGAGGCTATCATGCGATGGCATGAGCTTCGTTACGGAGTCAGAGGCCTTAAGCCAGAGCAAATCGGATACGCTAACGGTGTTCTGGGTGGAGTTGTAGCGGCATTGCGGGTGTTCTGCAGCGATGGAGACAATGTCCTGGTGCAGTCTCCCACCTATGTGGGATTTACCCACTCTATTGAAGATAATGGCTGGAACGTAGTGCTGAATCCTTTAAAGGAAGACGCGGACGGGGTGTGGAGAATTGATTATGAAGATTTGGAACAGAAGCTGATCCGGCAGAAAATCCATGCAGCGGTATTGTGTTCCCCTCACAATCCGTCAGGGCGGGTCTGGGAACGGTGGGAACTGGAAAAGCTGATGGAGATTTACAAAAAGCATGATGTGTTTGTGGTATCCGATGAGATATGGGCTGACCTTGTGATGCCAGGGTTTCAGTTTATTCCCACCCAGAGCGTCTCAGAGGATGCCAGAAACCGAACTGTGGCTATCTATGCGCCTTCAAAAACCTTCAACCTGGCCGGGCTGGTAGGCTCCTATACGGTAGTATATAATTCCTACATTAGAGATAGGATGGACCGGGTGGCGAAAATGACGCATTTGAATAATATGAATGTTTTGTCCATGTACGCGCTCATAGGCGGATACAGTGAGGAGGGAGCGCAATGGGTAGATGAGCTGCGGGGTGTCCTTGATGAGAACCTGACTTATGCGGTGAACTATATCAAAGAGAACTTCCGTGGAGTGAAGGTATCAAAGCCAGAAGGAACTTATATGCTGTTTATGGACTGTACCCAATGGTGTGAGGAACACGGAAAGACGATTGAGGAAGTACAGAGAGCAGGGGTGGAAGTAGGAGTGATCTGGCAGGACGGAAGGCCGTTTTATGGTCCTTGTCATATCCGCCTAAATCTGGCTTTGCCATTGTCAAGAGTAAAGGAAGCTTTCCGGCGTATGAATCAATATGTTTTTAACGTGTAATTCATGTCATATTTTAGAAAAGGCGGAAACGATATGAACGAAAAAAAGAAATTTAAAATGCCCCATTTACTGTGGATTATGACAGCCCTGATCTTTATTGCCAGCATCTGCACTTATTTTATACCGGCCGGCCAGTTTGCCACAGATGAGACGGGAAAGGTTCTTGGCGACTCTTTCAATTGGCTGGGATATCAGACTCCGGTATCTCCGTGGAGAGCCCTATTTATGCTGCGGGAAGGTCTTAACAGTTCAGGAACCATCATTTTTACGGTCATGGTATCAGGAGCCAATGTGGCGGTGATTTTGGCTACAGGGGCCATGGACGATTTCCTCAACTGGGCCATTTATCAGATGAAGGATAAGGGGGAAAATCTTCTCCTGTCCATTCTGTTCTGCCTTATGGTCTACCTGGGCGGCTTTGGCGGAAGTGATGCTCTTATTGCGGTAGTGCCTGTTGGGGTGCTGTTTGCCAAGAAAATGAAATTAGATCCTATAGTGGCAATCGGAGTTACCAGTTATGCCACCCTCATCGGATTCGGAACGGGGCCCACCAAAGTTTCCATAACCCAAATGCTCATGGGGGTGCCTATTTATTCCGCGTTTATCACCAGATTTGCTTTCATGAACCTGTTTATGCTCATAGGGCTTTGCTTCCTTTTATCCTATGTGAAAAAGATACGCAAGGATCCTACCAAATCTCTTATGTATGGAAGCGGCTGGGAGCCGGATAAGCTTCGTGTAGATGAGAATGAGGAACAGCTTTTAAAGAATACGAAAATGAGCTGGCGGACGGCCGCGATCATGACCCTTTTCTTTGGGCAATACTTAATCATCGTGCTCTTTGGCAACAAGACGGGAGATCTCTACAGTTTTGTAGTGGCAGTCCATATGATCTCAACAGTGCTTGCGGGGGTTATAGGAGGAATGGACCCGGACAAGCTTGCAAATACTTTCGCCAAAGGTCTTGCGGGTATGGCATTCGTGGGATTTGTCATCGGTCTTGCTAAGATTATGTCAATGGTGATGAGCGAGGGAAATATTATTCATACGATAGTGTATGTGCTTACCAGTCCTCTGAAAGGGCTTCACAAATCCGTTGCAAGTATTGGAATGACAGCCATCATTGCTATAGTGAATCCTCTGATTCCGTCAGCTACCTCCAAAGCCGCCATTTTAGTGCCCATTTTCCAGCCTGTAGGCGAGGCTTTGCAGCTTGCGCCTCAGCTTATAGTTCAGGCTTTCCAGTTTGGAGACGGTTTTACCAATTTGATCTCTCCTGTATTAGGCTGGACGGTTGGTTCTTGTGCCATGGCCAATGTACCCTTTGACAAATGGTTCCGATGGGTGCTTCCTAAGGTATTGTGTTTTATGCTTGTGTCCTGTGTCCTAATCTTTATTTTAACAAGCATAGGGTGGGGCGTGTGACAATCTATGTTTTAGCGTAATTGCTATGAAAACCCCGTCGCCGGTCAGGCGGCATTCATTCAGGGATTCCAGGCGCGCCCGCCAGACTTTCATAGGCGGCGGTGCGTCCCCCGCCGGGCGCATGGGGATACGATACAGGTTTCTGGCCATTCCGCAGAGTCACTGGCCAGAGACCCAACATAGAAAAGGAAGGAGTAAAATGCGGATGATGGGAGAGATAAATAAAGATATACTGGGATTGGCAGAGGAATACGAAAATTATGTAAAGGAACAGCGGCAGCATTTTCATATTTACCCCGAGGTGTCGGGAAAGGAGTTTGAGACTTCCAAGCATCTAAAGGCCCAGACCAAGGCCATGGGGTTGGAGATTCAGGAACTAAAGGGTACAGGATTTATAGGGATTCTGGATACGGGAAGACCAGGAAAGACATTAGTGATCCGATCGGATATAGATGCCCTTCCTATGGAGGAGGCTGAAAATAACTTAAAAGGGCCAAAGGTTTGTGTATCGGCTGTCCCGGGAGCATGTCATGGGTGCGGTCACGACGCTCACATGGCAATTGTTCTTGGAGCCATGAAAGTGCTGTGCTGCTTAAAGAACAGGCTCTCAGGGAAGATCCTCTTTGCCTTTGAAGAAGGGGAAGAGAGAGGATGCGGCGTGGAGAGTATGGTGGAAGCGCTGAAAGAATGGAATCCGGATGGGGTCTATGCGAATCATGTGACAGCATTTATGGACACAGGAACCATATGTGCTGATGAGGGGCCCAGAATGGCCGGAGCCATAGGCATTGATATGACGATTCATGGCAGGGGAGGCCATGGTTCCAGGCCGGATTTATCTGTCAATCCTATTATGGCTGCCTGCCAGATTGTCAATCAGCTATCTGTGGCCTGGACTACACGAATCGATGTGATGAAGACGGTTACTTTATCCATCGGTCAGTTGAACGGGGGGCAGCAGAGCAATATTATTCCAGATGATGCCTATATAGGAGGCTCTTGTCGGTTTTACGATATCCAGGAGGCAAAAAAGGCGGAGGAGATCATCCGGCAGGTGGCACAGGGGGTGGCAGAGGTAAATCAATGTTTTGTCACCTTCGGACCCAGAAACAAGATCTTGGCGCCGCCAGTGATAAATGACAAAAAGCTGGCAGAACTTTCCAGACAGGGGATCAAAGAGATCTTTCCGGCGAACACATTGATTTCTGATGTAAAATGGTTTGCCTCTGAGTCTTTCAGTCAATATACGATGACATTTCCATCGGTCCTCAACTTTGTGGGAATCAGAAATGAAGAGAAAGGAACAGGGGCAGAGCACCACAATGGAAGATTCGATGTAGACGAGGACGCGCTGAGAACAGCAGTGATAGCAACTGTTAAATTTGCAGTGGATTTTCTGTGATAGACATTTCCCGAAGTATTCGATATAATACTATATTTAGAAGATGGAGGGAAAGGCACATGGAAAAAATGACAAAAAGAAAGTTACAGGCCATAGAATCCAGAAAGCATATTTTGGATACAGCGCTTGAGCTTACAAGAAAACGCGGTTTTGAGAAGGCATCCATTCAAGATATCTGCAAAGAGGCCGGTGTATCTACAGGTGCGTTCTACCATTATTTTAAATCGAAAGATGAAATTGTCATGGGGTGGTTTGACAGATGTGACGCTTATTTTAAAGAGGTGGTGATTCCTCAGCTAAAGGATGGCTCTTCCTATGAGAAAGTAATTTCCTACATATCAAGCCTGGCAGAATATGCCAAGGATACCGGCGTTGAATACATCACGGTTATCTATCGGGCACAGCTTCAGGTGGATAATGAGATATTTCTCCATGGAAAGAGAGCGGTTCCGGATGGGCTTAAGGATTTGATGACCCAGGGCCAGGACGCAGGGGAATTTCGGCGAGATATAACGGCCAGGGAGATGACAGATGAGATACTTACCGTTTTTCGGGGAACTGTTTTGAACTGGTGCTGGAGCAAAGGCGGCTATGATCTGGAGAAAAACGCGGTGAGGATTGTCGCCAGATATCTGACGGCTTTTCAAAAACATTTCGATTAACAAGAGACGGGGAAGGGCGATGGGCTCTGCCCCGTCTCATTTATGATTTGGGTTGTCTCTTTTGTGTAAAAAAAGTAAGTCGGCATTGATTGGCCTGTGGACGGATGGGCATCGAACCCTACCAGGAAATCACCTCATGCCCGTCCTCTGTCACCAGCACCTGAATCTCCCACTGGGCAGACGGCTTCCCGTCCGCCGTATACACGGTCCACTCATCCTTCTCATCCACATAGATCTCTTCCGTCCCCATATTGATCATAGGCTCAATGGTAAACATCATGCCAGGAACCATCAGCATCTCCGTCCCCCTTCTGGCCACATAGCTGACCCAGGGGTCCTCATGAAACTCAACGCCAACCCCGTGACCGCCGATGTCAACCACCACACGAAAACCGTTGGCCCTGGCGTGGTCATTGACCGCCTGGGCCATGTCGCCTAAAAAGCCCCAGGGCTTTACCTCCTTAAGCCCCAGCTCCATGCACTCTTTGGTCACATCCACCAGCTTCTTCTTCTCCGGCGACACATTGCCGATGCAGAACATGCGGGAGGAGTCGGAGAAATATCCGTTTAAATTGGTGGAACAGTCAACATTGATAATATCCCCGTCTTTCAGCACCACATCCGGGGAGGGGATGCCGTGGCACACCACCTCATTGATGGAGGTGCAGACGCTTTTGGGGTAGCCCTCAAAATGGAGGGTGGCAGAGGAAGCGTGGTATCTGGCTGTCTGCTGACACACCCAGTCGTCGATCTCCTGGGTGGTGACGCCCTCCTTTATATGTTCCGCCACATAATCCAGCACAGCCACATTCACCTTGGCGCTCTCACGGATGGCCTGAATCTGGGGCGGGGTCTTGATCATGTCCGTGGAAGGGACCATGTGTCCCTGACGGCGGTACTGGGCGATCTTCTGGTCAAAATCATAGTGGCATTTTTTATACTTCAATCCGCTGCCGCACCAGCAGGGATTGTTCCGGTTAAGAAAATGCATAGGGGTTTGCTCCTTGTCTGTGGATTTACGGCTGGCCGTCGCGGACCGATAGACGCTGCCTAAAGCAGGGCCGGGACGCCCGGAGCCGATTTTATGCCCATAGTATAGCACATTTCACGAAAAAGGGGGAGAGTATTCCGCTTGTTTCCTCTTGCTTTTTCCAATAAGAAAACTTATAATAATAAAAATAATCGAGACTGAACAATTTATACGCTTAAGAAGGTGAATGTATGACCAATAACCATTCTGAGAGACAGCTGGAGCGGGAGCTGGAGGCGCCGGCTTCCTTTACCAGTCCGGAGATTTTATATAATGACCTGATTCGCAGCATCTACAAGTACCACCCTTCCGACGACATCACCATGGTGGAGAAGGCGTACCAGATTGCCAGGGACGCCCACAAAGACCAGAAGCGCAAATCCGGGGAACCCTACATCATCCATCCCCTCTGCGTGGCCATCATCCTGGCAGATCTGGAGCTGGATAAAGAGAGCATTGTGGCTGGGATCCTCCACGACGTGGTGGAAGACACGGTGATGACCCTGGACGAGATCACGGAAGTGTTCGGGCCGGAGGTGGCCCTTTTGGTAGACGGGGTGACCAAGCTGACCCAGCTGTCCTGGTCCATGGACAAAGTGGAGATCCAGGCAGAGAATCTGCGGAAGATGTTTCTGGCCATGGCAAAAGACATCCGGGTGATTCTCATAAAGCTGGCGGACCGCCTCCACAATATGCGCACCCTGGAATTTATGAAGCCGGAGAAGCAGAAAGAAAAAGCCAGGGAGACCATGGACATCTACGCCCCCATTGCCCACAGGCTGGGCATCTCCAAGATCAAAGTGGAGCTGGACGATCTGTCCCTAAAATACCTAAAGCCGGAAGTGTACTACGACCTGGCGGAGAAGATCTCTTTAAATAAGGAAGCCAGAAAAGCATTTGTCAATGACATCGTGGAAGAAGTAAGGCACCACATGGCGGACGCGGAGATCGCGTCCACTGTGGACGGGCGGGTAAAACATTTTTTCAGCATCTATAAAAAGATGGTCAAGCAGGATAAGACCCTGGATCAGATTTACGACATGTTCGCCGTGCGGATCATCGTGGATTCCGTCAAAGACTGCTACGGGGCCTTAGGGGTGATCCATGAGCTGTATACGCCCATTCCCGGCAGGTTCAAAGACTACATCGCCATGCCAAAGCCCAACATGTACCAGTCCCTCCACACCACCCTGATCGGCAGCAACGGACAGCCCTTTGAGATTCAGATCCGGACCTATGAGATGCACCGCACCGCGGAGTACGGCATTGCGGCTCACTGGAAATACAAAGAGAGCGGCAGCGGACAGGTAGCTGCCGGCGACGAGGAGGCAAAGCTCAGCTGGCTGCGCCAGATCCTGGAGTGGCAGCGGGACATGTCGGACAACAAAGAGTTCCTAAGCCTGATCAAAAGCGATCTGGATCTGTTCTCCGACAATGTATACTGCTTCACCCCCTCAGGGGACGTAAAAGCCCTTCCCAGCGGCTCCACGCCCATTGACTTCGCCTACGCCATTCACAGCGCCGTGGGCAACAAGATGGTAGGCGCCAGAGTCAACGGAAAACTGGTGAACATTGACTATATCATTGAAAACGGAGATCGGATCGAGATCATCACCTCCCAGAACTCCAAAGGACCCAGCCGCGACTGGCTGAAGCTGGTCAAGAGCACCCAGGCCAAAAACAAGATCAACCAGTGGTTCAAGACAGAGCTAAAAGAAGACAACATTGTCCGGGGCAGGGACATGATCGAGCGGTACTGCAAAGCCAAGGGAATCAATTTCCCGGACCTGAACAAGCCGGAATTTATGGAAAAGGTCATGAAGCGGTACGCCTTCAAAGACTGGGATTCCGTCCTTGCCTCCATTGGCCACGGCGGCCTGAAAGAAGGCCAGGTCATCAACAAGATGCTGGAGGCCAGGGACAAAAAGCTGAAGCGGGAAGTTACGGACGCCAACATTCTGGACGGCCTTGAGGACATGACCAACAAGGTTCCCACGGCCAAAAAGTCCAAAAGCGGGATCGTGGTCAGAGGCATCCACGACGTGGCGGTCCGCTTCTCCAGGTGCTGCAGCCCGGTTCCCGGAGACGAGATCGTGGGATTTGTCACCAGAGGCAGAGGCGTGTCCATCCACCGCACAGACTGTATCAATATTATCAATCTTCCCGAAAGCGAGCGGGTGCGGCTCATAGACGCGGAGTGGCAGCAGGCGGAAAGCGCGGAGAACAAGGAGCGGTACTCCACGGAGATCCAGATCTATGCCAACAACCGCATCGGGATGTTTGTGGATATCTCCAAAGTATTTACGGAGCGTCAGATTGACATCACCTCCATGAACGTGCGGACCAGCAAGCAGGGCAAGGCCACCATCATCATGACCTTTGACATACACGGCAAGGAAGAACTTACCCGGCTGACGGATAAGCTAAGACAGATTGAGGGAATTTTGGATATAGAGAGAACAGCGGGATAACCTGCTTTCTCTCTTCTTCATTCATTCAGGATAAAAGCTTTCACCATCAGGCAGGCAGCGCCGGGCAGGCGGCCTGCCCTCACATATCAAATGAGGAGGAAGACCAATGAAAGAGTTAAATATGGAGTGCTGCGTCCTTGGCATGGTCAGCACCAACTGCTACATCGTCTACAGGAAAGAGCGGGACGAAAACAGCAAAGAAGGCGGCTTAAAGCCGGGGGTGATCATTGACCCGGGCGACAATGCCCCCTACATCCTGAACCGGTGCCGGGAGCTGAACGTGGAGCCAAAGGCGGTTCTGCTGACCCACGGCCATTTTGACCACATGCTGGCAGCAGAGGATATCCGCAGAACCTTCCACATCCCGGTTCTGGCCAGTGAGAAGGAGATGGAGCTTCTGGAAGAACCGGACATGAACTTAAGCGGCACCTATGAAGAAGCCCTGTCCCTGACCGCGGACAGGTGGCTGAAAGACGGGGAGACATTGGAACTGCTGGGAAAAAAATGGAGGGTCATCCACACGCCGGGCCACACGGCAGGAAGCCTGTGCTACTATATAGAAGACGAGAACCTGCTGTTTTCCGGGGACACCCTGTTTCTGGAATCTGTGGGCAGAACAGACCTTCCCACAGCCAGACCCGGGGAGATTATTGACTCTGTTGTAAAAAAGCTGTTTGTGCTGCCGGATGAGACAAAGGTGTATCCGGGCCACGGCGGGAACAGCACCATGGGCCATGAGAAGCAATACAACATCATCGCCCGCTACAGAGGACAGAGACGGCCATGATCGAGATTCTGTTAAACGACAAAGCCTATGAGCAGGACATCCGGGAACTTCTCATGGCGTTTTACCCGGGCGAGACCTATTCCCATGAACCTTCGCCCCAGTCGGACTTCTCCGTGGAAGGCATGGTGGACCAGGCAAAGAGACACTTTTCTCTAAAGGTGGTCAGCCACAAGCGCCGGGAAATCCCGGAGCTGCCGGCAGACATGGGAGAGGCCGTTGAGGAGGAACTGGAGCATGTGGAGGAGCCTATAGAAGTCAACTATGAGAACCGCCTGGAGACGAAAAGCCGGATCAAGAGACGGCTCTACGCCCTTTTGGTCCTTCAGACCGGCCGTCTCCTCCCCTGGGGAACCCTTACCGGAATCCGCCCCACCAAGATCGTCATGACAAAGCTGAAGGCGGGAGAGACCTGCCAGGACATCGCCGCCTACATGAAAGACACGTATTTTACCAGTGATGAGAAAATCGATCTGGCCATCAGGACAGCGGTTTGCGAGAGAGAGCTCCTAAAGACCTTGAACTACGAAAACGGATACAGCCTGTACATCGGGATCCCCTTCTGCCCCACCACCTGCCTCTACTGCTCCTTCACCTCATTTCCCATAGGCCAGTGGAAAGGCAGGACCGGCCTCTACCTGGACGCGCTGGCCCGGGAGATGAAGGCCGCGGCTGAGATGATGAAAGGCAGGACCCTGGACAGCGTGTACTTCGGCGGAGGAACCCCCACCTCCCTGTCAGCCGAAGAGCTGGACCGTCTCCTGGAGACACTGGAAAAGACTTTTGACTTAAGCACCGTAAACGAGCTGACCGTGGAGGCGGGACGGCCTGACAGCATCACCAGGGAAAAACTGGCAGTGCTGAAAAAGCACGGTGTCACCAGGATCTCCGTCAACCCCCAGACCATGAAGCAGGCCACCCTGGACCTGATCGGCCGCCGCCACACCGTGGACATGGTAAAAGACTGCTTTGCCATGGCCAGGGAGGAGGGCTTTGACAACATCAACATGGATCTGATCGTAGGGCTTCCGGAGGAAGGACTTAAAGACGTGAAAGCCACCATGGAGGAGATACGGCGGCTGAACCCGGACAGCATCACCGTCCACTCCCTTGCCATAAAGCGGGCGGCCAGGCTCAACACCATGAAAGAAGTGTATAAAGACTTAAAAATCACCGGAACCCAGGAGATGATCGATCTGACCGCCGCCTATGCGGCTGAGATGGGCATGGAGCCCTACTATCTGTACCGGCAGAAAAATATGGCCGGGAACTTTGAGAATGTAGGGTATGCGCGGCCGGGGAAGGCCTGCCTGTACAATATTCTGATTATGGAGGAACAGCAGACTATCGTGGCCTGCGGAGCCGGCACCACCACCAAAGTGCTGTACCGGGACGAGAACCGGATCGAGCGGGCGGAGAATGTGAAGGATGTGGAGCAGTATATTGGGCGGGTGGATGAGATGATTGAGAGGAAGAGGAAACTTCTTGGAGATTAAAAAGGGTTTTTGCGGATAGTTGACTTTTTGGGATAATTGGATATAATAAAGGTAATGGGATTGTGGTTGTGAGGTGCTAATGAATTTTAGTTAACCGTTTACGGAACACTCCTTTCGGGAGGTGTGAAGTAGTAATCAGCCTGTCGAACCCATTAAGAAAGATTTACCAGAGGGGCTGTTGCATTGAAGATTTACAAAATCTTAGTGCAACAGCCCCCTTTTGCTAAACTTTTAAAAATACGTTGACTTGGCGTAACATATATGTTACATTGTATTAAATGCAAGCGAGGTGAAAAAATGAATACACCAAAAGAAAACGAAGATATTATTAATAAACAGAATTTGATAAGACAAGAGATTATAAAACAATATATTGCGTGCAGGAAAATAAGAAATCTGACACAAAAGGATTTAGCCTGTGCCATGGGAATTAAGCGACCTAACATAAGTCGTTTTGAAACAGGACAGTGTAATCCAACGTTAGACTTGCTGGTAAAAATGGCTGAATGTATGGATTTGGAAATCAGGATAGAGTTAGTTGACAAAAGTAAGGAGAAGGATGATGAAAAAAAATATTAGTTTGTTTTACACAAATATAGAAAATAAAGAGGGTATAGAAGAGTTTTTTTCGGCGTTAGAAGAATATGCAGAAAAAGGGATTAATCCAGTATATATCATTAACAGACCTTTGGAAGAGAAGAAAACTTCTTATGGATATGAAAAGGGAATCGTAGTTTTAATTCCTAAACATAAAATCATGTTTATTAACTATGGAAATAATGAGGAAAAGTTCAGTGATTTTTACGAAGATTTTGTCGAAGATTTAGGACAATTATCAAAAAAATATGATTATATGAAAATTTTGGGAAGACCAAGACAGTGGAAGGATGAGTTTACGGTAACATATAATTATGAGGATGTAAAAAAACTTGTGTTATCGGATTTTTTAGAAAAAAATAAATTACCCTCAAAAGAAGATGCAAGAAAAGGAGAATTTCTGATTTCTTTGTTGACGGGTAGTATTAATGACGTGGAAAGGACAGGAATCGATTATCCTGATACTGTACTGGAGAAGATAAGAAGAAAAATCATTTTATTTGACGGCGATCAGACCAGATTTATTTTTGATGAGCCACATAAAGACCGGATTGTGATCCAGGGTCTGGCAGGTACTGGAAAAACGGAATTATTGCTGAATAAAATAAAAGAATTATATTTAGACAAGCAAGAGTTAAAGATTGTATTTACCTGCCATAATAAAATTTTGGCGGAGAATTTAAGACAGCGAATACCTGAATTTTTTGATTTTATGAAGGTGGACGAGCAGATAAAATGGAATGAAAAGTTGTGGGTCATGAGTGGCTGGGGATCTAAAAGTGATTTTAATTCAGGTGTGTACAGCTATATATGCAATTTTTATAATATTCCATTTGAAAGATTTTCTTACAGTGTAACATTTGACAAAGTGTGTAGAAGAGCTTTGCAGAGACTAAATGAAATTAATAATTTTGAGGCATGTTTTGATTATATTTTGATTGATGAAAGTCAGGATTTTACAGAAGCTTTTTTTGAGCTGTGCAAAAAGGTGACAAAAAACTGTTTATATATAGCAGGTGATATATTTCAGAATGTCTTTGAAAAAGAATCTGTCAGTGAAGTGAATCCTGACTTTTTACTGAATAAATGTTACCGTACAGATCCTAAAACACTTATGTGTGCTCATGCTATAGGAATGGGATTGTTTTCAAATGAACCAGATAAGTATTTGAGATGGTTGGACGATAAAGCATGGGAAGCGTGCGGGTATGATATAAAGAAAGAGAAGGGTTTTTATGATTTACAGAGAAAGCCACTGCGAAGATTCGAAGATTTGGGAAATACGGGCATAAAGAATATTGAGATTCTATCGATTGACAGACGGCAGTATATAACACAGATTTTAGATATTATCGATGAATTGAGAAGAAATAATCCTACTTTACAGCCAGATGACATAGGAATCATGTTTTTGGAAAATATTAATGAAAATTATCAGCTGGCAAATGAACTCCAGGCAGCTGTCGGGGAAAAATTTGGATGGGACATTAATATCGGATATGAAACGAAAGAAAAAAGAAAGGGAGCAGTTTTTGTAAGTAATAAGAACAATGTAAAAGGTTTGGAATTTCCATTTGTCATTTGTTTAATGCAAAATCCATTAGACGAGGACTTGCAAAATAGAAATTCAATATATATGATGTTAACACGTTCCTTTATAACATCTTATTTTATTATACCAAATGAAGAGGAAGTGACGATTAAAAGAATAAAGCAGGGAGTGGCTTTTGTGGAAGAGAATGGGTATCTCCATGTGAAGGAACCAAGCCAGCAGCAAAAGAAAATATTAAATAACGCGATAATTAATAGAAATAATATTTACAAATCTCAGCAAGATATAGTCGAGGAGATTATGGATAAAATGCGTATAGAAAAGATGTATAGAAGCAAGCTGCATAGCATAATTAAAAGTGGTTACAAGGACGAACTGGACCGCGATAGATTATTCGAAATTATCAGGATGAATTATAGTTTGATGAACTAAAGGATGATGATAAAGATGAAAATTATAGAAAGAAAGATAGGAGAGTTCTTTTGCGAAAAAGTGTTAAGACCGGTTCGAAACAAACAGGATGTAATATTACTCTTATTGGAGACACTCAAGTTGATTAATGATAGTGAGAAAGAAATTGTGAATGAAAGGGGAAGAGTTATTATATGCATTGATAAAATGAGCAGAGTGTTTTACGAAACAAATAAAAAAGCATTTTCTATTTGCTTCCCCTTTTCGATAGAAGAAAAGAATGAGCACTATTTTAGGATTTATGATAGTCTGACGGATGTGGAAATAACGCTTCAGATGATTTCTTTGTTAATAAGTATATTTAAAAAGGATGGGAAACTGGGCGAATCACTGGAGAGTGTAATGGATTTTATCATTGAAAGTGCTGAAGACTATGAGTATAAAAATATTGATGATATATGGAGGATGTTGTTTAAGCTCTGGTATATGGAAGAGGGATATATACGTTATGACTGCGATCCAGAACATGAAAATAAAGAAATACATCCGTTATATCATTTAGATGTGAATTATTCCTCTGGAGTTACATATAAGATTGGATTAAATGGGGCATTGCAAATTGGAGGATTGAAGAAAATTTTGGATACAACGACCGATTGTGCGTATCTGACTGTAAAAAGTTGAGTCAGTCGAGGATGATTCAGATAGAGATTTTGGATCAGGGCTTAGCGTGTCTTGTGGAAAATTTGGCAGCAGTGAATGCGGAGGTTGTCGTGATGCCAGTCAGGGAAGGAGAGGACTTTGATAGAGCTATTGATGAGATAGGTGCTAAATATGGCTTATAGGGTTATGATTATGCCACCTGCCAAACGCAGGCTGGACATGTACGTGTTCTATACAATAGATACCGGATTTTCTTACGCAAAAACCCCAGGATGAACAATCCTGGGGTTTTTCTACAACCACACCACTACTTCCACAGACAAATCACCGGAAGCCTACAAAAAAACGCCCCCATCCACAGTTAAAATAAGACAAAAAAGTCAAAAAAGTTACAATAAAGCATAAAAAACGGCAAATAAAACCATAATAATACAAAGGAATGTCAAGAGCGTTTCTGTAAAAAATAGGCAAAATCCTATAAAATATTCAAAAAGAGTACCGTAAACACAGCACAAATCACAAAAAGGAGGAAGCTTATGAAACAAAGAAAAGTATTAGCGGTTACATGTTCCGCCGCCATGATCTTGTCTCTGGCCGGATGCGGAGGAAAAGGAGAAAGCGCGGAATCTGCCAAGGAGGAGAACAAAGGCGCGTTTCGGGTTGGCGTGATCTTATCCACAGGCGGACTGGGAGATAAGAACTTCAACGATATGTGCTACAACGGCCTTTTAAGGGCTCAGGAAGACTATGGGATCGAATTTGACTATGTGGAACCCAAATCTGTCAGCGACTTTCTGCCAAACTACCGGATGTTTGCGGAGAGCGAGGACTATGACCTGATCATCGGCATGGCCCAGGACCAGACAGAGGCCCTTTTGGAAGTGGCGGAGGCCTTTCCGGATCAGAAGATCACCCACATTGACGCCAATACGGAGGCGCCTAACGTCAGCGCGATCTCAACCAAGTGGCAGGAGCAGACATTCCTCACAGGAGTCATTGCGGGACTATGTACAAAAGACTATCCCATGGAAAAATCCAATGAGGACAATGTGATCGGCTGTATTCTGGGAATCGAGGCGGCAAATCTGCGGCAGGGAGTCGTGGGGTTTGAGGCAGGAGCCAGATACGTAAATCCGGACTGCGAAGTGCTGACCGCAACCGTGGGAAGCTTCTCCGATCCGGGAAAAGGAAAAGAGATCGCCCTGTCCATGTACAATAAAGGCGCGGATTTTGTTCAGCATATCGCCGGTTCCTCCGGGCTGGGCGTATTTAACGCGGCAAAAGAATCCGATTGCTACGCCTTTGGCGTGGGAGGCAATCAAAATGCCAATGAACCCGATTACATTGTGGCCACGGCTTTGAGAAATGTAGACGAGATGGTCTACAAAGAAGTAGAAGCGGCGATCAAGGGAACCTGGGAGGCAGGAGTCCATATCAGCGGGATCAAAGAAGGCTCCGTAGGCTACGACACAGCCAACTCCAACGCGGCTCTTCCGGAAGAAGCTCTGGAGATCGTAGAAGAGATCAAACAGCAGATCATCGACGGAAAACTTGCGCCATGCAGCTCAGCAGAAGAACTGGACGCCTGGCTGGCAGAAAATCAATACTTTACCCATTGATAGGAGGAACATTTGTGGATGCGGTTGTTATGAAACAGATAGTCAAACAGTACCCTCTGGTGACAGCTGTGGATCACGCCGACTTTTGCGTCGAAAAAGGAGAGATCCATTCCCTCCTTGGGGAGAACGGAGCCGGCAAATCAACCCTGATGAAGATCTTGTACGGAATGACCAGGCCCGATGAAGGCGAGATCTGGATCAACGGAACAAAACAGGCCGTAAAAGATCCCTATCACGCCATCCAACTGGGGATCGGCATGGTTCACCAACACTTTATGCTGGCTCAGGTCATGACCGTAACAGAGAACATTGTAGTAGGAAGCGAGCCTGTAAAAGGAATCCGCTTTGACTATAAAACAGCTGTGAAAAAAGTAGGGGAAATGATCGATCAGTACGGATTCCATATTTCGCCCACAGCGAAAGTGTCCGACCTTTCCGTGGGAGAGCAGCAGCGGGTGGAAATCCTGAAAGCCCTTTACCGGGGAGCGGACATTCTGATCCTGGACGAGCCTACGGCCGTACTTACCCCCCAGGAAGTGGGAGAGCTGTTTCGGGTGATGCAAAAGCTGAAAAGCGAAGGAAAAAGTATTGTGATCATCACCCATAAACTAAAGGAGACCATGGAGATCGCGGATCGGATCTCCGTGCTTCGCGACGGCAGGATGGTAAAACAGGGGCTTAGCCTTGAAGGGCTTGGGACCAGCGACCTGGCAAAGCTTATGGTGGGAAGAGACGTGGATCTGGCGATTGTGAGAGAAAATACCGGAATCGGAGAAGCCTGCCTGAAGATTTCGGATCTGACCCTTCTGGACCGGAATCAGAAAAAAGTGCTGGACCACATCAATATCACGGTTCATAAAGGAGAGATTTACGGTATCGCGGGCATTGAGGGAAACGGACAGACAGAGCTGATCGAGACATTGACCGGCCTGCGCAAACCAGAAGAAGGAAGCATTACAAAAGGCAAAGAAACCATTGACGGAGACGCGAAACACTTCCTTAGAAACGGAGTCGGACATATACCGGAAGACCGCATGACCAGAGGCCTGATCATGGACATGTCAATAGAAGAAAATATCATCCTTGGGTATCACCAAAACAGCCGATTTTCAGACAAAGGACTCTTGAAGATCAAAGATATCCAGGCGTATTCGGAAAAAATGTCAGATACATACAAGATCAAATCCTCCGGAACAAAAGCCCTGGTCCGCTCTCTTTCAGGGGGCAACCAGCAGAAGGTGGTTATAGCCAGAGTATTCAGCGAGGATCCGGACATCATCATTGTGGCCCAGCCTACAAGAGGCGTAGATGTGGGAGCCATGGAATACATCCACAATAAACTTCTGGATCTCAGAGACGAGGGCAAGGCGATCCTTCTGATCTCAGCAGATCTGGATGAGGTTCGCTGCCTGAGCGACCGGATCGGCGTGATCTATGACGGAAAGATCGAAAAAGAGTTCAGAGCCGGCCAGGCCAGCGAAACAGAACTGGGGCTGTGGATGACCGGAGGCGGCAGGGGAGAGGAGGGAAAACAAGTTGAGACGTGAGCAGAAAAAACAAAAAATCCCAGGGCCATTTGAGATAAATGGAGTGATGCTGCCAATCGTTTCCCTGATCCTGGCCATCATGATCAGCGGGATCATCATGGCTGTGTGCGGATACAACCCCTTTGAAGCATTCGGCGCCATCTTTGCCGGGGCGTTCCAAAGCAAAAGCGGTCTGGCCCAGACCCTTACCCAGGCCACCCCGCTGATTTTTACCGGCCTTGCGTTCACTCTTGCCAAAAAAACCACTCTGATCAACCTTGGAGTAGAAGGCCAGCTTTTGTTTGGCGCTATGACGGCAGCCATTCTGGGCAATCTGGATCTGGGGCTTCCCGTCATTCTTCACCTGCCGTTAACCCTGATTCTGGGAATGGCAGCAGGCGGAATATTCGCGGCCTTTGTAGGCGTTTTAAAGATAAAATTCGGCTCCAATGAAGTGATTGCCACGATCATGCTCAATGAGATCGCAAAACTCTTCTGCTCCTACTTGGTCAACGGACCATTGAAAGCAGAAGGAGCGGTGTCCCAGACAGAAAAAGTTCTGCCTACAGCCATGCTTCCCCGGATCATTGCAAAATATCAGCTGACCTTTGCCATTGTGCTGGCTGTGCTGGCCTGCGTGGCCGTCAAGTTCTTTATGGAACGGACCGTAAAAGGATACGAGATCCGCTGTGTGGGAATGGGGAGCAAAGCAGCCGAGACAGCAGGCATCGACGTGGGGAAGATGATGGTAACTGCCATGTTTATCAGCGGCGCCATCGCCGGATTGGCAGGAGCCTGCCATGTCACAGGAGTGGACCGGAGATATATAGAAGGATTTTCGCCGGGATACGGATTTGACGGTATCGCGGTGGCTGCGCTGGCAGGAGAAAATCCGGTTGGCGTGATCTTCGCGGGCGTAATCTTCGGGGCTCTCCGCTCAGGAGCCATGGTTTTAAACCGGACCACCAGCATTCCCACAGACTTTATAAACGTAATACAGGCTCTGGTAGTCATCCTGGTGGCAGCTCCCCTTCTGGTGAAAGAGATTCTGATGGCAGGAAGGAGAAAAAATGGATTTTTTACATAGTTTGGATTCGATTCTTGTATCAACCATCGTCATGTCCATTCCGCTGGTCTTTGCCGCTGTGGGAGGCGTATTTTCCGTAAGGAGCGGAATTATGGCATTAGGACTGGAAAGCATGATGATGGTGGGAGCGTTTTTTGGCGTGGCAGGTTCCTATTTCTTTCACAATGCCTGGATCGGTTTTCTGTGCGGCATGGCAGGAGGCATGTTGATCGGTATTCTCCACGGACTGCTCAGCGTGCGGTACAAAGTAAACCAGGTAATCAGCGGCATTGGTCTTAATCTGCTGGCCCTGGCCGCGACAACGCTGCTGATGCAGCTGCTTTGGAATAACCGGGGCAACTCCCCCCAGGTGGCAAGCGTCCAGACCACGGCAGGATTCCTTCTGGGGATCCCCATGGTGGGACCGATCCTGGGCAAACTGTCCGTCAACGCCTATATCATGGCTCTCATGGTGCTGGTAAGCTGGTTTGCGCTGTTTAAAACCAGGTTCGGCCTTCGGTTAAGGATGGTAGGAGAAAATCCAAAAGCCGCGGCTACCATGGGAATCCGGGTTCACAAGATAAAATACATCGCGGTACTGATCTGCGGAATGCTGGCAGGTTTCGGAGGCGCGTTCCTTTCCCTGAACCACATGGATATGTTTGTCCGGGACATGACAGCCGGACGGGGATATATTGCCGTGGCCGTGGCGATTCTCTCAAGATATAATCCGGCAGGCGTGATCGTCTGCGCGCTTCTGTTCGGATTCTGCGACGCCCTGCAGATTTATTTTCAGGGAGGGGCGGTTCCGACCCAGCTGATCCAGATGCTGCCGTATCTGGTGACGCTGCTGGTGCTGACCATTGGAGTAAAACATATAAAAGCGCCGGAAGGCGTAGGCAAATATGATGATGAATGATGAAAGGACAAAAACCATATGAGTGAATTTATGAAAACCAGAAGCAGACAACTGACAGACATTTTGGACAGCAGCAGCCAGTACCCGGGCATCGCCATGGGAGAAGACAAGAAGCTGTATGTCTGCTGGCAGGAATATAAAAACCGCCATGACGCCGTCTATGGGGGCACACTGGAATCCGGGCAGGTGCGGGACAAGAAGAAGATTTCAGGAGAAGGAGAGGCCCTGCGCCCGGTCATATGCTCCTTTGGAGACGCCGTCTGGTACGCGTGGTCAGAGACTGCCGGCAAAGGATGGCAGATCCTTGCCCGCTATATGAAAGAAGGAAGCTGCAGCCCTGTCATAACCGTGGCCAAAGGAGAAGCTTTATTCTATCCCTTCCTCTTTGTAGAGGGAGATCAACTGGCGGTGGTGTACAATGATCAGGGAAAAGGATTCAGCAGATGCGTAAAACAGTACCTGTCCGAGACATCCGTTTCTTTGGCGGAAGTCATCTCAGAATCCCAAAAAGCCTACCGCCCCACAGGCTGCGTAGGCGGAGACGGCAATACCTATATGGTATACGACTCCTACCAGGAACATGCCGGCGAGAAAGATAAAAATACATATGACATTTTCGTGAGAGTAAAAGGAAGCCATGGGTGGAGCAAAGAAGTAAAGGTCAACAGCACCAAACTTTGGGGGACGCGCCCCATCGTGATCCCCACGGCCCAGGGCGCGGCAGTGTGCTGGTACGAGTTAGGGGCATTGGCAGTATTTTCCTACTGTGTGGCAGACATCCGCATGGAAGACGGTCAGGTGATCTGTGAGCACAGTCAGGCCCTGTCCACCAACAAAAACTGGTACCATGATATTTCGGCGTCCTCCAACAAAAAAGGCACCAATGTATTTGCCTATACATGGGGAAAATACAATATCAATGTGCGCTACAGAAAAAAAGGAGGCCAGTGGTCCGAGCCGGTTGTAATGTCCTACAATGACGGGCACTGCGCGGTTCACCCGGCGGTTATGGTGGACGAAGAAGACCGCGTTCATCTCCTATGGCAGTACGCCAATAAAAACGGACATTTTGACCGCAATGCCAGTATTATTTACAACGTGATGGATATAAACGAGATGGAGCCGTTTTTTGACCATGAGGTAGAAAACTCCGTTGACAGGTTTGTCCAGCCCATCCCCACAGAAAAGAAATTTGAAAGCAGAACAAAAGATGAGGTAGAGGCATGGCTTAAGAAAAACGGGTACGAGGGCAGCATGCTGTTATTTGGAGACATTCATGGACAGAGCGGGATCTCAGACGGCGCGGGGGAGATCGACCAGTATTACCACTACGCGAGGGCGAAAGCCGATCTTGACTTTACCGCCCTCACAGACCATGACTGCTATCCGGACTGGATCTCCCAGTCAGAGTGGGAGTGGATGCGGACAACCAACCGCCTGATGAACACAGACGGAGAACTGTCCTGCTTTCTGGCATACGAGTGGACCCCAAATGAGTATCGGTACGATTACGGGCACAAAAATATCTATTATCGGGGAGATGAGGGAGACATCTTCCGGTCCGGCGACGTGGGAGGCATGACGCCCTTTAAACTGTTTGAAAGTCTGAAAGAATACAAAGCCATGGCGTTTCCCCATCATCCGGCAGCAGACTGGGTCGTTGTCAGCGCTGCTACGGACTGGGATTTCCATGATGAACAGATCCAGCGTCTGGCGGAGATCTTTTCCAGACACGCCAACTTCGAGGACTTTGAAAGCCGGTCTAAATATACAAAGAATATAAAAAAGATGGAGGGACGCTCCGTGCAGGATGCCCTGGCAAAACGATACCGCATAGGCTTTACGGCAGGAAGCGACTCCCATCAGATGGAGCACGGTGTAGAAGGCGGGATTTTCGCGGTGATCGTCCCGGAATTTAGCCGGGAGGCCATCTACGACGCCATGTACGACCGGTTTACCTACGCGACTACAGGCGCCAGGATCCTGGCATCTCTGAAGGCAGGCACCGCCCATATGGGCCAGGAGATCAAGATAAAAGAAGGAGAGCCGGTTGTTCTGGATGTCAGCGTCATGGCGGTGGACAAAGCTAACGTGCAGATCGTGAAGAATAACCATGTATTGGCGCAGAAAGAAGCCGCGGACGGGATCTGTGATTTCTCTTATACAGATCCCCGGTGGAAAAACGGAGACTGCTACTATGTGAAAGTCATACAGGAAGATGAACATATGGCGTGGACCAGCCCGATCTGGGTAAACAGACTCATTTGACACAGGAGAACAAAATTATGAGAATGTATGATCTGATTGAAAAGAAAAAAGCCGGAGAAGCCCTGACAAAAGAAGAAATCCGGTACATCGTCCGGGAATTTACAGAAGACAGGATCCCGGAATATCAGATGGCAGCCATGCTGATGGCTATCTGCTTTAAAGGGATGACAGACGAGGAGATGACGGAGCTGACCCTATCCATGGCCTCCTCCGGGGAAATGGCGGATCTGTCAGCCATCCAGGGGATCAAGGTGGACAAGCACAGCACCGGAGGCGTGGGGGACAAGACCACGCTGATCGTAGGCCCCATCGTAGCCTCCCTGGGAGTGAAGGTGGCAAAAGTCTCAGGGCGGGGCCTTGGCCATACCGGCGGTACCGTAGATAAAATGGAAAGCATACCAGGGATGCGCACAGCCATTCCCAAAGACGAATTTTACGATATTGTAAACCGCTGCAATATAGCGGTAATCGGACAGTCAGGCAATATGGTTCCCGCGGATAAAAAGCTGTATGCGCTTCGGGACGTAACAGCTACCATAGACAGCGTTCCTCTCATCGCCGCCTCCATTATGAGCAAAAAGATCGCGGCGGGAAGCGACGGAATCGTGCTGGATGTAAAAACGGGAAGCGGCGCGTTTATGAAGACCCTGGACGACTCCATCCGATTGGCCGAAAAGATGGTGGCCATCGGAACCAGGGCAGGGAGGCAGTGCTGCGCCCTGATCACGGATATGGATATACCCCTTGGATACGCCGTCGGAAATTCCCTTGAGGTGGCGGAAGCAGTGGAAACCCTCAAAGGCAGCGGGCCAAAAGATCTGACCTTCGTATGTCTGGAACTGGCTTCGGCAATGCTTTTCCTGGCCGGAAAGGGAACCGTGGAAGAGTGCCGGGCCATGGCCCGCAAAGCCATTGAGGACGGCTCCGCGTTAAAAAAACTGATAGAAATGGTAGAGTGCCAGGGCGGAGACAGTCAGTATGTGAAAGATCCCGGCAAATTTAAACAGGCAGAGATACAAGTACCAGTAAAAGCCGTATCAGCCGGATACATACAGGCTATGGACGCCGAGGAGATCGGCCTGGCCTGCGTGGGGCTGGGAGCCGGCAGAAGCAAAAAAGAAGACGTGATCGATATGTCCGCCGGAATCCGCCTGGTAAAGAAATACGGAGACTATGTGGAGGAAGGAGACACGCTGGCAGTTTTGTACACATCAGACGAAAAACTTGTCAAAGACGCGGCACAACGGCTGACAACAGCCTATAAAATAGGGGAGGAGAAGCCAAAAGAGCGGAAACTGGTTTATGCCAGGATAACGGACCCAAAAGAAATATTAAGACATGTGGACCACACACAGCTGGCGCAGACAGCCGGCTGGGAATCCGTCCGTCAGCTGTGTGAAGAAGCCATGGCTTACGGCACAGCCTCCGTGTGCATTCCGCCCTCTTACATCAGACAGGCCAAACAATATGTGGGAGAGAACATGGCGCTCTGCACGGTAGTCGGCTTTCCGAACGGATACTCTTCCACGGAAGTAAAAGTGTTTGAGACAGAGCAGGCCGTCAAAGACGGAGCCGATGAGATTGATATGGTCATAAACCTTGGATGGGTCAAAGACGGACTGTTTGATCAGGTAGAACAGGAGATCCGAAAAGTCAAGGCCGCGTGCGGCGGCAGGATCCTCAAAGTGATCATCGAGACCTGCCTTCTCACCAGAGAAGAAAAGATCCGCATGTGCCAGGTCGTAACATCCGCCCAGGCAGATTATATCAAGACCTCCACAGGCTTTTCCACCTCTGGCGCCACCTTTGAGGATGTGGAACTGTTTGCGGAACATGTGGGAGAAGGCGTAAAGATCAAGGCGGCAGGAGGGATCTCCACGCTGGAAGACGCCCGGCGTTTCCTTCGTCTGGGGGCTGGCCGGCTGGGAAGCAGCCGCGTGATCCGCCTGGTAAGAGAAGCAGAGGGAAACACAGACTAAGAAAAAAGGGAGCTGTCAAACGAGGCGGCTCCCTTTTGGAATGTTATGATTTAGAGCGCTCTTCCTCCGGAGTTTTCCCCATATATTTTTTATAAAGGCGTGAAAAATAACTCTGAGTGGAGTAGCCTACCTGATAGGAGATCTCCGATATCTTCATATCCGTCTTTTTCAGCATCTCCCGGGCGCGGTTTAGGCGGTAGCGTATCAGGTAAGTGCTGAAATTCTCCCCCACCTCCTCCTTAAAAAGCCTGGAAAAATATTCGGGAGACCGGAAGATGCTTCCGGCCACGTGGACAAGGGAAATATCTTTATTATAATTGTTGTGAATATAGTTCAGAGCCTGCTCAATGGACTGGGAATATTTCCCGTTCTTTTTATCGTACAGCTTTTGGATCAGCTGCTCACAATAATCTTTACATTCCCATAAATTCTTCGGAAGAAAGCCTATTTTGGCCTCCCTCTCCTCAGAAGGGTCCAAATGAAAACACTGCTCCTCCACCATAAGGACCAGACGGCGGCATCGTTCCACGGCCCATTCCACGTCCTGGGCCCGGATGCCCTTTAACATGGAAAACCATTGTTCCAGATAAACCAGCGCCTGATCATACTGATTGTACGATAAAGCTGTCTGGATTTCCTGATATTTGGACCTTACCATCTCAAAATTAAGCTGAGGTAAGAGGGCCAGACTGTCATAATCGAACATTCGCTGATTTTCCGAAAGAAAATGGTACTCATAGGCCGTGATGGCCTGCTTTAAGCCCGTAATAAAATCCTCCGTATCCGAAAAACAATGGCTGATCCCCACCACGGTATTGCGGGAATCCAGGATTTTTTCAGCCATGCGTTTTCCCGCGCCTTTTAGCTTCCTTGGATGGGCGTCCTGAAGGATCAGCAGCAGGTATTCGTTTCTTGACGCCGGAATACAGCGGCTCACACCCTCCGCGGCTGCCAGGGAAGTGAAAAACTCCCCCTGTTTTTCAGGCCGGCTCTGGCCAAAACAGAGGACCTGGCAGGCCTCCTCTGTCCGGACGCCGATATCCGTTAGAAACTCCCTGCGTGCGGAATCCTGGTCCGTCTGATACAAGCCGTACAGATCCACAAAGCCGTTGGGAAGCCGCTGCTGTTTTTTGCTGTGTCTGATCCGTAGTTTTTCCTCCTCAATCTTATTTAAAATGCGGATCAGATCATCGGCTTTCATTTCCGATTTCAGCAGATATTCCCTGGCTCCCCAGGAGATCGCCTCCTTGGCGTAAGAAAACTCCGCGTAGTTGGTCAGAATGATAAACTCCGTGTAGGGCGCCCGCTCACGCATGTATTTCATCAGTTCCAGGCCGCTCATACCCGGCATGCGGATATCGGTAATGATCACTCCCGGGATCTGGTTTTTCACCAGGGAACAAGCCTCCTCCCCGCTTTTGGCCACGCCCAGGATCTGTATTTTTTCCGGCTCCCGCTTTAGACAGTATTCCACCCAATCCCTGATGGGAGCCTCATCATCAACAATCAACACACTTAACATTCCGTTCTCCTTGGCAAAACAAAAGTTACCGTAGTTCCTTTTCCCTCAACACTCTCTACTTTTAAACCGTACTCCTCTCCGAAATTCAGCTGGATTCGTTCGTGAACGTTTTGGATTCCCACCTTGCTCAGATGGCCTTCCTTTAAGAACAGCTGGTTTAACTGTTCTGATTTGATGCCCCGGCCGTTGTCAGAGATGAGCAAATACAGGCAATCTCCCTGTTCAAAGCCTCTGATCAGGATCCGGCAGACCCTTTCCGGCGTCATCCCGTGAAAAATCGCGTTTTCCACAATGGGCTGGAGAATAAATACAGGGATTTTATTTTCAAGGATTTCACGATCAATCTCATATTCCACAATAAAACTGTTTTCGTACCTCTTTTTCTGAAGCTCCACATAGTCTTTAATGGTCTCAAGCTCCGCGCCGATGGTCACAAACGCATTGGGGTTTGACAGGGACTTTCGCAGGATCCTGGAAAAATGATAGAGCATGTCCTCCGCTTCTTTATTTCGGTTCATCTCCACAAAAAAACGAATGGAGCTTAACGTATTGTAGATGAAATGAGGGTTGATCTGCGCCCGGAGAAAATCCTGTTCCGCAAGGCGCTTTTGCTTTTCCTCCTCCTTCACCGCATCCATGGATTCGTTCATCTGGTTGACCATATAGTTAAATGCCCTGGCCATTTCCCCAAATTCGCCTTTCCCGGATTCAGGGAGGCATACCTGCATGTTGCCGTCCGCCACCTCCGTCATCCGCACTTTCACCGCCATAACAGGTTCTGAAATAGCCTTCAAAAAGAAATTTAAGATGAAAAGCAGGAGAATAACCACCGCGGCCATAGTTCCCACGATCAGCAGATTAAATTTTCCGAGAGATACCAAAAGCCCTGACGTTTCAATCGTCTCAACCAGATACCAGCCGGTCTGGGGGATCTCATAGTAGAGAAAATACGACTCCTTTCCCCGGTTATCACACAGGACCAGTTTATCCTCATGACCGCCGGCGATGATCTGGCTGATCTTGACGCCGCAGAAAGTCCCGATCCGCTGTTTGTCTTTTTCGGAGATGATCATGCCGTCAGGGTCGGTAATATAAAAGTTTTTGCCTGTATCGATCAGATCCTTATAGGTGTCATAGAGATTCTTTTCGCTGATATTTAAAATAACATAGCCATACACTTCTTCCGTAATATGGTCCTTTATTTTTCGTATCAAAAAAAAGGAATAGCGGGTTACACCCTTTTCCTTTTTGTTTTCAATGGTCGGCTGATAATAAAAAACATCCGGTTTTGCAAGAAAATCATCAAAATCAAAATATTCCAGGATCAGTTCCATAGCGGTGTCCCGGCTGTAAGCGCTGGGGTAGAGAGTTCCCTCTTTGGACATAACATAGGTATAAACAAGGGCGTTATATTCAGAATAGGTCCAGGCATAACTGTCAAGGATCTCCTGAGTCGCTTTTTCCACGGCATCGCCGTTGCGGACATCCTCATTTTGACTCAGCATGTCGATGATATGGCTGTCATTGGCAATTTTGCTGCTTAAATGGTTATATTCCGCCAGCTTTAAGCTGGTGCCAAGGCCGATCTGCTTTAGAGAGCGCTTGTTTACAAAGAAAAGCTCATTTTCAATCTGGGTCTTTCCATAAAACGCGATGCCGCCCAGCAGAAGGACGACGAAAGTGATCATAGTCCCCAACAAAATAAATAAATGCTGTATATAGCCGTTTCTTTTCATGGTTATAGTATACACACCATATGAAAAAAACGCAAGAAATTTAAGCAGCCCCAAAACATCATAAAAACATTGCCATTTACGGACAGTAATAGTATAATCGTTTACACAAAACAGGATTAAAAGAGGAAGAAAGCGGGGAAAATCTATGGCATTGAAGAAAAAGCCGGTAACCGGCATGAAAGATATCCTGCCCGGGGAGATGCAGATCCGAAACTATGTCATGAGTCAGATCCAGGAGACCTACAGAGCCTTCGGCTTCTCCCAGATCGAGACTCCGTGCGTGGAGCACATCGAGAATCTGACCAGCAAACAGGGCGGGGACAATGAAAAACTGATATTCAAGATCCTAAAAAGAGGCGAGAAGCTGAATCTGGAGAACGCCCGGTCCGACGAGGATCTGGTGGACGGCGGGCTCCGCTACGACCTGACCGTACCCCTGGCCAGATACTACTCCAACAACGCGGCGTCCCTCCCGTCCCCGTTTAAGGCCCTGCAGATGGGCAGCGTGTGGCGGGCTGACCGGCCCCAGAAAGGGCGTTTCCGCCAGTTTGTGCAGTGCGACATCGACATTCTTGGGGACGCCACCTCCCTGGCGGAGATTGAGCTGATCCTGGCCACCACCACGGCCCTGGGAAAGATCTGCCCTAACAATTCCTTCACGGTGCGGATCAACGACCGCGGGATCTTAAAAGGCATGGCCGCCTGGTGCGGCTTTCCTAAGGAGTCCTACGACCAGGTGTTTATCACCCTGGACAAGATGGACAAGATCGGCATGGACGGCGTAAAGGCGGAGCTTCTGGAAAACGGCTGCGGGGAGGACCAGGTGGATAAATACCTTGGCCTGTTCACCACAGTAAGCAAGGATGCCGACGGCGTGCGCAGACTGGGAGAGCTGTTAAAAGACGTGATGCCCCAGAGTGTGTCCCAGGGACTGGCCCACATTATGGATACGGTGAAAGACGTGGCTGTGGCGGAATTTAACATCGAATTTGACCCCACCCTGGTACGGGGGATGTCCTACTATACGGGAACCATTTTCGAGGTGGCCATGGAGGGCTTCGGCGGTTCCGTGGCAGGCGGCGGCCGCTACGACAAGATGATCGGCAAGTTTACCGGCATGGAGACCCCGGCCTGCGGCTTCTCCATCGGATTTGAGCGGATCGTCACCATCCTGACGGATCAAAACTTCCAGGTTCCGGACCAGGAGGAAAAGATCGCCTACCTCTTCGAAAAGGGACTGGACAGCAAGCGGCTAGGAGACGTGATCAATGAGGCCATGAAAGCCCGGGCAGAAGGCGCCCAGGTTCTGGTGGCCCAGATGAACAAGAACAAGAAGTTCCAGAAAGAGCAGCTGCAGAAAGACGGTTACACGCAGTTCAGGGAATTTTACAGGGAAGCGCTTAAGTAGGAAGCAGGCTCTGGGACTTTAAACATCAAAGGGCGGCGGGGCGGTATCACAAAAGAACCCGCTGGCAGAAATGGAGGAGATTATGGCAGAATCAATGATGGGGCTGAAGCGGTCCCACAGATGTACGGAGCTTGGCACGGCCAATATAGGCGAGCATGTCACGGTCATGGGCTGGGTGCAGAAGAGCAGGAATAAAGGCGGCATTATTTTTGTGGACTTGAGGGACAGAAGCGGGATTTTGCAGATTATTTTTGAGGAGAGCGACTGCGGGGCGGAAAGCTTTGAAAAGGCGGAGAAGCTGCGCAGCGAGTTTGTCATCGCCGTCACAGGAAAGGTGGAGGCCCGGTCCGGCGGCGTCAATGAAAACCTGGCCACAGGAGCCATCGAGGTGCGGGCATCGGGCCTGCGGATCCTGTCAGAGTCCGAGACCCCGCCCTTCCCCATTGAGGAGAACTCCAAGACCAAGGAAGAGCTGCGGCTAAAATACCGCTTCCTGGATTTAAGGCGGCCTGACCTGCAAAGAAGCATGATGTTTCGAAGCAATATCGCCATTCTCACCAGAAAATTTCTGGCAGAGGAAGGCTTTCTGGAGATTGAGACTCCCACCCTTATAAAGAGCACGCCTGAGGGAGCCAGAGACTATCTGGTACCCAGCCGGGTACACCCGGGCTCCTTCTACGCCCTGCCCCAATCTCCCCAGCTGTTCAAACAGCTGCTGATGTGCTCCGGCTATGACCGTTACTTCCAGCTGGCCAGATGCTACCGGGATGAGGATCTTCGGGCAGACCGCCAGCCGGAGTTTACCCAGATCGACATGGAGCTGTCCTTTGTGGATGTGGACGATGTGATCGATGTCAATGAGCGTCTGCTTCAGAGGCTGTTTAAGGAGCTGCTGGATGTGGAGATTCCCATGCCCATCCCCAGGATGACGTGGCAGGAGGCCATGGACCGCTTTGGCTCCGACAAGCCTGACCTGCGCTTTGGCATGGAGCTGAAAGACGTGTCCTTTGTGGTGAGAGACTGTGAGTTCGCCGTGTTCAAAAACGCCCTGGACCAGGGCGGAAGCGTCCGGGGAATCAATGCCAAGGGCCAGGGCGGCATGGCCCGCAAGAAGATTGACGCCCTGGTGGAGTTTGCCAAGGGCTTCGGAGCCAAAGGGCTGGCCTATCTGGCTGTTTTGGAGGACGGCTCCTACAAATCCTCCTTCGCCAAATTTATGACCGAAGAGCAGCTGCATGACCTGACAGCTGCCATGGACGGCAAACCGGGAGATCTCCTTCTCTTTGCCGCTGACAAGAACAAGGTAGTGTGGGACGTGCTGGGCAATCTCCGTCTGGAGCTGGCAAGGCAGCAGGACCTTTTGAAGAAAGACGACTTTAAGTTTTTGTGGGTCACCCAGTTCCCCCTTTTGGAATACTCCGAAGAGCAGGGACGGTTCGTGGCCATGCATCATCCGTTTACCATGCCCATGGAGGAGGACTGGGGCAAGATCGACGAGGACCCGGGTTCAGTCAGGGCCAAAGCCTACGATATCGTGCTCAACGGCACGGAGCTGGGCGGCGGTTCCGTCCGGATCCACCAGGCGGACATCCAGGCAAAGATGTTTGAAGTTTTAGGGTTTACGCCGGAGAAGGCAAACGAGCAGTTCGGATTCCTTCTGGAGGCATTTAAGTTCGGCGTTCCGCCCCACGCAGGGCTGGCCTACGGCCTGGACCGCCTGGCCATGCTGATGGTGGGAGCGGACAGCATCCGGGACGTTATCGCCTTCCCCAAGGTAAAGGACGCGTCCTGCCTCATGACCGAGGCCCCCGCTCCGGTAGACGAAAAACAGCTTCAGGAGCTGGGCATTGAGATCGCCCAGGGGGAAGAGGCGTAGATACAGGCAGAAACGCCCATGGGGAAAGGCCTGTGACGAAACGCGGAGATTTTGGAAGTGATTGAAGAGAGAGAAGGCAGAGGAACTGATAAATATGCCGATTCTGCGAGGGTACTTGCAGCGGGGATGTTTGGCAGCGCCTCTGCTTTTTGCTGCAGGCATAACTGTGAAATCTCTGTGAACCCATAGAAATATGAATCATTATCTGATAAAATGGCATTAATACAGAGAAAAAGGAGGCTTTACCATGGAGAATCTAAAAATACTGGTGGTGGACGACGAGGCCAGAATGAGAAAACTGGTAAAAGATTTCCTGACAATAAAGGGGTTTTCTGTCATAGAGGCAGAGGACGGGGAAAACGCGGTGGACATATTCTTTAAGCAGAAGGATATTGCGCTGGTCATTCTGGATGTGATGATGCCGAAGATGGACGGGTGGGAGGTCTGCAAGGCCATCCGCCAGTATTCCCAGACCCCCATCATCATGCTGACGGCCCGGGGGGAGGAGCGGGACGAGCTGAAAGGGTTCGAGCTGGGAGTGGACGAGTACATTTCCAAGCCCTTCAGTCCCAAGATTCTGGCTGCCAGGGTGGAGGCGATTTTGAGACGAAGCAACGCCGCGGCCAGCGATGTGATCCAGGTGGGAGGCATTGATATCAACAAGGCGGCTCACCAGGTCACCATTGACGGAACCCCGGTGGAATTAAGCTTTAAGGAGTTTGAGCTGCTGTCCTACTTTGTGGATAACCAGGGGATTGCCCTGTCCAGGGAAAAGATTCTGAACAATGTGTGGAACTACGACTATTTCGGAGACGCCAGGACCATTGACACCCATGTAAAAAAACTGCGCAGCAAAATGGGGAGCAAAGGGGAGTATATTAAGACCATCTGGGGCATGGGGTACAAATTCGAGGTGGCGGGGGTGTAAAGGCAGAGTATGAAACGTTCTATAAGAGTGCGCTTTACCATGATCTTCATAGGCCTTATGGCCGCCATCCTTATAGGCATTTGGTGTGTGAACAACTGGATGCTGGAATGGTTTTATATAAACCAGAAGATAGACGCCCTGCAGCTGAGTTATACCAAGATGAATCAGCTGGTTATGGAGAAATGGGAGGCTGGGGGAAGTATCAACGACGAATTTATCACAGACAGCCGCGGGGAAGAGATTCAGACTCCGGCCATTGAGCTTCTGCGGAACCTGGGAGACCAGTACAATATTACGATGGTAATTATTGACAGTTTCAGCAACACACCGGTGGTAGCGTCCACCCGGGATGTGAATTTTATGATGGACCGGGTTTTTCAGTACATGGTGGGAAGAAACAATCCCAGGACAGAACTGATTCTGGAGGAGGACAACTATACCATCCAAAAAACATATGATGTCCGGTCAAAATCGTTCTACCTGGAAAGCTGGGGATACTACACGGATAACCGGACCATTTTCATCATGTCCACTCCTCTGGCAAGCATCCGGGAAAGCGTGCAGCTGTCCAACAAATTCTTAGCCTATGTGGGGATTATTGCTCTGGTTCTTGGCAGTATTGTGGTGTATTTTACCACAAAAAAAGTTACTTCTCCGATCTTACAGCTTGCCCATATTTCAGAGCGCATGTCCCACCTGGATTTTGACGCCAAGTACCGGGAAGACGCCCAGGATGAGATCGGAGCCCTTGGCAACAGTGTCAATGTTCTGTCAGACAAATTAAAGGAGACCATCGGGGAGCTAAAGTCTGCCAACAACCAGCTGTTAAAGGACATTGAGGAGAAAAACCAGATTGACGAGATGCGGCAGGAATTTATCGGCAATGTATCCCATGAACTGAAGACCCCCATTGCCCTGATCCAGGGGTATGCGGAGGGGCTGATCGAGGGCATGGCTGAGGACAAGGAGAGCCGGGACTATTACTGTGAAGTTATCATGGATGAGGCCAACAAAATGAACACCATGGTCCGGCAGCTTTTGACCCTCAATGCCCTGGAATCGGGAAATGACATGGTGACTATGGAGCGATTTGATCTGGTGGAACTGATTCATGGGGTATTGGCTGCCGCCAAAATCTTAATTGAACAGAAACAGGCTGTTATTATGTTTCGCTGCGATCACCCGGTATACGTATGGGCAGATGAATTTAAGATCGAGGAGGTAGTAACCAACTATGTCAGCAACGCCCTGAATCATCTGGACGGAGAGAGAGTTATTTCTATTATAATAGAAGAATTGGGGGAGGATGTAAGGGTCACGGTGAAAAATACAGGGACGCCGATCCCCCCTGAGGCCCTTCCTAACCTGTGGACAAAATTCTATAAGGTGGACAAGGCCAGAACCCGGGCATATGGAGGCAGCGGGATCGGATTGTCAATCGTGAAAGCCATCATAGATTCTCATCATAAAGAATGCGGCGTACAGAATCTGGAGGATGGGGTTGCGTTCTGGTTTACTGTGGATTCAAAGGTCTGAAAAAAAGTTAAAAAATTCCAAAAAAAGTGTTGACTTTTGTAAACAGATTTGTTATTATAAGACTCGCCCCGTGAGAGCGGGGCGCGCAAGACCAAAAGGATCGAAAATATCCGAGAAAAAAGTTGAAAAAACTGTTGACAGATCAAAAGAGATATGCTAATATATATAAGCTTCTTTTGAAAAGAAGACAGCCCAGGACCTTGAAAATCGAAGATTGAACAGTATGTAAGACCCTGAAAATT